>JBELAG010000057.1:0-20705 GCA_049509055.1 Solirubrobacteraceae bacterium
GAGCGACGACGGTCTGGAGGCCACCGGTGCGGTCGGGGTCGTAGCGCAGTGCGCGTAGGGGCTGGATCTCGGCCATCGGCGACCGTCGAGGCTAGCCGACGGCGGCCGGTCTGCGCGTGCGCGCGGCCCGAGCCGGAACCGGCCGGATCGGCCGGGGAGCGCCGTCCAATAGAATGACGGCGCGCGGGGCGTGGCGCAGCTTGGTAGCGTGCCTGCTTTGGGAGCAGGAGGTCCCCGGTTCAAATCCGGGCGCCCCGATTTTCGCGAAAGTCCTGCAGAACAGGCCCTTGCAGGAAGCAGCTGCCCAAGCTCGGCCTACCGATCGCAGGCACCGAGATCCCGCTGCGCGCCGACTTCCAGAACGCAAGCCGTCCGCTCCTCAGCGCAGCGCCGACAGCGCCGACAGCGCCGGCGCGTTGGCCTACCGGACGTTCGCTGGCGCTCTGGCCGCGCAGCGCGGCGCCCTGAGGCCGGTCGCATGAGCAGCCGCCCAACCATCTCGCTCGTCGATAACCCCGTCGCCATCGCGCCGACGCAGGTCAACGAGCCCGAGCAGGCGGAGCGCACCGAGCCGCCGGCGACCCCTACCAGCAAACCGCGACGCGCGCCGCGCCGGTCGGCGCCGAGCTCGACCAGGACCCCGCCGCCCCAGCCCGCACGGCCCGCGGCCGCGACGAACCCATACGCGGGAATGCGCAAGGTCCAAGTCCCCGTCCGGCTGTTCCCGCCGCTCTGGGACCGCCTCGACGAGATCGTCACCGAGCTGCGCGCCGAACACCTCGACGTCGACAAGACAGCCCTGCTCAACGCTGTGATGCACCTCCACGGCCCCGACACCACCGACAGCGCACGCGAGCTCGTTGACCGCTGGCGCGCGCTGCTCGCGAGCCCGCCACCGAGACCCTGACGCGGGGGGGGTGCCGAGGAAACGCTCATCCGATCAGGCCGACGCCGGCCTGATCGCGACGACATCGACCCCGAGCTCGGCGCCGACCCATGCCTGATCGGCGGTCAGCGTCTGGACGGAGAGGCGTCGCGCGAGCGCGAGACAGGCCCGGTCGCCAAGCGACAGGCCGGCGGCGCGGGTGCGCGGCCGCAGCCGCGCGATTTCGACGGCGTCGGCGAGGGGCAGCGGCTCGATCGTGATCGCCCCGTCCAGGAGCCCCCGCTCGGTGAGGTCCTGCGCGGCCTTGGCGGGGTCGTGGCCGCGGCCGGCGAGCGTCCTGAGAACCTCGGCGACGTTGACGATCGACATCGCGACGCCGGCGGCGATCGCGTCAGCGACCGTGTCGGCGCCGGGTTCGTCGGCGAGGTAGGCCAGCAGGGCGGAGGCGTCCAGGACCGCCGAGACCCTCTCGGCCATACGGGCTGCTCAGTCCTCGCCCGCGGCGGCCGCGCGGCGCTCAGCGAGCAGCTCGTCGACCATGCCGCCGTCCTCGGCGAACAGGCCACGGCCGCTGTCGGCGACGGTGCGGTAGGGACGCAGCCGCAGCGTTCCGTCAGGCTCGGTGTCGAGCAGCATGGGCGTGCCCGGCTTGAGGCCGAGCTGTGAGCGGACGGCGGACGGGAGCACGAGCCGGCCGCGATCCCCAACGACGATCCGATGACTGTGGGACATACGCGAATCGTACCATGTTCAGCACTTGCCCCACGGTTTCCGGAGCGGCTGGCGGTCGCCGACCTCGAGGACGCCTACAGCCACGCGCAGGGAGGTCCGGCCGCTCGCGCCGGCAACGGTCGAGCGGATGCGAGCCGTGAGCTTGCAACGACTCGCCTTTCGGGCTTGTCTCGCATCCTTCAGAAACCCAGCATTTGCAGGTAAAGGATGCGACTCCACGCAACCGTTCGCGACGCGTGGCCTGCTTTCGGAACAGGAGGTCCCCGGTTCACATCCGGGCGCCCCGATTCAGAAGGTCCTGCAAGCGCGGTGACGACGCGCGCGCCGCAGACGCGATCAGCCGCCCACATCGTTGCGCCCTCCGCCGCAGCCTCTGCGTCACTTCACCGTGAAGCGCACGCTGATCACATGCCCGTGGACGCCGGCCAGCGTCGGAGCGGCCTGCAGCTCGTAGGAACCGGCAGCCAGCAGACGCCCGCCGAGGCGACCGTCGAAGACGATCCGATTGGCGCCGGCACGGTCCCGGTGCGTGAACGTCCCGACCTCGACGGCGACGGTGCACGCGCTGGTGTGGGCGGGCCGGCGGTGGTGCGCTTTCAGGGCCGTGCAGGTCCGCCCGTGGAGGTAGCCGGACACGAGCCTGGACACGGTGAACGTCGTCAGCGACGCCTGCGAATCGGCGTAGACGATCGCCAGCGACCCTCCCTTGGACGGCTTTCTGCCGGGCGTCAGCGCGGCGGGTGACAGATGAAGCGAGGAATCGGCCGGCGTCACTTTCACCGCGGGCGTGACCGGCGTTGGCGTCGGGGTCGGTATCGGGGTGGTCGGCGTCGGCGTCGGTGTGGGGTTGGTCGGAGTGGGCGTGGTGGCGATGTTGTTCGGCGCCGGCGAGCAGTTTGCCGAGCTGGGCTGGGCCGGCCCGGCGCTGTAACCGGGGGCTTGGTCGAAGACATCGGTCCCGAAGCCCGCGACGCAGGCCGCCTCCCCGAGCCGGGGCAATCCGAAGATGTCCTCGACCGTGGCGAGCATCGAGTAGTGGTTGTAGGGGGTGCTCGACTCGGTCCCGGATTGGATGAACGGCGACAGGAGGACCGCGCCGACGACGCCGCCGCCCGGTCCGGATCCGCCGGGCTGGCCGCCGTTGCTGACCTCGTCCGGACCCGGGAACTCGCCGCAGCACGAGCTGTCGTCGCCCTCGCCCTCGTCGTAGGTGATGATCAGCAGGCCGCTCTGCTGGTAGGCCGGCGATGAGGTGATCGCCGATACGAGCGGCGGCAGATACGCGGCGGCCTGCGTGAGGCCGCCCGCGCCGCCGTTGGCGCAGATGGCGTCATGCCCGTCGTCGCACAGATCCGGCGTGACGAACACGTAGTTCGGCGTCGTCGCGGCGCTCGCCAGGTCATCGGTCAGCTGGTGGAGGTCGGGGCTGAGGCCGACGACGTTGGCATTGCACTCGGGCGCGTTGTCGATCACGGCATGGAAGTACATGAACGGGTCGTGCCGCGTCGCGTAGGCGTCGAACGGGCTGGCGCTCTCGGTTTGCGTGTTGTCCGGCTGGCCGACCGGCGGATGGCCGCAGGTCGCCGCTTCCCGGAGCGGCGCGGAGCCCATGCTGTCCTCGTAGGCCTTCCAGGTCAGCCCGGCGGCATCCATCTGGCTCATCAGCGACGGCACGGAGGTCGGGTAGACACAGCCCTGGCCGGACATCTGCCCGTTCGCGGCGAGAAGATCGGAGCTGCTGAAGTCGTCGAAGTTCGGGCAGTCGCCCGAGGTGAGCGCGTTCGGCGCCTGGCCGCTGACCATCGCGATGTAGTTGTCGAGGCTGTTGTGGCCGATGGCGTAATAGTTCCTCAGCAGGACGCCGTCGGAGGGGAGCGTCTGCGAGAAGTAGGGCTCAGCGGGGTTGGTGAACGTCGAGGTGACTTCCTCGTTCTCCTCGATGATCACGAACACGTGCTTGATCGGGGGCAGCGCCGCCGACGACACCGGCGCAGCCAGCGCGCAGGCGCCGACTGCCAGCGCTCCGGCCACGCAACACCGCAACGTACGCCCGAGTCCGATCGACCGGATCATCTGCCTTCCTCTCCTCAGGTGAAACCCTGGCCGGCGCGCCAGCTCAGACCGAGCCTGCCCGCTCACGCCAAGAGCACAAGTCCCTGGAGCATTATGCACCCGCCAGGCGCCGCGCGTGCGATCTCCGGCGCGGCGCAGATCGGTGGGGCGCTCGCGCCGAGCAGGCGGCGGCCCGCGGCGAGCTCCGCCCACCACAGGCTGGTTCCGGCCCCGAGCAACGCCGGCATCGCGAAGGCGCCGACGCCGCACAGCCCGACGCTGAGATGACGGCGCGGGCCGAGCAGTACATTCACGCAGCGAGGCACCCTCCCCGAAAGGATCGACATTGCCCGACCCGACCACCCTGCGAGCTCTCAGCGGCTTGCCTTCAACTCCGGCGAGCCTGACCGAGTCCGCGCTGATCATGATCGACTGTCAGAACACGTACGTGCGCGGGGTGATGGCGCTTGACGGGGTGATGGCCGCCCTCGAGCAGGCGGCTGAGCTGCTCGAACGGGCCCGGTCGGCCGGCATACCGATCATCCACTTCCAGCACGACGGCGGCGAGGGCTCGCCCTACGACGTCCGGGCTGAGGTCGGTCAGATCGTCGACCAGGTGGCGCCTCGGGAGGGTGAGCCGGTGATCATCAAGCACTTCCCGAACTGCTTCGTCCAGACCGATCTCGATGATCGGCTCAAGGCGTTGTCCGCGCGCGATCTTGTGCTTGCCGGGTTCATGACCCACATGTGCGTCAACTCGACGGCGCGAGGGGCGTTCAACCTTGGGTACGCGGCGACCGTCGTCGGCGGTGCCACGGCGACTCGGGCTCTCCCGGGCACCCACGAGGACGTGTCCGCCGCGGTTGTGCAGGCCGCGAGTCTTGCCGCGATCGGAGACCTTTTCGGCATCGTGGTTGACGGCGCCTCCGCAATCCCAGACTGAGTCGAGGTCCACCGCGCGTGTCGTGCTGCGCCGGGCCTGCCGGCAATACCGGTCGTGGGCTGACCGGCCGAGAGCTTCGTGGTCACGTGCTTTGATCCCGACGCTCCGACTGGCAGCGGCTTCTGGCATTGGGCCGTCGCTGACATTCCGGCTGGAGTGACTCAGCTGCTGGGCTTCACTGTTCGGCCATACCCTGGCCCGCGGTCATCATCGCGACCTACGAAGCCTGACATCGCGCCGGCGCGCGCCAACGCAAGCAGCAGACACCAGTTAGGGTCTGAGCAGCAGCTTATATTCAACCCGGCCGGAGGGGGATCTCGAATGGGACATTTGGGTGGAACCGCCAGCGTCGAGATCGACGCGTCGATCGAGGACGTGTGGGAGGTCGTGCAGGATGTGCTGACGGCGCCGGAGTGGCAGGGCGGCCTGGACAAGATGACTGCGCTTGAACGCGATGATGAAGGTCGCCCGACGCTGGTTGAGGCCGAGAATGACATCAAGGTCAGGCGGGTCAAGTCGCGCGTCCGCTTCCGGTATGCGGGCCCGACGGCGCTGGCCTGGACGCAGGAGAAGGGGGACATGAAATCCGTTGAGGGTGCGTGGAAGCTCGAGGATCTCGGCGGCGGGCGGACCCGGGCGAGCTACACGCTGGACGCCGATCCCGGCCGGGTGCTGGGATTGGTGATTCGCGGCCCGGTTCAAGCGGCGACACAGGCGATCTTCGTCAACGGACGTCCCGGCGAGCTCAAGCGCCGTGTTGAGGGCGGCGGCTGACCGCGCCCGTCCCCGCTCGACCCGAAGGCTCCCGGGTCTGGCCGCGCGACGCGTGTCGCCCACAAATTCGGGCCGTCAGGTCGTGGTCAGCTGCTGTCGGGCCGATGCGAATCGATGATCTGCAGGTTCTGGAGAGGATCCTCGCGGCTCGCGGTGGCTTCGGTCATCACGAGCATGTCGAGCTGGCGTGGAGCTACCTGCGCCGGTACTCGCTCGACGAGGCAGCCGAGGTCATGATCGCGGCGATCCGCCACGTCGCACGACTGCACGGTGCCGACGACAAGTACCACGAGACGATCACCCGCGCCTGGCTGCACTTCGTCGCCGTTCACATGCACCGCTGGGGCGCCGACAGCTTCGAGGAGTTCGCGGAGCGCAACCCCGACCTGCTCGACGGCGGGCTGCTCGGGCATTTCTATTCGCGTGAGCTCATCCTCAGCGCACCTGCCCGCGCCGCGTGGACCGCTCCGGACATCCGGGAGCTGCCGGCCCTGGCTTTGCGCTGACTGCATCGTTCTCAGGAGCTGAGCACGGGGGCGACCGGCGGGAACCCGAAGGCGGCGAACAGGCGCGGCTCGTTGAACAGGGTGATGCGCGCGATGCCGGCGCTCGTGGCGGTGAGCACCACGAGCGCGAACGCATGGTGAACTCCGCGTTCATCGCGGCGGTAGGCGGCCGCGATGAACTGCCCGTTGGCGCGGGTCGGGAGCATCCGGTACTCCCCGGGCGATCGCAGGAACCGCCAGATGAAGCGCAGGCAGTCGCGGTTGCCCGAGAACCAGGTCGCCGACGACGTCATCTCGAGCGTGGCGTCGGCCCGCAGAGCCCGCTCGAGGAGTTCCAGGTCGGCCCGCTCGAAGGCCGCCATGTACTGCTGGAGGAGCTCACGAGCCCTCGGTTCGCTCGGCTCGGCGAGCTCGTCAGCCTGCGGCGCGACGTGGTCGATGCGCGCGCGGGCGCGCTGGAGCGCGCTCTTGACCGCCGCCGAGCTCATCTCGAGCATCTCCGCGACCTCGGCCGCCGGCAGGCCGAGCACGTCTCGGAGGATCAGCACTGCACGCTGCCGGCCGGGAAGGTGCTGAAGGCTCGCGATCAACGCCAGCCGGACGCCGGCCCGCGTCGCGACGATCGCCGTATCCGCGCCGACGAACCGGATGCGCAGCACGCGGTGGATGCCGCGCGAGCCCTTGAGCGGGCCGGCGAACCCCGACGCCATCGTCACCCGGATCGCCTCGCGGTCGGCCATCACGGTGCCGGAGTGCACAGCGGTCGCGTCGAGCGCGTAGGGCGCGACGAAGGCGTCCGCGTCGTTGTCCGCCCACGCCGCATACACCGCGTCGAGCACCGCGCGCACCGCGCTCTCGTCCGTCGTGGCAACCGCAACCGGATATGGGTCGATCATGATCTCTCCATGCGAGCGAGCGCTCCTGGATTGGTGTGTACACCTCATGACCAGCCGAGCGGGCGAAAGGAATCGCCCGGTCTCGCCGGTATCGCCCCACGGCGCGCCTGAGCGCCGTGCGTCCAGTGGGGTGTGAGACGATGATCGGCGTGATCGTGCACTTCTGGGCGTTCCTCGCGCTCTCGGCGGTCATCATCGTCGCGCCGGGCCCCGACACGGTGATCGTCACCAAGAACGCGATCATCCACGGGCGCCGCGCGGCGCTCGGGACGTCGCTGGGCGTCAACGCCGGGCTCACGATCTGGACGGTCGCGGCCGCGCTCGGGGTCGCCGCCGTCGTCCGCGAGTCGGCGGTCGCGTTCACGGTGCTCAAGCTCGTCGGCGCGATCTATCTCATCTGGCTCGGCGTGCAGGCGCTGATCGCCGCTCGCCGGCGTTCGGCCCACGAGCTGGCCGGCGTCGGCGGCCGCTCGGTCGGCGCGGTCACCGGCTTTCGGCAGGGCCTGCTCAGCGATCTCGCCAACCCGAAGATCGCCGTGTTCTTCACCGGGCTGCTGTCGCAGTTCGTCGCGCCGCGACAATCGGTCCTGATGCCGTCTCTCCTGCTCGGCGGGGTGTTCGTGCTGATGACCCTCGTCTGGCTGTCGGGCTATGCGCTGTTCGCCACCAGGATGTCGGCGCTGCTCACCCGCCCCTCGGTCAAGGCCGGGCTGGACCGCCTCACCGGCGTCGTACTGATCGGCCTGGGCATCCGCCTGGTGCTCGAACGCCGCTGACGCCGGAGCCGGCTCAGGCTCAGGCGAACAGCTCGTCGGTCGAGACGGTGATCCGCCGAGGTCCGGCCGCGCCGGGCGCGGCGGCGATGGCGAGGTCATCGGCGAGGTGCACGACCTCGCAGCACGCCCGGGCGTCCGCGTCGAGGAAGCGGGAGACCTTCCCGTACCCGTGGCCGTCTCGGCGGTCGGCGCGGAAGTAGAACCGTCGCGGCACGTACACCGTCAGTGACCGGCGCGCGCGTGTGATCGCGACGTAGAGGAGTCGGCGCTCCTCGGCGAGCGACTCCCTCGTCCCCGCCGCCAGGTCGGAGGGGAAGTTCCCGTCGTAGGCGGCGACCACGTGCACCGCCTGCCACTCGAGGCCCTTGGCCGAGTGGACGGTGGAGATCACCAGCCAGTCGTCGTCCTGGTGCGGTCGGCCGGCGAGGTCGGCGGAGGACGCCGGTGGATCGAGCAGCAGCTCGGCCACGAACGTGCGCAGGTCGCCGGCGGTCTTCGCCAGGCCGCACAGCGCGTCGAGATCCTGGACGCGGACGGCGCCGTCGGGGTAGTGCGCACGGACGATCGGCGCCAGGGCGTCGCGCAGGCGCTCGGGGTCCGGGCTCGCCTCCAGCGCCGCCGCGAGCGCGTCACCATGGTCGCGCGCCGCGGCCGGCAGCTCCTCGCGCGCGGCGGTCCACCGTCCGGACAGCTGCGCGGCGGACAGCAGTCCGCCGGCGAGCAGCCGGTCCAGCGTGCGCCGGGCGCGCGCCGGCCCGACGCCGTCGAGCAGCATCAGCAGCCGAAACCACGACATCTCGTCGGTCATGCGGTCGGTCAGCCGCAGCAGCGCGAGGAAGTCCTTGACGTGGGCAGCCTCGAGGTAGCGCAGGCCGCCGTATTTGACGAACGGGATCCGGCGACGCGACAGCTCGAGCTCGAGCAGGTCGGTGTCGTGCCCGGTCCGGGCGAGCACGGCCTGCTCGCGCAGCAGCATCCCCCGTTCGCGTGCGGCCAGCACGCGGTCGCAGATCTCAGTCGCCTCCTGGGCCTGGTCACGGCAGAACACGAGCTGCGGGCGCTCGCCGCCGTCGCGGTCGGCGCGCAGCGTCTTGGGAAGACCCTCCTCGGCGGCGGCGCCGACGGCGTTGGCGAGGTCCAGCAGCGGCTGAGGGGAGCGGTAGTTGCGCTCCAGCACGATCGTCGCGGCGCCGGCGAACCGCTGCGCGAAGCCGAGGATGTGCTGCGCCGACGCCGAGCGAAAGCTGTAGATCGCCTGAAAGTCGTCGCCCACCGCGGTCACCGTCGCCCCGTGGCGGGCGAGCGCCGCGACGACCTCCACCTGGAGCTCGTTGACGTCCTGATACTCGTCGACGAGGACATGGTCGAACCGCTCGGCCAGCCGCGCGCCGGCCTGCGGGTCGCGCGCCAGCGCCCGCCAGAACAGCAGGAGGTCGTCGAGATCGAGCACGCCCAGGGCCCGTTTGCGCGCGGTGTAGGCGCGGAACAGCCCGGCGAGATCGTCGCCGTGCTCGGCGCACCAGGGAAACGCCTCGTCGAGGACCTCGCGCAGCGGGCGCTGGGCGTTGACGGTGCGCGAGTAGATGTCGGCCAGGGTCTGCTTGCGCGGGAAGCGGCGCCCGGTCTCGGCGTGCCCGTGCTCCTGGCGGACGAGGTCGATCACGTCGGCGGCATCGCCCGCGTCGAGCAGGCCGAAGTCTGCGCCGAGGCCGAGCGCGGCGGCGTCGATCCGCACGAACCGGTGCGCCATCGCATGAAACGTTCCACCCGCGACCCGGCGCGCGCCCGAGCCGGGATGCGCGCCCGTGAGCGCGGCGGCGCGGCCGATCATCTCCCGGGCGGCGCGCCGGGAGAAGGTGAGCAGCAGGATGCGCTCGGGTGCGACGCCGGACTCCACCAACCGGGCCACGCGTGCGCACAAGGTCGTCGTCTTGCCCGTTCCCGCCCCCGCGATCACCAGCAGGTGCCCGCGGTCGCGTTCAGCGGCGGCGCGCTGCTCGGGGTTGAGTCCGGACCGCCAGCCGGGCTCCACAGGCTTCTCGACGACGTCGAACATAGGTTCGTTCGGGACCGTAGCCGACGGCGAGGACGGCACCGGCGACCCTCACGCTGGAGGCGCGCCAGATGGGCACGGTCGGTTCGATCAAGCAACTGACTGTGCTAGGGTGGTCGCGATGACCGACCTCACCGCCCCCAGCCTGCTGATGGAGCTGCTCGACATCGAGTTCGACGAGATCACGGCGAACCGGGTGAGCGGCTCGGTCGCGGCCGACGAGCGCCACCACCAGCCGTGGGGGCTCGTGCACGGCGGTCTGTACACCGCGGCGATCGAGACGTTCGCCACCACCGGCGCGTACGAGGCGGTCAAGGCCGACGGCCGCCAGGCGGTCGGTGTGACCAACATCACCGACTTCATCCGCCCCCATCGCGCCGGCCGGCTGCGGGTGGTCGCCGATGCCGTCCATCAGGGCCGCACCCAGCAGCTGTGGGACGTCGAGCTGCGGCGGACCGTGGACGACAAGCTTGTGGCCCGCGGACAGGTCCGCCTTCAGAACATCACGGCGTGAAACCAGGCGCGGCCGCCCGCTGAGACGGCCGCTCGCGCCGGTGTCGACCTCGCTGAACATCCGGCCGGGGTGGACGATCAGCGCCTCAGGCCTCAGAATCACCGTCACCGATGGGAGCTGATCGTTGAGCGCCGCGCGGGGGAGGGCCGGGCGTGGGAGGGCCGGGCACTCACTCTCCGGCGCGCGCGACTGGTTGCGCGCCCACGACCCCGGCTCCGCCGCGCTGCGGCGGGCGGCGCGGACGGCGCTGGTCATGCCGGCCATGTTCGCGCTCGGCGACAAGGTGATCGCCAATCCGGTGCTGGCGACGTTCGCGGCGTTCGGGTCGTTCGCGATGCTCCTGCTGGTCGATTTCTCGGGCTCGATCAAGGACCGGATGCTCGACCAGTCGGCCCTGGGCGTGGCCTGCGCGGCGCTGATCTGCCTCGGCACGCTCGTGTCACGCACAACCTGGCTGGCCGCTGCGGGGATGGCCGTCGTGGCCTTCGCGGTGCTGTTCGCCGGCGTCGTCAGCTCGGTTCTCGCCGGCTCCACCACGTCGCTGCTGCTGGCGTTCATCCTGCCGGTGTCGCTGCCGGGCCCGGTCTCCGCGATTCCCGATCGCGTCGCCGGCTGGGGGCTGGCCGCCGGCGCGTCGGTGCTTGCGATCGCGCTGTTGTGGCCCGCTCCCGCGCGCAACCCGGTGAGGACGGCGGCGATCGCGGCCTGCCGGGCGCTGGCGGCTCGCCTCCGCGCCGAGGTGGCCTACGTGATGAGCGCCGGCGGGGCCGATGCGACGGCGGCGCACCATGCCGCGGTCACCGCCGGCCAGGAGGCGGTGGACGCGCTGGAGCGGGTGTTCTTCGCCACCCCGTACCGGCCGACCGGGCTGACGACCGACGCCCGCGCCGTCGTGCGACTGGTGGACGAGCTGCGCTGGCTCAACACGATCGTCCTGCACTCGGCGGCGCGGCGCCAGCCGGCGCGGCCGAGCCTCCACGTGTGCTCCGTCAAGGTGGGCGCCGCCGAGGTGCTGGAACGATCGGCGGAGCTCCTCGAGGCACCGCGCGAGACCGAGCAGCGCCTGCGCGCGGCGCTGGACCATCTCCGCGCGCAGCTGGCAGAGCTCGAGGCCGCCACGACGGCGGCGCTGCCGGTCGACGGCTCGACGCCGGACTCCGGCCGCCGGCGCGACGCGGACATCGTCTCCGCCCTGGACCCCAGCTTCCGCGCCCAGGAGCTCAGCTTCGTCGTCGGTCAGGTCGCAGCCAACGCCGGCTTTGCGGCCGCCGCCGCGCGCCGCACGTGGATCGACCGGCTGATCGGACGCCAGCCCGAGGGTTTCGAGGGGCCGCTGACGTCAGCGCAGGAGCGCGCCGGCGCACACGTCGAGCGCCACTCGCTGTCGCTTCACAACAGCTTGCGCGGCGCCGTCGCGCTCGGGCTGGCGGTTCTCATCGCCGATCTCAGCAGCGTTCAGCACGGGTTCTGGGTCGTCCTCGGCACCTTGTCGGTGCTGCGCTCCAACGCGCTGGGCACCGGCCAGAACGTCGTCCGCGCCCTCGCCGGGACGACGGCCGGGTTCATCGTCGGCGGCGTGCTGGTGTACCTGATCGGCACGAACACCACGGTCCTGTGGGTGCTGCTGCCGATCGCGATCCTGCTCGCCGGGCTCGCGCCGGCCGCGATCTCGTTCGCCGCCGGCCAGGCCGCGTTCACGCTGACGCTGCTGATCCTGTTCAACATCATCGCGCCCGCCGGCTGGAAGATCGGTCTGGTCCGGGTCGAGGACATCGCGCTCGGCGGGACCGTGAGCCTCGCCGTCGGCCTGCTGTTCTGGCCGCGCGGCGCGGGGGCCGCCCTCGGCAGGGCGCTGGGGCAGGCCTACACCGACAGCGCACGCTATCTGGCCGACGCCGTCGCCTACGGCGTCGGCCGCTGCGACACCGGCGCACCGCAGCCGCCGCCTCCCCGGGAGCAGGGCGTCCGCGCCGCGGCGGCGCTGCGCAGGCTCGACGACACGTTCCGCGGATATCTCTCCGAGCGCGGTGCCAAGCCGATCCCGCTCGCCGAGATCACCGGGCTGGTCACCGGCGTTTCGGGCGTGCGGCTCGCCGCCGAGGCCGTGCTCGACCTCTGGCACGACAGCCCCGCGCTGCGGGGCCAGCGGGCGGCCGCGCGCCGTGAGCTGCTGAGCGCCGCCGGACAGATGACCGACTGGTATGACCGGTTCGCGGCCAGCCTCGCCGGAGGCCAGGCGGTCCCCGATCCGCTTGCCGCAGACGGGTTCAGCGACGGGCGGCTGATCGACGCCGTGCGCGAGGACCTGCGCGACAGTGATGGGCACGCGACCGCAACCGGCGTCCGGGTCATCTGGACAGGAGACCATCTCGACGCCGCCCGCCGGCTGCAGGATCTGCTGGTGACGCCGGCGCGCGCGGCGGTCGCGCAGCATGCGCTTCAACGCTCCGATCCGGTCGGCCTGCCGCGTCGCGGCGATCGGCCGCAGCGCGCTGAGACCGTATCGGATCGCGCCTCGGGGTAAAGATGGTCAGCGCTGTGCCGGGTGCGTCGGCGCGCGGGTTGGTTCCCGGGCCGGCCGCCGGGGCCGCCGCGGGTGACGTTCCGGCCGGTCGTGGTCGCGCACGCGCCCGCGGCCCGGGCCCGCATCGGGGAGCAGGACGACGTCACCGCCCGGTCCGGGAGGGACGATCGGCGGGTCATCGGGCCCCGAGCGGCCGTCGTCGTCCGTGTCGTCGGTCGGTGGATCGGGACTGCGGAAGAGGACCGACGGCACGAGGATCAACGCGGGGATGCAGCTCAGCATGACGAGCATCGCCAGCAGCCCGAGCACCACTCCGGGCAGCACACCGAGCACGGCGATGCCGATGACGATCGACAGGACGGCCGGCATCGCCAGCGCCACGACGACGATCCGCAGGGCGAAATGCGGCCGTCGCTCCAGGCCGTGCCCCTGCGTTGCGATGACCAGCGCGGCCCCCGGGAAGAGCAGGACGAGCAACACCGGTACCAGGGACTTGCCGGACACGATCCGCACACGGTACCGCGCGCGCGACGACATGGCCACACGTCTATCTGACGATCGCCACCTCGGCGCCCAGCGGTACGTGTGCCATCAGATATCGCATCTCGGTCTCGGCGGCGTGGAGGCAGCCCGCCGAGACGGCCTGCCCGATCGTCGACGGGGCGTCGGTGCCGTGGATGGCCAGCCGGTCGCCGCCGGTGAAGCCCGCCGGGAGGTCGGGCTGGTCGCCCGACAGCGCGACGATGCAGCAACCGTAGACGGGCGAGAAACGTGAGCCCGGAAGCTTGTCGGTGACCGTGAAGCGGCCCAACGGCGTCGGGGAGGCACTCGCGCCGATCCCGACGGCAAAGGCGCGGACGGCGCGCCCGTCATCGAGGACGGTGAGCCGGCGTGCGGATCGTGACACGCGCAACTCCCAGCCGGTGAAGGTGAACCGCAGCGACGGCCCGGCGCGGACCCAGCCCTGCTGGCCGGCTGGCAGGTCGGGCGAGCTGACCTCCAGCCAGCGGCCGCGCCGCGACAGGATGCCGAACGTCTGGGGCGAGCCGAACGGCGTGCGCGACGCGACCCTCGCCCACTCCTGCGCACCCGGCCGCCGGTACAGCGCGACCTGGTGACCGGGACGGACGGTGGCGATCTCGGTCTGACCGCGCGCCGGCCGGCGCGCGACGGATGGCGACAGCAGCGCGGTGAGCGCAACGAGGAGCCTGATGATCTGCGGCGTCGCCGCTCCCAGCCCTGCGGCGAGAACGTTCACGTTGCCCGAAGCTTAGGACCTTGCTGAATATCCATGAGGCCATCGCGTGATCGACATGCGGACATAGGCGCGCCGTCACGCGGGTGTTATCAATCGCGACCGGCACCCATGGATCTCGATCTGCTCGTCATCGGTTCGGGGCCCGGGGGTCAGCGGGCCGCGATCCAAGCAGCGAAGCTCGGCCGTCGCGTCGGCGTCGTCGAGCGGCGGGATCGCATCGGCGGGGTGTCGATCCACTCCGGCACGATCCCGTCCAAGACGCTGCGCCAGTCGATCCTCGAGGACGTGGCCGGTCGCGGCGCCGACCTGCCCGATCCGCTGCACCCCGACCGCCATGAGAGCGCCGTCGTCGGCTTCCTGCACGATCGCACCGCACGCGTGGTGGCCAGCGAGACCGCGGTCGTGCGCGATCAATTCCGCCGCAACGGCGTCGGCCTGCTGATGGGGGACGCCAGCTTCGCCGACGAGCACGCGGTCGCGATCACCGATCCGTCCGGCGAGGTGGCCGAGGTGACGATCACCGCCCAGAACGTCGTGATCGCCGTCGGCACGCGGCCGGCGCGGCCGGCCGGCGTCGATTTCGACGACCACCGGGTGATCGACTCCGACGGCGTGCTCGCGCTTCCGCATCCGTTCCCGCGGACGATGGCGATCGTGGGCGCCGGGGTGATCGGCGTCGAGTACACGTCGATGTTCGCCGCGATGGGCATCCGCGTGACGCTGATCGACGCGCGCGAGCGGCTGCTGCCCGGCGTCGACCGCGACATCGCGGTGGCGCTGCAGTTCCTGCTGCGCAAGCGCAACGTGACCTACCGCTTCGGTGAGGAGGTGACGTCCGTGCGGCGCGACGATCACCGCGTGATCACCCACCTGCGCTCGGGCAAGCAGATCTCATCGCACGCGCTGCTGTACGCGACGGGCCGTCAGGGGGCCACCGACACGCTCGCGCTCGACCGGGCCGGGCTGCAGGCCGACCATCGCGGGCGCCTGGAGGTCGACGCCGAGTACCGCACCGCGGTGTCCCACATCTTCGCCGTCGGCGACGTCGCCGGCCCTCCCGGGCTGGCGGCGACGAGCATGGAGCAGGGCCGGATCGCCGCGCTGGCCGCGTTCGGCGAGCCGGTCACCCATCTTCCCGATCTGATCCCCACCGGCATCTACGCGATCCCCGAGATCTCCTACGTCGGGCGCACCGAGGAGGAGTTGACCGAGGCCGCGGTCCCGTACGTCGTCGGGATCGCGTGGTGGCGCGAGCTGGCCAAGGCGATGATGATGCGCGAGGAGGACGGGCTGCTCAAGATCCTCGTCTCGCCGGAGGACCGGCGCCTGCTCGGCGTCCACGTGATCGGCTCACAGGCCACCGATCTCGTGCACATCGGCCAGGCGCTGATGGACCGCGAGGGCGGTCTGGACTTCCTCGTCTCGGCGGTGTTCAACTATCCGACGCTGGCCGAGGCCTACAAGGTCGCCGGGCTCGACGCGCTCAACCGCATCCGCGACCTGGGGTGACGGACGGCACGGGAGCGCGCCGGGCGCGGAGCGAGAGGACGATTGCACCGGTAAGGTCGGGACGGTGTGGTGCCGGATCGCGTCCGTGCTCGTCGCGCTCTGCCTGGCGGGGTGCGGAGCGGCGGGATCGGTCGACGGCACGCCGGTCGCCGCGTCGTCGGCCACGGTCGGGCAGGCGCGGCCGCAGGCGATCGAGCCGACCGCCGGCCAGCAGGCCGCGGCGGCCACCCCGGCCGACCCGGTGGGCGACGTCCACGCCCACGCCCCGCCGCTATCGCAGGTGCGAGCGGAGCTTGGCCTGGAGCTGATCGCGGCGCGCGTGACGAGCGCCGGCTACATCGATCCACTCCAGTACGTGACCGTCTGGGAGCGCACCGATCAGGGCGTCGATGCCATCCTGCCGGTCGGCGCCCCGATCCTCGCTCCGGGCCGGGTCAAGGTGCTGGCGATCACCTCGGACTGGTATGCCGGACAGCCGCTGGTCTACTTCGAGCTGCTCGACGGGCCTGATGCCGGCCGCGTGCAGTACGTGGCCGAGCAGATCACCGGCATCGCGCCCGCCGGCACGCTGCTGACGCAGGGCCAGCCGATCGCCCGCTTCGCGGCGTCCGGCACCGGGATCGAATACGGGTGGTCGACGCCCGACGGGATCACGCTCGCCGAGGCGACCACCGGCTATGAGGAGGGCCAGATCACGCCCGCGGGCCGGTCGATGCGCGACTGGCTCAACAGCCTGGGAGCGAATGCCGGAAGCGGCTGACCGGCTCCGCCGCGCGCCCTCGGTCGGTCGTCGCGATGCGGCGGCGCTCCGCGGTCAGCGCTCGTCGGGACGGCCGACCGGCGCGATCCGCTGAGCGGACTGCACGAGGGCTCGGATGCTGCTCACGAACCCCTCGATCTGAGGGGGATGGCCGACCGCGACGTTCGCCCATTCCAGTGCGGTCGCGAGCTGGACGATCACCTTGATCTGTGACGGCTCGATCTTCGCCGCGGGCAGGTTGTCGGCGATGCAGCGCTCGAACTGGTCAGACAGTTCGCGCGCGACATCACCGTCGGGATTGAGCAGGATCCGCAGGGCGAGCTTGGGCTCACGGGTGGCGAAGCTCTCCAGTGGCGCGAACGATGCCGTGACGGTCATCACCCGCCGAGCGGTGTCCAGAACGCGGTCCAGCCCTTCGCCGGTCGCCAACGGGGTGATGATCTCGAACGTGCTGCGGGTGAGATCGGCCAGCACGGCGCTCATCAGCCGCTCACGGTCGCCGAACCAGCGGTACAAGGTGGCGCGCGCGACATCGCAGGCCTCGGCCACGCTCTGCATGTCGACGCGCCGGCCCGAGACGAACAGGTCCCGTGCCGCTGCGAGCGCGTGCTGCGGGGTCGGACGCTCGACGACCGGCGCCGACCGGGGTCGCTCATCGTCCTCACCGATCGAGGTGAGTATTCGCCAGGAAACACTGTACTCCACACGCACAGAATAGGACGTGGATGCAAATCTCGCTCGATTGAGACGGAACCCGCACCGTGTCTCGCCTGTATGATTGCGCCGCGTCGGCGAAGGGGCACGCGAGTACTCAACCAGGGGAAAGGACGGGGACGACCATGCGGGCACGAGGCATCGGTCTGGCTGTCGGGCTGTGCTCACTTATGGCCGTCGCATTCATTCCGGCGACCGCGAGCGCTTCGCTGCTGGACCCGTCGAGCTGCTTCTGGAGTTCGGCGATCAACGTCAACACCGCCAATTACTCCTACCCGGACGCGGCCTCGACCTACTGGTATTCCGGCTTCAACCTGCCGGCCGGCGCGAAGGTCGTGTTCCGCGGCTCCTACCCGTTCTCGCGCTACTTCTCATTGCAGTCCTACGGCTCGAGCGGGGCCCAGTCCGGTATCGCCCTGGACGCCATCGACGACGTGCAGATCTCGCCGGCCCTGCTGTCGTTCAATCCGTTCCGGCCAGGGGGCCTGCGCTACCTGCCGTTGCGCAGCTACTCGGTCACCCTCACCGGCGCGCAGCCGCCGGTCGCCGGAGGCCAGCGAGCGGCGAACACCCTGTACGCCGGAACCCTGCCGGCGACCTCGACCCAACCGGTGCGGCTCGTCTACCGCGTCGAGCTCCCCGACCGCGGCTTTGACGACACCGGCGGCGTCGGGCTGCCGAGCGTGACCGTGGTGCTGGCCAGCGGCCAGCAGATCAGCGGCTCGGCCGCCTGCAGCACGCTCGGGGTGAGCACCGTGGTCACTTCGCTGGGGAGCGGACTTCCGCTCAGCACGTACCTGGCCCTCACCCGCCTGCCGGCCAACCCGAGCATCGGCGCGTCGGGATCATCGCCGCAGGCGCCCGCGGTCAACCCGATCCAGTGGTACCGGGCGGTCAACGCCTGTCAGGAGCTCGATCCCTACTATCAGGCTGCCGGCTATCCGCTGAACACCCCGGCCGACGGCACACCGGTGTGCTCGAACACGTTCGCGGTGACCAACTACCAGAACGTCGACAACGCGTATCTGTCGGCCTACATCAACCGCAGCTTCGGGCCGGACACGACGGGCAACAACGTCCTCGTCCTCACCGGCCAGATGCCGACGATCGGCGGGACGTACGACAACGCCCTGTTCTTCCCGGCCAACGAGCAGCTGCGCTACTGGTCGCTGTGCACCGAGGAGAGCCTCTACGCCACGACGACGACGACCTCCAACGGCTGCCTGTATGACGAGCAGGTTCCGCTCAACTCCAGTCACGACTACACGATCGTGGTCAGCACCGCGGCCGACCGGCCGACCAATGCGACGACCGCCTGCGGCGTCGGTTGGCTCAACTGGCCCAGCGGGGATGGCGCCCCGGCGCCCTACACCCGCCCGGACCTCGGTCAGCTGCTGATGCGCAACCAGCTGACCTCGTCCTCGTTCACACAGGCGATCCAGGACGTCCCGGCCCCGGGCCTCCCGGCCAACGTGACCACGACGATGGGTCCCTACGCGCCGACCGGCCAGTACGAATCGGTGGCGCAGTTCGAAGCCGCGGGCTGCCGCTAGGGGTTCACCGGGCACCCGGCGGCGCCCGGTCCCCCGCCGGTCTTTGAGCCACAATGGTGCGGCCGAGCGTACGCTCGGCTCCCATCAGCACGCAATCCGGTGGGCCCCGCCCACCGGAGGTGCCGGGAGCACGCCCCCGTAGCTCAGCTGGATAGAGCGACGGCCTTCTAAGCCGTGGGTCGCAGGTTCGAGTCCTGCCGGGGGCGCTGCGCGGTTTCCCTGCAATCCAGGGCTTTCGGCGCGTAAATGGGGCTCGTCCGCCGGTTCGATCGCTGGACCTATCCGAACTCTGTCCGAACGTTCTCGCCACGGCGCGCCGCCATGATCGCGTCCTCGGCCCTGATCCGGGGCGCGTCCTCGAGCTCGTCTATCACATGGCCGTAGGTCCGCATCGTCAGGCCGGCGCCGTGGCCGAGCTGGCGAGCGACGTAGATCACCGAGCGACCCTCGTGCAGCAGCAGCGAGGCGAAGGAGTGTCGGAGGTCGTATGGTCGCTGGTAGGCAGCGCCGCAGGCCTGCAGCGCGGCGGTCCAGGCCCGCGACCGCCACATCTCGAACGCGTTCTCGCTCATCGCCTCGCCATTGAGCGCCGGGATGACAGGCAGGCGCTCACCCGGGCGCCCGCACGCGAGTCGCCACTCGCGGAGGTCCTGGACCAGCGGCGCCAGCAGCCGCACCGTTCGTGGCTGTGCCCGGTGCCGCCTGGTCTTCGGTGCGTGGACGACGAGCGTGCGCTCCTGGACATGCCCCCAGCAGAGCTCCCGCATCTCCTGCGGGCGAAGGCCGGCGTACGCGAGCAGCGAGACCATGACGGCGTCGCGCTCGCGCAGCCGATGCAGGTCGTGGCGGGTCGACGGGCTATCGCGGCCGGCGCCGGCGCGCAGTGCTTCGCGGATCCGCTCGACCGTCGCGGGCGCGAGCGGGCGAACCTCTTCGGTCGCCAACGCTGGCGCCTTGCGCACGAGTCGCTGCGGATTGCTCGGAATGCGGCCGGCCTCGACCGCGCGCTGCAGGATGCCGCCGAGCAGGGTGAGGCTCTTGCGGGTGCGCTCGACCGCGGCGCCGCTGGCGATCCGATCGGCCTGCCACCGTCCGATGATCTCGGGTGTCAGATCGCGCAGCGCGTAGCGGCCGAGCGTCGGGCTGATGTGCCCGTCATACAGGCTGACGTAGAGGGTGCGCGTCTTGGGCGACAGTGGCGCGACGTGGATCGGCGCCCAGGTCTGCTCGACATACTCGTCCAAGGTCTCGGCGCCGCCGTTGACGCGGGCGAGCATCCCGGTCTGCTTGGCGTCCTTGACCTGGAGATCGAAGCGCTCGGCATCCCGCTTGCGACGGAAGGATCGCGAGCGCAGCTGGCCGGCTGCGCGCCAGCGCACGTCGTACCCGCCGACACGGTTGCGGTGGACACTCATCGCGGGACGGGCTCGTGGGCGTCATGGTTTCTCATGGGACGTGCGCCTCCCTTGGGCCATGGCCCGAATGCGTTACTGGCGCCGCTCGGGCGCATTTGGTTCGACCCAGAACTGTACCTCCGCCGTCACGACCCGCCCAGGGCTCGGCGCATCGGGCCGTCGTGGCGCCTGTGGTCGCGGTGCATCGAGCGGCGCGTCGACCGCTGTGCTCGAAGCGGTGCCGCCGTTGCCCAGGCTTCCACCGCGGCGGCGGTGATGAGGTAGCCGCGGCCGCGCTTCACCGCCTCGAGCTCGCCGCGGGTGATCGCGGCGCGCACGGATCGCTCCGACCGGCCCATCTCCGTGGCGAGCGATCGGACGGTGAACGCTGGCGCTGGCGCCGTCCGCTGTTGATTGGCGTCGACTCCGAGCAGCGTCCGCAGTTGCTCCAGCGCCACCGGGTCGGACGTGAGCTCGTCGACAAGTGCACGCAGCAGGGCGCTCATGGCATCGCGCCAGCTTTCGTCTGAGCGGCGCGCGGCGAGCGGGCGGCCAGTGCACACCTCCAGCCAGGCCGGCGCGCCATCAGCGGCCCGATGCTCACGGTGCGGCAATCCTCACCTCGCCGGCGGCCGGAACGTGTCGTGCCGAAGCGCCAACCGAGGCCCATCTTGGGCGCGCGTCGACTCACGGCGCGGTCCCCCCTCGGTGACGATCCCGCTCCACGGCGAGCGGGAGGCTGGGCAAGGCCGAGTGAGCGCGGACCAGGTCGCGCGTCGCGGATCGGTCAAGGCCCGAATCTCCTCGTGGCGCTCCGAGCTTCTGCGCGAGACGCTTCTGGAGCATCGCGTGGAGCAGATG
>JBELAG010000570.1:0-2817 GCA_049509055.1 Solirubrobacteraceae bacterium
CCGCTGGCCGGCGCCGGGACGGTGCCGCCGCCCTCGCTCATGCGACGCAGCAGCTCGTCGACCGACGGACCGGACTCCAGCGGCGGCCCGTGATCTCGGGACTCGGTGTCGATCGCCTGCGACAGGTCCCGCGCGATGCTGGCGATCACCTGGGGAAGCTGGATCGAGGCGGCGATGTGATGGATGAAGTAGATGAGCACCGCCATCGACAGGGTCACGAGCGCGACCGAGACGGTGATCGAGAGGTGCGGGACGAAGTTGCGTCCCCCCCCGGCGCCCGGGCCGATCGAGATCAGCACGAGCGTCGCGTACACGAACGTCGCCACGAACGTGCCGAGGGTGAACTGGGTGCCGCGGTCCCGGATGAAGTTGCGCAGCATCCGCGGGCCGAACTGCGTCGAGGCGAGGGTCAGCGTCACGATCGTGATCGAGAACACCACCCCGACCACCGTGATCACGGCGGCGGCGAGCGCGGTGAGGATGCCGCGGGCGGCATCCGCGCTGCCGAACTCCATCCACGACGGCAGCGTCAGCTGCCCGTTGAACGCGACCCGGTCCAGCGCGTGCGTGCCGGCGTACAGGACGATCGCCGCGATCACCTCGAGCGAGGGCACCAGCCACAGGTTCGTGCGCAGCGCCTCGCGTCGCCACTCCGAGCCGAGCGGCAGCGGGAACATCAGCGGTGAGGGAGGACGGTGAGCACGGTACGCAGGCACGCGGTGCCGGTGCCGACCAGTCTTCCCGGCTCACCGCGGCCATCCTAACACGCGGTCTTCACAGAATCTTGATGCGCCTCCGGCGCTTCTGCACGAGCGCTTCACGTGCCCGGGCGTAGTGTTCGAGCACGGCGATGCCGCCCCCTCCCTCCGGCGTCATGCGTCGACCGCCTCGACCCGGCGACTCGCAGCCCGCCGCGCGTGCGGCTGCGGGTCGCCGCGGCGGGGGACACGCCCATCCGCCGCCGATGCCGTGCACGACGCGCAGGATGCGATCAGGAACGGCCTTGTGATCTCCGCTTCGAGCACCGAATCCGCCCCGCTGGGGATCCGCGTCAGGGTGCTGCTGCACCGCTGGCGCCTCGATCGCGGTCTCGCCGACGGCCGCGTTCGGGATCGCCCCGCCGACCGCGCCTGGCGAGCGCGGCAGCTGTCGGATCCGGCGACGCGCCGCGAGCTCGCATGCTCGCTGCGCCGGGTCGTCGCCGAAGCCGATCGCCCGACCGTCGGCGTTCTGAACGCGGTGCCCGTGCAACGCCGCGCGGTGGCTCGGTGGCGCGAGGCGCTGCTCGGCATCGCGGAGCTGCTCGAGCGTCCGCTGCCGGTGAGCGCCGGCGGCGTCGCGCGCGTCGCGGTCCTGGTCAGCGACGGCCTCGGGCCGCTCTACAACCCGCGCGCGACGCGGTCGCTCGGCGATGCGGTGTGGTGGATCGCCGACGGCCTGCAGCCCTGCGAGACCCACGCCTGGGAGTCTCCGACGGTCTGCCGTCACGACCGCCGGCAGGTGCAATGGACGTGCCGCCAGTGCGGCGCGCTGGCCACCACCGCCGATCCCGGCGTCCCGCCCGAATAGTCCACGTGGCGCGATCGACACGGGCACGTAGCGACGGTGTCGCACGCCTCCGTCGAGCCCGAGACCCCAAGGGATCGATTGAGTCGGGCATCCCGCTGTCATCCGGGGGCGCGGTCAGGCCCGGCGGATCCGGATGTCGGGCCGCGGCGGATCGGCGGGCGGCGCCTGCGCCGTCTCGACCGCCGCGATCAGCGCCTTGAGCTCGCCGACGTCGATCTCGACCGTGTGGGCCTCGCCCTCGATGATCTCCGGCGCCGGGGAGGACCCGGGAGCGACCGGGTCGGGGTCAGCGGCCGGCAGGGTCCGCGCGGCGAGCTCCGGCGGGCCGTGAGCCGGTTTGATCGTCGCGCGAAACGACAGCTGTGCGCCGGCCTGGCCCCACTCGATCGCGAAGCGCCCCTCCAGCCGATGCCCGATCCACGCGGTGACGACCATCAGCGCACCCACGACGACGATCGGCAGCGTCCAGACCGAGTTGGTCAGGATCAGGGCGCCGAGCGCCAGCAGCGCCACGCCGGCCAGCGAGAGCCGGACGCGGGGCCGGCTCACCCAGGCGAACGTCGCCTGCGCGCCGGTCTCCAGCCGCGCCGGCCATGGCTCGTCGGGCGGCTGAGGCACCCGCGGCGGCGCCGTCTGCTCGGCCTGCTCTGACTGGTCGTGTGCGCGTTCGGGAGTCATCGCCTGTGCGGGTCGTGGCCCCCCGGCCCAGTGCACCTTTCGACCTCCGTCGGACGGGACCTGCTTGGCGCCGACGGGTGCCCGTCGGGGACCGTCGGCTCAGTGGAGCTTGGCGCCGACGACCATCGCGGCGAACAGCAGCGCGAGGTACAGCAGCGAGAACAGGTACAGCTGCAGCGCGACCCGGCGCTCGGCGCGCAGGGCCAGGCGCGCCGCGCCGCCGATGAAGGCCAGGCCGAGCACGAGCGCGGACACGAGGTAGAGCGCGCCGGCCGCACCGGTGACGAACGGCAGCACCGAGACGGCGGTCAGGAGCACCGCGTAGGCGAGGATCTGGCGCCGGGTCTCGCGCTCACCGCACGCCACGGGCAGCATCGGGATTCCGACGGAGGCGTACTCGTCCTTCATCAGCAGGCTGAGCGCCCAGAAGTGCGGCGGCGTCCAGTAGAAGACGATCGCGAACAGGTAGATCGCCGTCCACGACAGCGACCCGCGGGTCGCGGCCCACGCGACCAGCGGCGGCATCGCCCCCGCCGCACCGCCGATCACGATGTTCTGCGGCGTCCGGCG
>JBELAG010000571.1:0-2815 GCA_049509055.1 Solirubrobacteraceae bacterium
GACGCCGGGCACCGGGTGCAGCACGCCGCAACCCGCGAGCACGCACTCTTGATCCTGTGCGACCCCACGCGATCCGTCGACCTGGTTTTGGCCGACATGACCCTCGCCGCAGGCGACGGCGGGACGACGATCCGCGCCGCGATGGCGCTCACACCCAACCCGCGCCTGATCTACATGTCAGCGCACGGCGAGGCGGGGCTCAGACGTGAAGGGATGCCCGCCGGCGACGGCTTTCTCGCCAAACCGTTCACCAGCCACGAGCTCCGCGACGCCCTTGATGCGGCGTTCGCCCCGCGGCGCTCGAGCCCCCGCCACGCGCTCAGATCCCACATCCGCGACAGGGGGGACCTCCCATGAGGTTTCTGCGTGAGAAGCCGCGATCTCAGCAGCGATCTCACGACGCCCCGCTCGGCGCGAGCCTTGATCACCACACCGACCGCCGGGCCGTGCTACTTCCCGACGCCTCGCGGATGCCGACCAGCACTACTCTGCACAATCACGCAGGATGAGTCCGGGAGCGCCGCAACGGCGGCCGCGTCGCGCGGACCCAGCAGGCATGGGCCCTTTGAGGCCCGGCAGAGCTCGATCATGTGCGCTCGATAAGGTTCATTATGGTAAGCTGCCTGCAAAATGGCAGGTGTTGCGGGCCTTGACGCTTCTCTCTGAAGACGATTAGATGCGCAGATCAATCCGACTCGGGGATCGGACGCGGCGGGCGGAAGCCGGCGATCATGATACGCGGAGAGTCGCCGTCGAGAGGCGCCGCACAGGACATCGAATGTGCAGCGTCATACATCTCGCCGTGTTGATTGGGGCGGAGGGGGAATACGCCGCGGGTGCACCCCCCAGCCGCGCGGTCCCTGAAACGTCACCGCCACCCCGCTTGACTTCACGTGCGTAAGCGCGTAGTAGATCACGCTGCGTGCCTGCGTACACTAGAGATGCCCGATCTCGACGACGACACGCGCTCGCGGCGTCTCCCGCGACAGCACAGTCCCGCACTCGGCGCCCCGGCTGACCGCTGACGCCGGCAGTGCCGCGAGTACGAACGCGAGTGCGAGGGTCGCCGCCCCCAGACATAGCCGCCCCAAAATGCCTGACCCCATGCGGCGCGATCTTGGAAGAGCGCGCTCACCGACGCAAGCCTTGATCCGCCACTGCCAGCCCAGAGACGGCCCCGCGCTTCCGTTCTCGAGTCGAGTAGAGGGTGCGAAAGCGACCGCGGATCGCGTCGGCGCCGTCCAATCCCCGTCACCCCGGCCGCGCCGCCGGTCACGCCGAGCGGGACAACGACGACCACTACCAACCACCACGACCGCGACGACGCCGGACAACGCGCCGACGGTGACGCTGTCTGGACTCCCCAAGCAGCTGTCGCTCAAGCAGTTCCTCAAGGGGCTGCGGTTCTCGGGCACCCCGAGCAAAGGCGGCGGCGCTTCAGGTGACGCTGCTGGCCACGGTCAAGCAGGCGACGATCGCCTCGGCGTTCGATCTGACGCTCGCCACCAGGCGCGAGCGCGAACAAGCGCACGATCACTCTGACGCCGTCCAAGAAGCTGGTTGGTCATCCGCGTACGGTCTGGACCTCCCCCGCTTCCCCGGACACTTCAGCGCTTGAGTCGAAAGCCTAGAGGTTGTGGTTGTAGTAGTCGTCGTTGATGTTGGAAACTCGAAGAGTTTTCAACATGCCGTTGACGTTTTTAGGATTTCCGCGCGCGGGCGCGCGACGCCGGCGGCGTGCTGCTCCTCGAACCCGACCGGGGAGAGCATCCCGAGCGTCGAGTGCCGCCGGCGCGGGTTGTAGAACCCCTCGATGTACTCGAAGATCTCCGAGGTCAGCTCTCGGCGGGTCGGCCATGAGCGGCGGTAGACCAGCTCTTTCTTCAGCGTCGCGAAGAACGTCTCGGCGACCGCGTTGAGGCTCCTATGTCAAGAGCAATTGCTGCGCGTCGGTGAGATCGGCGATCAGGAGGGGGTGGATGCCGCGCGCGATGTGGCGCATGAGGCAGCGGCGGATCTCTTTGGTGCTCTTGCCTTCGGCGGTACGTCGGGCGACGTAGTCGCGGGTTGGGGGGTGGTGAATCATGCGGTTGTTGGCGATCAGCCACAGCGCGCTGTTGGCTTGTCGGTCCCCGCCGCGGTTGAGGCGGTGGCGGGTGGTCTTGCCGCTTGACGCCTCGACGGGGGAGGCGCCGCACAGGGCAGCGAGAGCGGAGTCGTTGCGGATGCGGGTGGGGTTCTCGCCGGCCACCAAGAGCAGGCGGGCGGCGATCTCGGGGCCGATGCCGGGTTCGTTGAGCAGCCGTGGCGCGGCGCGGGCCGACAGCTCAGCGAGGGTGGCGTCGAGCTCGGTGATCTCCTGGTCGAGGATCTGGTGGCGCCGAGCGAGGGTGCGCAGCGCGGTGCGGGTCGCGCTGAGGGCGTCGAGGCGGGGGCTGCGGCGCATGCGGGCGCAGCGGGTCACCAGCTGCTTGGTGGTGAGGCCGCTCAGCGACTCGCGCAGATCGTCGGGCGCGGTAACGACGAGGTTCTTGAGGTGGATGATCGCCTGGGTGCGGGCCTTGACCGCGCTGGCGCGGGCGTTGCGCAGCACGCGGATCGATTCCACGATCCCGTCGCGGGCCTTGGGGATCGCGGTCGCCTGGCCCGACAGGACGTTGCGGGCGGCGGCCTCGGCATCGCGGGTGTCGTTCTTGCCCAGGTGACGTCGTCCGACTCTCGCGGCTCGGGTGACCTCGATGACTTCGATGTTCTCGAGCCTCAGCGCGCGGTTCAGGCCGGCGCCGTAGCTGCCGGTGCCCTCCACCCCGGCACG
>JBELAG010000572.1:0-2814 GCA_049509055.1 Solirubrobacteraceae bacterium
CGAGCAGCGCCATCAGCTCATAGGGCTGGGTCTCCTCGGCGTACTGGGTCATGAACGAGCTGAACGCGAACAGCGCCGCGGCGAAGAAGCCGGCGCGTCGCCCGTCCAGGGTCCAGCCCGCCCACATCGCCACCGGGACCGCGATCAGCCCGAACAGCAGCGACATCGCGTGGGTCGCGGCCTCGCCGGACCCGAACACGGCGATCCAGACGTGCAGCAGCAGGTAGTACAGCGGCGCCGAGCCGCCCTGGCGCAGGACCCCGGGCAGCGCGCTCAGCGAATGGCTCGCCATCCCGACGGCGATCGCCTCGTTGAACCACAGCTCGCCGCCGATCGTGCGGGTCCGCAGCAGCGCGGAGATGAGCAGCAGCACGACGAGCACGCCCCCGGCGCCGACCCGGCGCGGCAGCCGCTCAAACCAGCGCGGCGGCCTGACCTCGCGGATCGGCGGGAGATCGAGGAGCGAGGCGAGAGGTCGGGGAGGGGCGGCGGTGGTCATCGGGCGGGCGGGGCCGGCACGGCCCCGGGGCGGCGGCTGGTCGGCGTCAGGTGACCTTCTGGTAGAGCACCGCGCTGTTGGCCACGCAGCAGGCCTCGCGGTAGAAGTGCGGCGCGGTGGCGACCGGCTTCAGCACGCCGTCGGCGACATCGTTGGTGAGCTGCTGTCCCCACTGCGCCGAGCGGCGGCGCACCATCGCGGTCCACGGCGCCCTCCAGTTCTGGGCACCCTCGGTCAGCGGGCGGATGAACACGAGCCGCTGGCCGGGCGTCATCGAGCCCACCAGCGAGGCGAGCGTCGTGCGGGGATCGGTGTCGGTCAGGCGCTCGAGCGCCCGCACCCAGTTCACGTAGCTCGGGTCCTTGACCAAACCTCCGGCCGTGTTGGCGTAGCGCAGGCCGCCCGGGAGGTAGTACCACGCCAGCGGCGTCTCCTCGGGCTGGCCGAGCACCACCACGTCGCCCGGCTTGAGCATCGGGCCGATCTCGCCGGCGATGTCGCGCATGTCGCTCTTGTACTGCGGCGTGAAGTCCCCTGGGTTGACCAGGAAGGCGAGCGCCACTACGATCGCCACCAGCCCGAGCACGCGAGCTCGCGCGCATCCCCAGGCGATCAGCAGCAGGATCGCGGGCAGGACCGGCGCGAAGTAGCGCGAGGCCCAGGCCGGGTTGACCTGCGAGGCCAGCCAGGCCAGCCCGAGCGTGGCGACGGGGAGCAGGATCAGCGTCCACAGCGTCGTCGCCTGGCGCGTGCGGCGGTGCGCGCGGGTCAGCAGCGGCGCGAGGCCGATCGCGGCGGTGAACACCAGGATCATCGTGATCCGGTCGCCGCCCAGCAGATCCCGGGAGATCTGCACCGGGGCGCCGAAGCGCGGCGCGGTGTCCCACGGGGCCGCCGTGTTGGCCACCTGGTAGAGCAGGTTGGGCACCCACGGCAGGTAGAGGATACCGGCGCCGACGAACGCCATCACCGCGTCGCGCAGCAGCGCCTTGCGGTCCTCGGCGGCCAGCAGCGCCGGGACCAGCGAGATCGCCGAACCGGCGAAGAAGAACGTGCCCCAGGTATGGGTGTAGAGCATCAGCGCCAGCGAGACGGAGAACAGCACGAGGAAGCGCCGCCGCCGGTAGATGAAGCCGAGCACGAAGCCCGTCGTCGCCAGCACGCCGAGCAGCGCCATCAGCTCGTACATCCGCGTCTCCTGCGCGTAGGCGGTCAGCCACGAGTCAAACGCGAACAGCAGCGCCGCCATGATCCCGGCGCGCCGGCCGAACAGCGTCCACGCCGTCCATCCGCCGGTCGGGATCGTGAGCAGCCCGACCACGAGGGACAGCGAGTGGGTGTCGGTCTCGGTGTCGCCGAAGATCGACATCCAGATGTGCAGCGCCATGTAGTAGAGCGGCGGGTTGCCGTCGTGGCGCAGGACGCCCGGGATCTGGCTCAGCGGATGCAGCGAGATCCCGGTGGTGATCGCCTCGTCCATCCAGTACTGACCGCCGAGGAAGTCCGAGCGCATCCATCCCGAGAGGGCGATCAGAGCGAGCAGTCCGGCGGTCACCCACAGCCAGCCCGGAACGCGCTGGAGCGCGCCGGGCAGCCGCGGCGTGATGATCGGCGGCCCCTCGTCGGGGCTGTCGAGTGCGGGCTGCGGAGCGGTGACGGTCGCCATCAGGACCGGCGGCTGCGAATCATGGGCAGTGGGTGAACATGTGGACGGGGCCGCTCGTGCCGACGTAGTGGTACCCGGCATCCGGCCAGAACGACAGGAACGGCAGCAGCGAGGCCGAGCGGGTGTCACGCGTCTGCAGGATCACGTTCGGCGCGGGCCCGGCCTCGGTCGGCTCGGCGGGCGGAGCCTCGATCCGGGGCGTCGCCACGCCCAGCGTCCAGGCCACCATCGGGACCTGGAAGCCCTCGGTCATCACGCTGCCGCAGGCCAGCACCTTCGCCGCCCCGCCGTCGCGCGCGACGAGCGTGCTCATCGCCTGACGCAGGTCGGCCTGGTAGACGAGCGAGCCGTGGGTGCGCGGGATCGAGATCAGGCTGGAGCCGATCCAGGTCGGGCCGAACAGGAAGATGACGCCGGCCACGCCGATGCCCGCCGCCTGCCGTGCTCCGCGCGCCGCCGCCGCGCGGCCGCCACGCAGCGCCCGGGTCGCGAGCGCCGGGAGCTCGGTCGCCGCCCAGCCGAAGCCGACCGCGCCGCAGATGTCGACCATCGCCGCGCCGAGCACGAGATAGCGGTTGTTGCCCGAGAAGCCGATCTGGGTCATCACGGCGATCACGATGAACCACGCCAGCCCGGCGACCCCCAGCAG
>JBELAG010000573.1:0-2803 GCA_049509055.1 Solirubrobacteraceae bacterium
GTCCGCACGACAGCATGAGCGATCCCGGCGCTGCCCATGCAGCGCTGACCGGCGTCGACGGCGCCGCGCGGCGCTACGGGACCTGGGCGCCGCCGAGCGGGCCATCCAGATGTCGCCATTGCACTCGCCCTGTTCGATCCCGCCGAGATTTGCGGTTGCGATCGTCTGCAGGACGTCGGATCCGGTCGCAACGCAGAAGCCAGCCGGGGGTCGCGTAGGCGGATGCTCGAGACCCGGCGCACAGCGGGGCCTATTGTTGCCCGAGGATGCTGCTTCTGTATCAGGACCGGACGACAGGCCCGGCGCTGCGAGCTTCAGCGAGGTCAAGCAGCAGATCACCAAGGAACGGCGGAGACGCGACGGAGCTCACAACCACTTGCCGATGCGTTCGGACGCGGCGAGCCCGTCCGCGCCGAGATGACTGGGATGTTCGCATGGCGCGGCGCGCAAGCCCAAGCCCTTCGCAGGAGTGCGTCGCTGCGTCGCATGCTTAGGCGCAGCCGCCGAACAGCAGGAGCACTTTCCCCCATAGCCGCCTCAGGCTTTATCGTACGGCCCATGTCCAATGCAGATGGAGGCGTGACTGGCCGCCAGAGGCCCTGGCTGCTCGACCTCGCCACAACCCAGAGGGATTCTGGTCCGCACCCCGGCCTGCCGCTCTACGACGAGCATCGGCAGATGACTTACATGCAAACGCCTCGTTACGAGCCGGCCATCGATTCGAGCTTGGCGGGGCCCACGAAGAAGGCAGACCGCGAGACTGGCGAGGACCAGAAGGGCTTCTGAGCCGCTCTGCCGTCCTCATCGTCACGAACGAGCAGGATGTCGGAGCCGACTACCTTGTTCGCGAGCTAAACAGTCGCGGTTGCCGTGTGGTGCGCTTCAACGCCGAACGCGCTCCTGATTGGCGAATCAGTGTCCGACCGGCTGGAGGGTGGTGGCTCAGCCGGGGGAAGCGCACACTCAGTTCTGCGGAATGCGCCGGAGTTTGGTGGAGGCGTCCCGAAGCTCCAGCGATTGAAGGCACAGCAGCGGCAGCGGAGGCTGTTGCAGACCAATGGCGCGCGCTCATCGCCTCGCTGTCTACGGTCCCCGGCCCCATCTGGGTTTCCCTCCCCGCTCGCATCCGGGAGGCAGAGGACAAAGCTCGGCAACTTCGGTTCGCTGCGGAGTGCGGTCTGCCGGTACCCGACACCCTGTGGACCAACGACCTCGCGACGGCGGTATCGTTCGCCGAGGGCTTCGATGGGCAGGCCGTCGTCAAGTCGGTAGCGACGGCGTGGTGGGAAGAAGATGGACAAGGCAAGTTCGTGTTCGCCTCCATGGTCAAGTCTCGCGAGCTGCCGACCGCCGTGCGGCTAGCCGGAGCACCGGTCTGCTTCCAGCAACCCATCTGGCCGAAGCGTGATGTTCGCGTCACCGTAGTCGCGAGCGCCGTTCTTGGCGCGATCCGGGAGCAGACTCCTGGTGGCGCCGCCGAGGACGAACTCGACTGGAGGCGAGACAAGGATAGGCCGTGGACTCATTACGAGTTGCCCACCGACATATCAGCGCGTTGCGCCGCGCTCATCGAGCGCTTCGGACTTCAGTTCAGCGGAATCGACCTCGCTGTTGACGACGGGGGCACGCATTGGTTTCTGGAGCTCAACCCCAACGGCGAGTGGGGATGGCTCCAGCGCAGCGGACTCCGAATCGCAGAGACTTTGGCCGACCTCCTTCTCGCGCCCGCCCGATGACACCGATACGCCAGGTCGCCCAGCGGATCTTGCACAGCACAGTGCTGTGGCGGCTCCTACCGACGGCAACGACCTACTACTTCAATCGGCAGCCGCAGCTTCAAGACCCGCAAGACCCTCCGCATTTTCCCGACACCGATTGGTCGCGACATGAGCGGCGGCAGTTGTTGAACGCTAGCGAGGACCGGCTACGGAACCTTGAGGGCAAAGGACCCGGCGTAGCGACGGTGAGTGCCGTCGTCGGCGCAGGCACACTCACAGCCATGACGCTCGGGTGGGACTTCAGCACGCTCATAGGGAGGTTCCTTCTCGTCGTCGCAGCGGTGTACGCGGCCTTGAGCATCTGCATGCCTCTGTACCTGGTCGGTCCGCTAATGCGGAACACCGTCCGCGCAACAGAGGTGGCTGAAGCCGCCGAGGCCGACAATCCAGAAGAGGCGCTCGCGCAGACCGCAGAGCGGGCGGCGGCCGAGAACGACTTGCGGAACATCCGCATCTCCAACATGCTTGATGCATCTCGCCGCGAACTGGCTTACTCGCTGATTCTTCTCATAGTCTGGGCGGTACTGGTTCCGCTCACGACGCTGCTGAAGCGGTAGGCCTCGCGGCTCGGCCTTACCGTCGGTGTCTCTTGTTGCCCTTCGTCCTTGCCGCGGCGCCTGCGACGGGCAGGGCTGGGCGCTCTTTTCCGGGCGGCGCTCCTCCCAGGGTCAAACATTCGAAGATCTCGGCCCAGGCCTCGTCGGGCCGATCAATGCGCACCTCGATGGTGCCGTCGTCGTGGTCCTTGATAACCGGGAGGTGGTACTCGGTAACAACCATATGGATGAAGGCGAGCGCAGCACGCCCCCGATCATGCGGGCGGCGAGTGGGCGAAAGAGCGCGGTTGCATGCCGCCAGCGCTCAGCTTCTCAGTCTCTCTGCTCGCGCTTCGCAGCTCTACATTGCCCCCACGTCACCAGGCATGCGCCGTCGTGGATGAGTCTAGCCCGAAGTTCCCCCTGTAGTCAGCGGGTTTAGAGGCCGGGATCCCTGTGTTTGCGGGGATTCCGGCTTTTTTGCTATCT
>JBELAG010000574.1:0-2802 GCA_049509055.1 Solirubrobacteraceae bacterium
GCGGGCATGCGTGAGCACCAGAGCCTGCCGTTCGCGTCGAGCCTGTGCGGCGCCTGCGCCGAGGTCTGCCCGGTGCGGATCGACATCCCCAAGCTGCTCGTACACCTACGCGGGCGGATCGTCACCGAGACGACCACCGAGCCGCTCAGCGAGCGCGCCGCGATGCGCTTGCTGCTCCGCGTCCTTTCTGACCGCCATCGCTACCAGACCGCCCAGCGCGCGCTGCGCCTGGGCCGCGCGCCGCTGCGCTCCCGGCTCGCGCGGGCACTGCCCGGGCCGGTCGGAGGATGGACCTCAGTGCGCGAGCTACCCGAGATCCCGCAGCGGACATTCCGCCAGTGGTGGTCCTCCCACGAGAATGAGAGCAAGCGATGAGCAGCCCCCGCGAACAGGTACTCGCGTCGATCCGCGCCGCGCTCACCGGCTCTCTGCAGGGTGCCCCGCCGCCTCGTGTGGACGCGCCACCCCCGCCGCCCGCCGGCGACAGGCTGCTGGAGCTGTTCATCGAGCGCGCCGCCGCCACCGGCGCGACCGTCACGACCTGCAACCCGGACGGTATCGCCGAGGCGCTGCGCGACGTGTGTGCCCGCCATGGCGCCCGACGGCTTGCGGCCCCGGTCGGCCTGCCGCAGCGCTGGCACCCCGACGGGGTCGAACTGATCCCCGACGAGCTCCTCAGCGCCGCGGCGCTCGACGAGCTCGACGGAGTGATCACCGGCGCGGCGGTCGCGATCGCCGAAAGCGGAACGATCGCGCTCGACGGCTCTCCCGATCAGGGACGCCGGGCTCTGACGCTGATCCCCGACCTACACCTGTGCGTCGTGCAGGCCACGCGGATCGTACCCGCGCTCCCGCAGGCACTCGAGCTGCTCGCCCCCTCGATCACACCCGGCCGCCGCGCCCTCCTTCTGATCTCCGGCCCCTCTTCGACCGCCGACATCGAGCTCTCCCGCGTTCAGGGCGTCCACGGCCCCAGACGGCTCGAGATCGTGATCGCGACGAACACCAACCCCAACCCGTAGGCCACCGAGCTGCTGGTCTGCGCGCGTGCGATGCCCTCAATCCGCCAGCATCGCAGACCAACAAAGCAACAACCACCGCACTCTTCGCCAGCAGCCCGCAGCAGCACATCCAACTACGCGCCGGCCTCGGGGCAGAGCGGGCTGGTCGTAGCGTTCTAACACATTTTTGATCGGTCTTGATAGGTACCGGATCGTGTCAAGCCGGTCGCGGGCGCCGTTATGGCGTCGGTTGGATCGCCCAGCTCGAGCCGTTCCAGCGCTCGGCCAGCGTGGTCGTGGCACCCGAGCTGCCGGATGCGGAGCCCACTGCCATGCATGCGTTCATCGCCGTGCACGACACGCCCGACAACTCGGCCGAGGCTGACCCGGACGGATTGGGGGTGCTCACGTTCGACCAGACACCACCGTACCACCAGTCGTCAAGCGTCGCGTCGGCGCCCGAGGAGCCGACAGCAAAGCCCACCGCGATGCAGATGCTGCGCGACGCACACGAGACGCCGGCGAGGAACGACCCTGGTTCGCCCGGCGGGTTGTGGGTGACCTGCAGCGACGACGTGTTCGGGGCGACGGTCTCTGCCAGGGAGTGAACGGCGCCCAGACTGACGTCGTCGTAGAACCCAACCCCGGTGCATGTGGTGGGCGACGCGCACGACACGCCATACAGTTCCGTCCTCGACGACGCCGCCGACGTTGTGTCCAGCGAAGTGACCGTCGTCCCGCTCCAGCGCACCGCCACCGGGCTATAATCGCCGCCGAGTCCGGCCCAGCCAACGGCGGTGCACGAACCCGATGCACATGACACGCCGAGCAGCTCACTTTGCTCACCCGGTTCGGTCAGGAGAACCGGGAGGGGGAGCACTGACCAACTCGTGCCATCCCATTGCTCTGCCAAACTGCTGTTGGTGCCGGAGAAATAGCCGACGGCGATGCAGCTTCCGGTCGGCGTGCACGCCACACCGAAGAAGAGGCCATCGGGCGGACCCGGAGCCTCGGCCGTCCAGCTTCTGCCGTTCCAGATCTCTGTCTGCGCCTGCCCGCCAGAGCTGCCTCGGCAACGCACTCCCGGCGCGACGGGCACGATACGCCCCGCAGCGCGCCCGATCCCGCGGCGACGGGCACCACCGACCAGCTCGTGCCGTTCCACAGCTCGGCCAGGCCTCCGGCGCTGCTGGAGCCGACGGCCATGCAGCCGGTGGCCGACCAGCACGCCACCGAGGACAGCTGTCCGTCGGTAACCGTGGGCGTGGCGGCGGTGAGGCGTCCGCTGGCCGCGCCGGCGGTGGACGCGGTCATACCCGCGATGAGGATCGCGATGATCGAAAGGCCAACAAGTCGCTTCATTCTTTCCTCCAGTCTGATCGCGACGACCAAAGCTGGTGAGGGTCGCAATTTCTTCAATACAGACGGTCGCACGGCCCCGCTCCTTCCCTCGTGGAGGCCCACGCCTTCGAAGCGCGTGGCAATCCGATCGTCGCAAGCGGCGAGGCGCTCTGTCATCCGTGTCCATCCCTACGCAAAGTTGTATTTTGCGCGACACCAGCGCGACCGATACACCACCTTTCACGGCACGGCGCCCGGATGCCCGCTACAGGCCCGGTCGACGAGCTCGACGCGCCCACGGCGACAGAACGTCAGCGCACCGTCGCCGATCCGTTCGACGCACCCGTCGAGCTTGCCACGGCAATGAGCGAACCTTCGCAGGCATCAGGGTCGCCAACGCCGAGCCCGGACACCGTCCGCGAAGTGATACGCGAGCTCGCCAAGCTCCTCGCCGCGCTCG
>JBELAG010000575.1:0-2799 GCA_049509055.1 Solirubrobacteraceae bacterium
GCGGCGGTGCGCGAGCTGCGGCCGTGGATCGAGCGGCGCGTGCGCGAGCTGGAGCGGGCCCGCACGGAGGTGGCGCAGCGCGGCGACGCCGTGCCCTACCTCGGGCGGCTGCTGACCGTCCGCAGCGAGCCCGGCCGGACCCGCGTGCACCGGCGCGACGGCGAGCTGCTCGCCCCCGCGGGAGCGCAGCGCGCGCCGGCGCTCGAGCGCTGGTACCGGCGCGCCGCTCGGGAGGAGATCGCTCCCCGCCTGACCCGCGCCTGCGAGCAGGCCGGCACGTCCTACTCCGCGCTGACGATCCGCGGCCAGCGCACGCGCTGGGCGAGCTGTTCGCGCAGCGGGGCGATGAGCTTCAACTGGCGGCTGCTGCTCGCGCCCGAGGCGGTGCTCGACTACGTCGTCTGGCACGAGGTCTGCCACCTCGAGGTGATGGACCACTCGCCGCGTTTCTGGGCGCTGCTGGCGAGCCGCTGTCCGGAGTACCGCGAGCACGCGCGGTGGCTGCGCCGCCACGGCCAGACGCTCGTCCTCTGACCGTCGCCAACCGCCACCGGCGCCGCGTTCACTGCCCGCCCAGCACCCGGCGCAGCGCGGCGTAGGCGGACTCGCCCCGGCGCTGTTCGATCACCTCGCGCCGGACCCGGCCGCGGTAGGCCGCGACCGAGCCGTCGCCGCGCACGTCGACACCGGCGCGCACGCTCGGGGCGAAGCGCTCGGGCCCGGCGAGCTCCAGCCGCCCCACGACGACATCGACGGGCTCAAAGCGCTTGTACTTGACGTCGACCGCCCGGTCGGGCGCGTCGCGCGCGAGCTCGCGCCCGCGGGCCTCCAGCGCATCGAGGGCCGCGTCCAGCTCGGCATGGGCGCTGCGCCGGACCTTCGGCCCGGCGCGTACGGTCAGCTTCCAGCGCACGCGGGCGATGATCGCAGCCCGCGCGGCGCGAGATGCGCGGCGCTCAGCGGCTCCTACGCGGCGGCGCGGCGCGCGGGCGTCGCCCGCCGGACGCCGCAGTCCAGGCGCGCAGGCAGGTCGAACTCGACCTCGGTGATCGGGCCGAGGCGCTGGTAGTCGGGCTCGCCGACCGCCACGCGCACGATCACCCGGTGGATCGCGAGGTTGTCGGCGAACGCGGTGGCGCGGAAGCGCCGGACGCCGTGCTCGGTCGCCGCACCGGCCAGCCTGGCCATCAGCTCGCGCGCCAGGCCGAGGCGCTGGTAGTCGTCGCCGACGACGATCGCGAACTCCGCGGTCGTCGAGCCGGGCCGGACGCGCACGCAGCGCGCCACCGCGACGATCGCCTCGTCATCGGACTCGGTCACCGTGGCCACCAGCGCCAGGTGGTCATGACCGTCGACGTCGACGAGGTAGCGCGTGTCGGCGCCCGTCAGCTGGGGCTTGGACGACATGAACCGCCCGTACTGGGACTCCGGCGACAGCCGCTCGTGCGACGCGCGCAGCCGCTCGCCGTCGTCGGCACGGATCTGCCGGATCGTGACGATGCGTCCATCTCTGAGGGCGAAGACATCCATGGCTCCAATCTAGATCGGCAGCCGGAGCCCGAAGTGTGAGTCCCTCACACCCCAGCGTAAGCATCTTCTTACCCCGCCGCGGCGAAATCAGCCGAAACGCTGCCCGGCCGCGGTCGTTCACGCGAGCTTGAACGGGTCGCGGCTGGCGCCGCTGAGCTCGATCCAGACGGTCTTGACCTCGGTGTACTCGGCCAGCGCCTCGAGCCCGTTCTCGCGCCCGATGCCGCTGGCCCCGAAGCCGCCGAACGGCGCCATCGGGCCCACCGCGCGATAGGAGTTCACCCAGACCGTGCCCGCGCGGATCCCGAGCGCGAGGCGGTGAGCGCGCTGCACGTCGCGCGTCCAGATCCCGGCCGCCAGCCCGTACGGCGAGTCGTTGGCCAGCGCCAGCGCCTCCCGCTCGGACTCGAAGCGGATCGCCGCCGCGACCGGGCCGAAGACCTCCTCGCGCGCGATCCGCATCGAGTTGTCGACGTCGCCGAACAGCGTCGGCTCCACGAAGAACCCCGACTCCAGCGCCGCGCCCGCCGGGCGACCGCCGCCGGTGATCAGCCGCGCCCCCTCGTCGGCGGCGACCGCGATCAACGACTCCACCTTGTCGCGGTGCTCGCGGAAGGCCACCGGGCCCATCTCGGTGAGCGGATCCAAGGGATCTCCCAGCCGCACGTCGCGCGCGCGGCCGGCCACCCGCTCCACCAGCTCGTCGTAGATCTCGGCGTGCACCAGCAGCCGCGAGCCCGCCATGCACGTCTGCCCCGTCGCGGCAAAGACGCCGGCGACGATGCCGTTGACGGCGGCGTCGAGGTCGGCGTCGGGGAACACGATGTTCGGCGACTTGCCGCCCAGCTCGAGGCTCACCCGGGCGATGTGGGAGGCGGCGTCGCGCATCACGCTCGCGCCGGTCGCCGTCGAGCCGGTGAACGCCACCTTGTCGACGCCGGGATGCGCGGCGAGCGGGGCCCCGGCCTCGGCGCCGAAGCCCGTCACCACGTTGAACACCCCCGGCGGGAACCCGGCCTCGTCGACGAGCGTGGCGAACTCCAGGGTCGACGCGGGCGCCTGCTCGGCGGGCTTGACGACGAACGTGCAACCGGCGGCCAGCGCCGGCGCCAGCTTCCAGCTCATCAGCAGCACCGGCGAGTTCCACGGGGTGATCGCGCCGACGACGCCGGCCGGCTCGCGGACGGTGTAGATGAAGAAGTTGGACTTGTCGGGCGGGATCGTCTCGCCGTGGAGCTTGTCGGCGGCGCCGGCGAAGTACTCGTAGTG
>JBELAG010000576.1:0-3279 GCA_049509055.1 Solirubrobacteraceae bacterium
GCGGGCGGCGCAACCCCCGGCGCCCGCCCAGTGCCGAATCCCGCGCGGAAAGCGTGCCTCACGGGCGATCGGTCTGGCCATCGGATGCGACCGGCGGCTCACGATCGTGTTGGCGACAAACCGCTCGCTCAAATTGGGCCCGAGCTGCGTGGCTGCGGACAGTCCCGTCCGCCCAGCCGCCTGGACGTCATCAACCCGGCCGCGACATGCACTGCACCGGCCCGGGTGAACATAAGGGCCCGTTATCACGCATCCGAGTCCGCCTCCGGCTCCTCGAGCGCCGCCGCATCCGCCTCCCGGCCGGCCGCCCGGTACGCGCCCGCTAGGTTGCCGCGGATGGTCAGTGTACTCGGGTGCTCCGCGCCGAGGATCCGCTCGATTTGGATGAGCAGCGGCTCGAAGATCGCGATCGCCTCCTCCAAGCGGCCGGCGTCCTGGTATGCGAGCGCGAGGTTGTTGCGGGTGGTGAGCGTGTCGGGATGCTCGGCGCCGAGGATCCGCTCGATTTGGATGAGCAGCGGCTCGAAGATCGCGATTGCGTCGCCCACGCGTCCAGAGTCTCGGTAGGCGAGGGCGAGGTTGTTGCGGGTGGTGAGCGTGTCGGGATGCTCGGCGCCGAGGATCCGCTCCTGCTCGGCGCGCAGCGCATCGAAGATCGCAATCGCCTCCTCCACGCGGCCGGCCGCCCGCGAGACCTCGGCGAGGTCGTTGCGGGTGACGAGCGTGCTGGGATGCTCGGCGCCGAGGATTCGTTCCTGCTCGGAGAGCAGCGGTTCGTAGATCGCGATCGCCTCCGGCCCGCGCCCGGCGTCATGGTAGGCGTGCGCGAGGTTGCTGCGGGTTTCCATCGTGCCGGGGTGCTCGACGCCGAGGATCCGCTCGCGGTCGGCGAGCAGCGCCTCGAACATCGCGACCGCGTCCGCCACCCGCCCGGCCTCCAAGTAGGCGCTGGCGAGGGCGTTGCGAGTGATGAGGGTGTCGGGGTGCTCGAGGCCGAGGATCCACTCCTGGTCAGCGAGCAGCTCCTGGAAGAGGACGACTGCCTGCGATGCGCCACCGGTCTGTCGATACGCGACGGCCTCGTGGCCGCGGGCTATGAGCGTGCTGCGATGCTCGGAGCCGGGGCTGCGCGTCGCCCGCTTGACGGTGCTGTGCGCGAGCGCGAGCCCGCGAGCACCTCCTTCGGCCCAGATCAGGTACTCACATGCGCGGTTGAGCAGCGCGATCACATGCGGGGCCGTGTCGGGCACGTCTGCGGCTGCGTCGGCGAGCGCGATCACGTGCGTGAGTAGCTGCTCGGAGAGCGGCCAGCGCGCCGCATCCGCCGCGTCAGCCGGGAACGCGTGCTCGAGCGCGGCGAGCGCGCGTTTGACCGCGCTCGTATCAGCACGTGCGCGAGCGTCCTCGCGCACGACCTTCCCCAGCAGGCGATGCACGCTGACGGTTTCGTCATCGACGGTTGCGAGGCTGAGGCGCGCGAGCGCGCCCAGCGCATCCCCAAGCCGCTTGCGCTCGATCGGCCGACTCGGGTCGATCACGACGTCAAACAGCGAGCGCGGGATCGCGTCCGGCGCCAGATGCGCGGCGAGCGCCAGCAGCTCGCCGGCGAGCGGCGCGCTCGCACTCACCGCCTCGATCGACGCCTTCCATGTCGAGGCCACGGTCTGCGTGTAGGAGGCCTCGGGATTCGTGTCAAACAGCTCCTCGGCCGGCAGCGCGTCGAGCAGCTCGAGGTAGTCGTCAAAGCTCGTGCCGGTCGCGCAGTAGGCGGCGGCATGCGAGAGCGCCAGCGGCAGGTACCCCAGCGCCCGCGCCACCTGCCCCGCGCCGGCGCGATCACCCGGCCGCCCGGCACGCTCGACCAGGTACTCGACCGCGGTCTGCTCGTCGAAGACGTCCAGCGAGAGCACCGGAGCGAACTGGCGCACCTCGCGGTTGCGCGAGGTGACCAGCACCCGGCCGTTCCCACCGCGGGGGAGACAGTCCGTGAGCTGTGCGGCCGACTCGACGTTGTCGAGCACCAGCAGCCAGCGCTCCTCGCCGGGCCGGAGACGCTCGAGCGCAAGATCGCGCCGTTCAACCGGCGAGAGCCCCTGCACCGGTTCGCCGAGCCTGGCGGCGAGCTCTGACCTAGTCAGTATGGACGCGATGGGGCTGGCCCTCGCGTGTTGCAGGTTTGCGGGTTAGCTTCAGCGGTGATAGGGCCACATTCGGCCAGAGCCGCATACAACCGGAGGACCAGCCATGCCTGACGTTATCTCGAACCAGCCCGCCGATGTGCGTCTGTGGGTCAGCCTTGACGTGCACAAGCTGTCGATCGTGGCGGCGGTACTGCCGCCGGCCGGTGGGCAGCCGGAGGTTCAGCGGATCGAGACGACGCGGGCGGCTGTCCGGCGGTTCATCGAGCGGCTGGGTGGCCCTCGGGGTCTGGCGGTCTGCTACGAAGCGGGGCCGGGCGGGTGCGATCTGTTCCGGTTGTTGACCGAGCTCGGGGTCGCGTGCGATGTGGTCGCGCCGTCGCTGATACCGGTCCGCGCCGGCGACCGTGTCAAGACCGATCGGCGTGTGCGCGAAGAAGCTCGTGCGGCTCTACCGCGGCGGGCAGCTGTCCGACGTGCAGCCGCCCACTCCGGAGACCGAAGGGCTCCGGGACCTGATGCGCTGCCGCGACGACGTGCGGTGCGCCAGGACGGCGGCGCGGCATCGCGTCAGCAAGCAGCTGCTGCGTCACGGGCGTGTCTATCGAGACGGGAAGTCGCAGTGGACCAAGATGCACCAGGCGTGGATCGCCCGTCAGCTGACCCGGTTCAAGGGCGTCTCGACGCGTACCGCGCTCGGGCTGATCGCCGAGATCGGCGATTTCGCCCGCTTCTCCCACCCGCGGGAGCTGTGCGCGTGGCTCGGGATCGTCCCCTCGGAGTACTCCTCCGGCGATCAGCGCCACCGAGGGCACATCACCAAGACCGGCAACCATCATGCCCGCCGACTGCTCGTCGAGGCGGCGTGGTCCTATCATCACCCGCCCCGCGTCCGCGAACGCGGACCCCAGACCGACGAGCGCGCCTGGCAGGCCCAGATCCGGCTGCACCGCCGCTACCGCCATCTCACCACCGAACGCGGGAAACGCTCGACCGTCGCGACCGTCGCGGTCGCCCGCGAGCTCGCCGGGTTCCTGTGGGCCGCCGCGACCCACCAGCCGTTCGCTCTGCAAACCACCGCTGACCGCCAGCACGTCCTGGAGGCCGCCACTGCCCGACCCCAGCAGCCACAACCACCACC
>JBELAG010000577.1:0-2792 GCA_049509055.1 Solirubrobacteraceae bacterium
GCGCGCCAAGGGCTCAACGTTCGCGGGGACGGCCGGCAGGTCGGCAAGGTCTACGGTCGTTTCGAGGCGCCGGCCCGCAATGACCTGTGGCAGGGGGATGGGCTCCACGGCCCGTTCCTGGCCGGCAGCACCGCGCGGCGGGCGGTGCTGCTCGCGTTCATCGACGATCACTCCCGGCTGCTGGTCGGCTGGCGGTGGGGCACCGGCGAGGACGTGTTCCGTTTGGAGGCCGCGCTGCGGTCCGGGCTGATGTCGCGGGGCGTTCCGAAACAGGTCCTGGTTGACAGGGGCTCGCCGTTCGTGAGCTCGCAGCTGCTGCGGGCGTGCGCCGTGCTCGGGGTGAAGCTGGTGCACGCAGCGCCTCGCGCGGCGACCACGAAGGGCAAGATTGAGCGCTTTTACAGGACCGTGCGTGACCGGTTCTTGGTCGAGATCGTCGACGGTGTCGAGCTCGCCGAGCTGAACCGTTTGTTCTCCGCGTGGTTGGAGGTCGTCTACCACCGACGCGTCCATTCCGAGACGGGCATGTCGCCGATCGAGCGGTTCGACGCCGCGGGCGCCCCCAAGCTGCCGACCCCGGCCTTGTTGCGGGAGGCGTTTCTGTGGAGCCAGGAGCGGACGGTCACGAAGACCGCGACCGTGTCGCTGCACTCAAACCAGTACTCGGTCGACGCGGCGCTGGTCGGCCGCAAGGTCGAGCTGGTGTTTGACCCGTTCGACCTCACGCGGATCGAGGTGCGCTACCAGCACCGGCCGTTCGGGACCGCCGTCCCGTTGGTGATCGGTCGCCGCACCCACCCGCAGGCCGAGCGTGAGGTCCCGCCGCCGACGACGGGCACCGGGATCGACTACCTCAAGCTGCTCGCCGAACAGCGCGACGCCGAGATCACCGGGCACCGGATCGACTACTCAGCTCTCGCCCAACCCGACCAGGACGGCGACGGCGAGGGCGAGGGCGAGGGCGAGGGCGAGGGCGAGGGCGAGGGCGAGGGCGAGGGCGAGGGCGAGGATCGTGACACCAACCAGCAGGACAAGGAGGAACTGTGAGTATCGACAGGTTGCGCAGCCACTATGGGTTCACTCGGATGCCGTTCGGGAAGGACCTCGCGCCGGGGATGTTGCATGGTCATGACGCGCACGCTCAGGCGGTCGCGCGGATTCAGTGGTGCATCTCCGAGCAGGCGATCGGCGTGATCAGCGGTGAGTGCGGCGCGGGCAAGACCGTCGCCGCCAGGGCGGCGGTCGCGGGCTTGGACGCGTCCCGGCACACGGTCCTCTATCTCGGGACGCCGGGCGTGGGGTTGCGCGGGATCTACGGGATGATCGTCACCCGCCTCGGAGGCAGCCCGAAGTTTCATCACGCCGCGCTGATCCCCCAAGCCCAGGAACTGCTCGCTGCGGAGGCCTCCGAGCGCGGCAAGCGGGTGGTTCTGATCTGCGATGAAGCCCATCTCTTGGACGCCGAGAGCCTGGAGGGGATCCGCTGTCTGTCGAACCTGGGGATGGATCAGACCGCGCCGTTCTGCCTGCTGTTGCTCGGCCAGCCGACGCTCCGTCACCGGCTGCGGCAGGGGACGTTCACCGCGCTCGATCAACGTGTCGCGGTCCGTTACGCGATCGGCGGCCTGTCGCTTGCGGAGACCCAGAGCTACGTGCAGCACCATCTGGCGCTCGCGGGACGCTCCGACACCCTCTTCAGCGACGACGCGATCGGCCTGATCCACGAGGTCTCCCGCGGCCTCCCGCGGCAGGTCAACAACCTCGCCGTCTCCGCGTTGATCGCCGCGTTCGCGGCGAAGAAGGGAATCGTCGACGAGTCCGCCGCGCGCGCGGCCGTCGCTGAGGCATCCACCGAATGACCGAGCGCGTGCTGACGCTGCTAGACCAGTCCTCCGATCCGCCGTCCGATGATGACTGGTTGCCGTCGCCGGCTGGGTGGCCGGCGCCGCCAGAGGAGGCGGTCTATCACGAGCTGCCCGGCGAGATCGCCCGCCGGATCGCGCCTCACACCGAGTCCGACCCGGTCGCGATCCTCACCCAACTCTTGGTCGCGTTCGGTGCCGCCATCGGGCGCGGCGCCTGGTTCCAAGTCGAAGCCACCAGGCACCATCCCAACCAATACATGTGCCTGACGGGTGACACGGCTCGGGCCCGCAAGGGCTCCTCATGGGATCACGTTCGCCGGCTGATCACCACGATCGATCCGACGCTCGGGCCGCGGATCCTGACCGGCCTATCCAGTGGTGAAGGGGTCATCTGGAGCGTTCGCGATCCGGCCGGTCAGGACCCCGGTCACAGCGATCAGCGACTGTTGGTGATCGAGCCCGAGTTCGCGTCCGCGCTCAGGGCCGCCAGCCGCGAGATGTCGACTCTCTCGCCAACATTGCGATCCGGCTGGGACGGTCGGCCGCTGGCGATCATGACCCGCACCGCCCCCGCGCGCGCGACCGAGGCGCACATCGCGATCATCGGGCACATCACCCAGCACGAGCTACGCCGACACACCACCAGCCTCGAGCTCGCCAACGGCTTCCTGAACCGCGTGCTGATCATCGCGTGTCGCCGGCAGCGACTGCTGCCCGAAGGCGGCAACCCCGACCCGCTCCACAACACCGGCCTGGACCGCCTGCTCACAGCCGCTCTCAACCAGGCACGCACCGCCGGACAGATCCGGCTCGACCCCAACGCGCGCGAGCTATGGCGCCACGCCTACCGCCAGCTCGCCGCTGAACCATCAGACCAGCAGATCGCGCAGATCACCGCCCGCGCCGAGGCCCACGTCATCCGGCTCG
>JBELAG010000578.1:0-5320 GCA_049509055.1 Solirubrobacteraceae bacterium
CCCGCGTTCACGGCTCGCGTGCGAGCCCCGGCCTCGCCGGGAGCAGGACGTGCGAGAAGATGTGCAGGATCAATGCCTTGCGTACGCAGAAACGGTTCGACCGCTCCGGCGGCGAGGCCTCGGTGCCGGCTCCGCGGCCGGATCGCTGGTAACTGGAATGTCGCCGAAGCGATGGCCGGGGCGTCGAGGCAGCGACACGCGAATGCGATCGTGCCGTCGACTTCGTCCGCGTGATCGGAAACGTGGCGATGCGCTCGTCGCCCACAGGGATGCCTTACGAGTGGTCCGTCGATCGAGATCGCAAACAGACCGGTGAGCCGATCCTCGTCGAGCTGCTCATCGGCGACGCGCTGGACGATCCGCCCGACCGTGTGCAAGTCGATCCGCGCCAGCCGGGGTCGAAGTCGTGTCGGTCTTGGTCGCCAACCAGGCCACCAGGTTCTCAAAGTCGCGAGTGAACCGGGCGCCATCGCGAGCGAACGGGACGCCCTCCACCAGCGCCCCGTGCTCCGGGCAGCGCAAGCGTCGCAGCCGCGCGTGAACCTCCAGCCGCCAGATCCCGAGGTCCAGGTGGTGTTGAACGCCGTTTGAATCCGGCACGGGACGGGGTGTTGGTGCCGTTCATCGGCGGCATGACGCTGGCGGGGTTGGCAGGCTTCGCGCGGTTCTGAACGCGCGAGAGCCCTCCCTCGAGCTTGGCGGTTCAGGGAGGGCTCTCTTGGATGCCGGAGGTGGCACCCCATGCTGATCGTATGCGTCGAGATGGCGTTGGTGGAGGCTGAGCTGGTCGGCGGGCTGCTGGCGTGCCCGTCGTGTCGTGAGGTGCTGAGACCGTGGGGTCATGCCCGGAGGCGGGCGCTGCGGTGTCGGTCGGGGGATCGGTGGTTGCGGCCGCGGCGAGCGCGGTGCCGCGGGTGCGCCGGGACTCATGTGTTGCTGCCGGATGTGTGCCTGGTGCGGCGCCAGGATGAGGTGCCGGTGATCGGCGCGGCGATCGCGGCGAGCGTCGCCGGCATGGGGTATCGCCGGATCGCCGGGCGGCTCGGGGTGCCCGCGGACACGGTGCGGGGCTGGCTGCGGCGGTTCGTGGAGCGCGCTGAGCTTTTGCGGGCGCATTTCACGCGGTGCGCGGTCGCGCTTGATCCCGAGCTCGGTCCGGTGCTGCCGGCCGGGAGCGGCTTCGCGGACGCGGTGGAGGTGATCGCGGTCGCCGCCAGGGCGTGGGTGTTGCGGTTCGGTGCGGCCGATCCGTGGCGGACCGCGTCACGACTATCGGGCGGTGGGCTGTTGGCAACACGAGCTCCCGCCTTCCCGTGGGCGTGATCGGCTGACAGGGTCTCGCGCTCGGATGAGCGAGCGCGCAAGAACGGATGTGGAGAGTCGTCGCGAGGTCGGGCTGTTCCGGTATGCGCTCGTCAGGGACGCGGCCGACCCGAGCCTGTCGAAGCGCGAGCGTGGCCGGCTGGTCCGCGCGATCGCTGGCCGGGAGCATGTCGGGCCGGACGGGCGGCTGGTCAGGGTCGCGCGCGGGACGTTGGATCAGTGGATCCGCGCGTATCGCCACGGCGGGTTCGAAGCGCTGGTCCCCCAACCTCGCGTCGTTCCGTTGCGCACGCCGGCCGGGATGCTCGAGCTGGCGTTCGAGCTCAAGCGGGAGCGGCTGGAGCGGACTGCGGCGCAGGTCCACGAGATCATGCTCACCACCGCCGGCGAGGGCGACTATGTGCCGGGGTTGCGGACGTTGCAGACCCACCTCGCCCGCCAGGGGCTGAACGTCCGCGCGGACGGACGGTCGCCGGGGAGGGTCTATGGGCGCTTCGAAGCCGGTGCCCGCAACGAGCTGTGGACCGGGGACGGTCTGCACGGTCCCAAGCTCGAGGGCGGCACAGCGCGCCGGGCGGTGCTGCTCGCGTTCATCGACGACCACTCCCGGCTGCTGGTCGGGTGGCGGTGGGGCACCGGCGAGGACGTGTTCCGGTTGGAGGCCGCGCTCCGGGCCGGGCTGATGTCGCGCGGGGTGCCCGAGGCGATCCTGGTCGATCGCGGATCGGCGTTCGTGTCCACACAGCTGCTTCGTGCGTGCGCGGTCTTGGGCGTGAAGCTAATTCACGCGAGCCCGCGCGCGGCAACGACGAAGGGCAAGATCGAACGGTTCTTCCGAACGGTCCGCGATCAGTTCCTCGTCGAGATTGACGACGGCATCGAGCTCGCTGAGCTGAACCGCCTGTTCTCCGCGTGGCTGGAAGTCGTCTATCACCGGCGCACGCATTCGGAGACCGGGCAAACGCCGCTTGAGCGGTTCGACGGCGCGGGCGCGCCGCCTTTGCCGACCCCGGCGCTGCTCTGGGAGGCGTTCCTGTGGTCGGTGGAACGGACGGTCACGAAGACCGCCACGGTGTCGCTGCACGGCAATCAATACGAGATCGATCCGGCGCTCGTGGGCCGCAAGGTCGAGCTGGTGTTCGACCCGTTCGACCTCACGAGGATCGAGGTGCGCTATCAGCACCGTCCGTTCGGGGCCGCGGTCCCATTGGTCATCGGACGCCACACCCACCCACAAGCCGCACGCGAGCTCCCACCACCGCCGACGGGCACCGGGATCGACTACCTCAAGCTGCTCGCCGAACAGCGCGACGCCGAACTGGGCGGCCACCCGATCGACTACGCCAGTCTCGCCCAACCCGACGGCGACGGCGACGGCGACGGCGACGGCGACGGCGACGGCGACGGCGACGGCGACGGCGACGGCGACGGCGACGGCGACGGCGACGGCGACGGCGACGGCGACAAGGAGACGCCGGATGAGTATTGACAGGTTGCGGGCGCATTATGGGTTCTCGAGGATGCCGTTCGGCAAAGACCTCGCGCCGGGGATGCTGCACGCCCACGGCGCGCACGCCGAGGCGGTCGCTCGCATGTCGTGGTGCATCTCAGAGCAGGCGATCGGCGTGATCTCGGGCGAGTGCGGCGCCGGGAAGACCGTCGCCGCCCGCGCCGCGGTCGCGGGCCTTGATGCCTCCCGGCACACGGTGCTCTATCTCGGCACGCCGGGGGTGGGGTTGCGCGGGATCTACGGGCTGATCATCACCACCTTGGGCGGCACCCCCAGGTTTCATCACGCCGCGCTGATCCCCCAAGCCCAGGAACTCCTGGCTGCGGAGAGCTTGGAGCGTGGCAAGCATGTGGTGTTGATCATCGACGAAGCCCATTTGCTCGATGCCGAGTCGCTGGAGGGGGTCCGGTGCTTGTCGAACATGGAGATGGATCAGACCGCCCCGTTCTGCCTGCTGCTGCTCGGCCAGCCCACCCTCAGACGCCGGCTGCGCACCGGGACGTTCACCGCGCTGGATCAACGTGTCGCGGTCCGCTATGCCATCAACGGCCTCGATCTGACGGAAACGACCAGCTACGTGCAGCACCATTTGGCGCTCGCGGGCCGCTCCGACACCCTGTTCAGTGATGACGCGATCGGGCTGATCCACAGCACCTCTCGTGGCCTGCCCAGGTTGATCAACAACCTCGCCGTCGGGTCGTTGATCGCTGCGTTCGCGTCCAAGAAGGGGATCGTTGACGAGTCCGCCGCCCGGGCGGCGGTCGCGGAGAACTCAGCCGAATGAGACCGCTGTCGCTCCTCGACCGGCCAGAGGAGCCAGCACACGCCAACGACGCGCTGCTCCCGGCACCGGCGGGGTGGCCGGCCCCGCCCGCCCCGGCGGTCTATCACGAGCTGCTCGGCGAGATCGTCAACCGGATCGCGCCGCACACCGAGGCCGACCCGGTCGCGATCCTCACCCAACTACTCATCGGCTTCGGAGCCGCCGTCGGCCGCGCTGCCTGGTTCCAGGTCGAAGCGACCCGCCATGCACCGAACGAGTTCATGCTCCTCGTCGGCGACAGCAGCCGGGCGAGAAAGGGGTCCTCGTGGGATCACGTCCGCCGGCTCCTGGCCACCATCGACCCGTCGATCGAGCCGAGGATCCTCACCGGCTTATCCAGTGGTGAGGGGCTGATCTGGGCGGTCCGTGATCCCACCAGCCAGGATCCCGGCGTGCAGGATCAGCGGCTGCTCGTGATCGAGCCCGAGTTCGCGTCCGTGCTCAAAGCCGCCAGCCGCGAGATCTCGACGTTGTCGCCGACCTTGCGCTCCGCGTGGGACGGCCGCCCGCTGGCGATCCTGACCCGCACCGCCCCCGCGCGCGCCAGCACCGCGCACATCACCGTGATCGGCCACATCACCCAGCACGAGCTCCGCCGCCACATCACCCAGGCCGAGCTCGCCAACGGTTACCTGAACAGGATCCTGATCATCGCCTGCCGCCGCCAACGCCTGCTCCCCGAAGGCGGCCAGCACGATCCCCTTGCCGGGACCGGCCTGACCCACCTACTCGCCGCGACGCTCAAACACGCCCGCAGCGCCGGACATGTCTCACTCGACGATCCCGCCCGCGAGCAATGGCACCACGCCTACCGCCAACTCGCCGCCCAGCCCGACGACGCACTCGTCGCGCAGATCACCGCCCGCGCCGAAGCGCACATCATCCGCCTCGCGCTGCTCTACGCCCTCGCCGATGGGCAACACCAGATCAGCACACCGCACCTCACCGCCGCGCTCGCCTTGCACGACTACGCCGCCCGATCCGCCGCGTGGGCGCTGACCGGCGCGACCGGCCAACCGCTCGCCGAACAGATCCACACCACCCTGCGCCAGCACCCCGACGGGCTGACCCGCAGCCAGATCAGCCAGACCCTCAACCACAACCAGCCCGCCGGCCAGATCGACTACGCCCTCCACGCCCTCCATGCCGCCGGCCGCGTCACCGCCACACAGATCCCCACCGGCGGCCGACCCGCCCAGCTCTGGACCGCGACCGGCCCGTCGTCCCAGCCCGCCGAGGTATAGCCGCCGGGCCCGCCACCGCTACGCGCGAGTGGGTCGCATCGCTCGCCCGATCACGCCCGCACCACCGACACGTCCCGCGAAGCCAGACACAGCTCCGCTGGCGAGCGATCAACGCGAAAGCGAAGCGGTCACAACGCGCGACGCACCCCACGACGCCACCTGCCCCGGTCACCTTCACCGCAAGCCGTTACCCGTCCGCGCCGCCGCACCCTCCGGCAGCTACTTCTTCTTTCGTACCCCACCCCTCGATGCCGCCCGACAACGGCATCACCATGCCGGAATCAGACGGCGCTCAACAGCTGCCCGCTGGCGACGCTCGGCTACTCCCGCGACGGCGTCAAAGGCAAGCTTCAGATCAACTACGGGCTGATCTGCAGCCCCGACGGACGCCCGATCGCCGTGCGGGTGCACAAGGGCAAC
>JBELAG010000579.1:0-2784 GCA_049509055.1 Solirubrobacteraceae bacterium
GTCTCCTCGAGCACATCGTCGTCGCCGGCCGGTTCAGCGGAGCCGAGCGCGCGCTCGACGTCGTATTCGATCGTCTCGCCACCCCCGGCGTCCGCCAACGATCTCGAAGGGGGCTCCGGCGGGTCGCCGGCCAGCTCGAGCCGCGGTGGCGTCGGGCGCGGCGTGGAAACCGGCCGGTCCGGGGATTCATACGCCCAGTCCTCGTCACCGGACTCCTCAGACCAGGCAGCCGCCTGAGGCTCGTCGGACCAGCCGCCGGCGTCGGACTCGGAGCTCAACACCTCGGTGCCGGGCTCGTCGGCCCAACGGTCCTCGTCGTGCTGGCCCGATACCCCGCTTGGATCGGATTCCGGATCGCCGCCGGCGTCGCGGTTGCGCCGGACAGGGCCGAGCGCCTCGCGCTCGGCGCGTTCCACCTCAGCCGGATCAGCGCCGCGCCGACGCTTCAGGTCAAGGTGCTCTCGAATCGCGTCGTCAAGAAGACCCATGGGACAAAAGCCTACTCGGCACCGAACACGTTAGCGGTTTCCGGGATGGCCTTGGGCGTGATCTTTCGTGCCGGGTACGGAGGCCCGTGAAACGGCACCTCGGGCGCCAGCGCAGCGGCGGCGACGGCCAACCGGGCGGCGAGCCTACCGAGGCGGGCCGGACTACACTTGGCCGTCATACCGCGCGGCACTGCCGTCGTCCGGGGCTATAGCTCAGTTGGGAGAGCGCCTGGATCGCACCCAGGAGGTCGGGGGTTCGAGTCCCCCTAGCTCCATCACAAAGCCCCGCGTTTGCGGGGCTTTTTGATTGGCTGATCTGAGCCGGCCGGGGATCGTGGCCTCGGCCGAACTGAAGGGCGGCTGTGAAGCTTGATCATCGGCGTTACCTCGCCGTGTGGCCCTCAGCCGGCCGGCGTGACGAGCGGCAGAAAGATCTGGTCGACGATCTCCTCGAGCGTCGTGCTCGACGGGGCTCGGTGGGTGATGATCAGCTCATGGCGGATGAGGTCCAGGGGGAGTCGCGCGACGCGCTCGGGCACGTGCTCGCGCGCGTCACCGCGGGCGGCCGCGTGGGCGAGCGCCTGGTTCATCACCTCGCCGCCGCCGCGGGCGAGCTGGTCGACGATCGTGTCGGCTGAATCGTCGGCCGTCAGGTCATTGAGGAGCCCGACGACGGTCGCCGGGCCGATGTCGGAGATCCGATGCGCCGCCCGGCGCATGATCTCCAGCACGTCCTCGCGCAGACTGCCCGTGTCGGGGATTCGGCCGGTGCCGGTCGGCTGCTGGTGGCGCAGCGCCGCGATCACGAGCTCGTGCCGGCTAGACCAGCGGCGATAGATCACCGCGCGACTCGTTTCGGCCCGCTCGGCGACGCGTTCCATCGTCAGCTTCGCGTAACCGACGCTCTGGAGCTCCGTCCAGGCGGCGTCGAGCAGAGCGTTTTCAAGGGCTGCGCCGCGGCGTCGGGTGGCGACTGGGCGCCTAAGGGGGGCGTGTCGAGGAACGGCCATCAAGAAATTTTAGGAGACACCTTGCATCTTATCAGCGATGGTGCTTAGACCGAAGTTCCCCCTAACTTCGGCTTAGATACGCACCGTCCCTTATATCGCCGTCCGAAAGGCCCCCCATGCTCCTCGTCATCCGTCATCGTTACCCCCGCGTCGCGAACGTCCTCGGCCTCGTCACCGGGGTCATCACGCTGGCGATCGGCATCGCCTGCGGCGCCTCAACGACCGTCCTGATCCTCGGCGGCGGCAGCTCGGTCGCGCTGGGCGTCGTCCGCTACGTCGGCAAGCGCCACCCGCGGCTCGTCGCCGGCCGCGGCACGAGCGCCGCGCGATGAGCGAAGCCGCGGTCCCGTCCTGCCGGGCAGCGGCCGGGCAATCGGCCGCAGTGCCCGGCGGGACGATCTACTACCGCACTCAGGGCTCCGGGCCGCCCCTGGTTCTGATCGGTGGCGGACCGAGCAACGCCGACACGCTCGGCGCGCTCGCCGCCCATCTCGCCACCGGCCGCACGGTCATCACCTATGACCGCCGCGGCTACTCCCGCAGCCGGCTTGATGATCGGTGGCAGCCGGCAAGCATCGCCGTCCACGCCGGCGACCTCCGCCACGTCCTCGCGGACCTGAACGCCGGACCCGTATCCCTGTTCGCGACGAGCGCCGGCGCGCTGATCGGCCTCGAGCTCACCGCCTCTCACCCCGACACCGTCGCGCGGGCGATCGTCCACGAACCGCCACTCGCCCAACTCGTGCCCGCCGCCGACCAGCCGTCCTTCGAGATCGACCTCGACCGCGATGATGCCGGTCGTGCGCTTGACCAGATCGCCGAAAGCGTCGGTGTCACCCGCGGGCGTTCGCTCACCGGCTCATGTGACCGGCCCGAGGTCCGCCGCGACGACATCGAGTTATTCATCCACCGCGACGTCCCCGCGATCGCCGACTACCACCTCGACCTCGCCCGCATCGCCGCACCCACCAAGCGGATCATCGTCACCGCCAGCGAGGACGGACGCGAGTTCTATCCCCACCGCTGCGCCGCGGCACTCGCCGCGGCGCTCGGCACCTCGCTGATCGAGCTTCCCGGCAACCACGCCGCAATGATCGCCCACCCAGCCGAGTTCGCCGCGCGCCTCGCACCGCTGCTGCCCTGACCCGCCCGACGACCGTTGGCGTCAGGATGCTGGCCAGGTCGCCGTCGGCGAACCGGCCGTAGGTGGCGCATCGAGCCAGCGCGTCGTTGACGGGCCCGGGGCCGTGCAGCTTGGCCAGGTCGACCGCTTCGGCCATCTTGCG
>JBELAG010000058.1:0-20557 GCA_049509055.1 Solirubrobacteraceae bacterium
CGTCCCTACCACGGGGTGCTGCTGACCGACGCCGGGCGGCGCGTCGCGCTCGAGGTCATCCGCCATCACCGGCTGCTCGAGCTGTACCTGGTCGAGAGCCTCGGAGTGCCGTGGGATCGGGTCCACGCCGAGGCCGAGGTGCTCGAGCACGTGCTCTCCGAGGAGCTCGAGGAGATGATCGCCGCCAAGCTCGGCGACCCCACGATCGATCCCCACGGGGATCCGATCCCGTCCCGCGAGCTGACGATCGACGAGGGCGAGACCGAGAGCCTCGCCACCCTCGACGCCGGCGCGCGCGGCGTCTTCACGCGCGTGTCGGATTCCGATCCCGAGATGCTGCGCTACCTGTCGGATCGCGGGATCCTCCCGGGGGGCAGCTTCGAGGTCGTCGAGCGCCAGCCGTTCGGAGGCCCGCTGTTCGTGCGCTTCGGCGCGGCGATCCATCCCCTCGGCGGCGATCTGGCAAGGGCGATGCGCGTGCAGGTGGCGCGATGAGCCCGCGAGCCGGCGGCATGATCAGCCCCGAGCCGGCGCTGGAGACCGTCGGCAGCGAGGGCGCGACGGCCGGGCTCGAGCTCAGCCCCCTGGACCGCCTGGTGGCCCGGGGACGCGTGCGCCTGACGATGTCGATGCTCGGTCCGGCGTTCGTCGCCGCCGTCGCCTACGTCGACCCCGGCAACTTCGCCACCAACCTGCAGGGCGGGGCGCGGTACGGCTACGAGCTGCTGTGGGTCGTGCTGATGGCCAACCTGATCGCGATGCTGATCCAGTACCTGTCGGCCAAGCTCGGGATCGCGACCGACCGCAACCTGCCCGAGCTGTGCCGCGAGCGCTTCCCGGCGTGGGCGAGCTGGGCGCTGTGGGCCCAGGCCGAGGTGATGGCGATGGCCACCGACGTCGCGGAGTTCCTCGGCGCGGCGATCGGGCTCAACCTCCTGTTCGGCATGCCGCTGCTGATCGCCGGCCTGCTCACCGGGGTGATCGCGTTCGCGATCCTCGGGCTCCAGCGCCGAGGCCTGCGCAGCTTCGAGCTGGCGATCGCCGCGCTGCTGGGGCTCGTGCTGGCCGGCTTCCTGTACGAGACGCTGAAGATCGGGCCGTCGGTCCACGCCTCGCTGGCCGGGCTGATTCCCCGCCTCGGCGGACACGGCGCCGTCTACGTCGCGGTCGGGATCGTCGGGGCGACCGTGATGCCGCACGTGATCTACCTGCACTCGGCGCTCACCCAGGGGCGGATCGAGGTCCGCAACGACCGTGAGCGGCGCCGCGTGCTGCGCTTCGAACGCGCCGATGTGATCATCGCGCTCACCCTGGCAGGGGCGATCAACCTGGCGATGCTCGCCGTCTTCGCCAAGCTCTTCCACACGCCGGCGCTGTCGGGGATCTCCACGATCCAGGCGGCGCACGCCCAGCTCGGCCGCCTCGTCGGCGGGGGCGCGGCGCTCGCCTTCGCGGTCGCGCTGCTGGCGTCCGGGGCGTCGTCGTCGAGCGTCGGCACGTTCGCCGGCCAGGTCGTGATGGCCGGCTTCATCGGAATGCGGATCCGCATGGGCATCCGCCGGACGGTGACGATGCTGCCGGCGCTGATCATCCTCGGGCTCGGGGTCAGCGCGACCGGGGCGCTCGTGCTCAGCCAGGTGGTGCTGTCGTTCGGGATCCCGTTCGCGGTCGTGCCGCTCGTCGTCTTCACCGGGCGCCGCGACGTGATGGGCGAACACGTCAACGGCCGCCTCACCAACCTCGCCGCCTACGCGGTGGCCGCGGCGATCACCGCGATGAACGTGTTCCTGATCGTCCAGCAGCTCGCGGGCTGACCACAGTACGCTTGGCGGCCATGGCTCTCGCCCCGGACTTCGAAGCGATCATCGCGTCGCTCACCGACGACTGGACCGACCTCGAGCTCGACGTGCGGATCTTCGACGAGACGCGCTACATCGACGCCGCGATCCAGATGGTGACCTGCAACGCCCAGCCGTACTCCAAGCATGACTGGCACTGGCGCGTGCTGGTCGCCCACCGCTTCGGCCACGGCGCCTCGGTGCCGGCCGTCCATCTCGCGCTCAAGCTGCTCGACGACAGCGGCACCGCCGGCGAGATCGCGCTGCGCGAGGTCCGCACCGGGCGCGTCGAGGTCACGCAGATGTGGGGCCGCACCGAGTCGGTGCGCCAGGAGTTCAAGAAGCTCGGCGCGCAGTAACCGGCCCGCCCGCCCGGTGGCGGTGGTCAGGCCGCCGGCGCGAAGCGGAGGTCGAACATCGTCGCCACGTCGGGCGCGCGGGCGACGATCCCGAACCGCGCCTCCCAGCGCGCCCAGGCCCGCAGCAGCGGCTCGTCGAGGACCCCGAACCGGCCGCCCGCGCCGCGGAAGGCGGGCGCCAGCGCGGCCAGGTCGGCGCTGACCAGCTGTGGCTGCAGGCCGGGCACGAGGCGCTCCAGCGCCTGCGCGCCGGCGCGGGGGTCGGCCAGCGCCGCGTCATAGCCGCGCACGAGGGCGGCGACGACCGCGCGGGCCAGGCCGGGGTCCGAGCGCAGCGCGGCGCCGGTGGCGCACACCACGAGCTCGGGGTAGGCCGGGGCGCCGTAGTCCTCGACGCGGAAGACGTGGAAGCCGGGGCGTCGCAGGCGCAGGTCGACCCCCTCGTCGTTCCAGAACGCCGTCGCGGCGGCCACTCGGCCGGCCAGCAGGTCCGGGACGGCGTCGTAGCCGATCGTGATCGTCCGCACCGCGGCCGGGCGGCCGCCCGACCCGGCGATGATCGACCGCAGCACCGCGGTGTCGCTCGGATCGCCGGTGATCCCGACCGTCCGGCCCTGCAGCTGGCGGGGCGAGCGGATGAACGGCGCGGCGATCACCGAGGCCAGCGGCCGCTCGACGATCGGCAGGATCCCGACGATGTCCTGCCCGCGCTCGCGGGCGATCGCCAGATCGTGGATGTCGAGAATCGCGAAGTTGACCCGGCCGGTCTCCAGCAGACCGATCGCGTCGGTCGACGCCGACGGGGCGATCACGTGCAGCCGGACCCCGGCGTCGAGGTCATAACCGCGGGCCAGGGCGGTGTAGATGCCGACGTGGACGGCGTTGGGCGTGAAGTCGAGCACCAGCGTCGCGCTGCGCGCCGGCGCCGGCGAGCGCCGGCGTGCTCCGCCGGCGGCGCTCGAGCCGCCGCAGCCGCCCAGCAGACATCCGGCGAGCGCCGCGACGGCGAGCAGGCAGGCGATCCGCGAGCGAGGCATCAGCCGGGCCAGCATAGGAGGCCGGCAGCCGGTCGGAGCCGGGCTCGGCCGGTCGGGACCGATCGGCGTCCTAGAATCCCCGCAGAGCATGCGTCGCCGCGTCACGTTCAGCCGCAACCTCACGCTGTCGCTGTCGCGGACGTGCCGCTGCTATTGCAAGTACTGCTCGTTCGCGACCCACCAGCCGCACCTGCACGAGCCCGACGAGGTGACGGCGATCCTCGACCGCGCCGCGGGCCGCCACCGGGTCAAGGAGCTGCTCGTGCTGACCGGCGAGCGGCCCGACTACCACGCCGGCGTCGCCGACCGGCTGGCCGCACTGGGGTTCGCGGACTTCACCGCGTACGTCGTGTGGGTCTGCGAGGAGGCGCTGGAGCGGGGGATCCTCCCGCACACCAACCTCGGCGTGATGGCGGCCGGCGACCTCGCCCGGTTGCGCGCGGTGACCGCCTCGCAGGGGCTGATGCTGGAGTCGATCGCGGAGCGGCTGATGGACACCGTCCATGCCGGCTCGCCGACCAAGCATCCCGCCCGCCGGATCGAGACGATCGCCGCCGCCGGCGCATTGAAGATCCCGTTCACCACCGGGATCCTCGTCGGGATCGGCGAGACCGAGGAGGAGCGGATGGCCTCGCTGGCGGCGCTGGCCGACCTCCACGAGCGCCACGGTCACCTCCAGGAGGTGATCCTGCAGAACTTCGTCCCGCACCAGAGCTACTACGGCCGCGAGCCGGCGCAGATCGCCGATGCCGCCGCCCAGGAGTACTGGCGAACGGGGGTGGGCCACGGCCCTGTGCTCGACGCGCCGACGTGGGCGTCCCCGGTCACGCTCGACGACATGAAGCGGCTGATCGCGCAGACGCGCCGGCTGATGCCCGAGATCGGCATCCAGGTCCCGCCCAACCTCGCCGACTGGTGGCCGGAGCTCGTGGGGGCGGGGGCGACCGACCTCGGCGGCCTCAGCGCCAACGGCGATCACATCTCGCCCGAGCATCCGTTCCCGTCCCCGGCCCAGGTCCGCAAGCGCCTGGCGCAGGACGGCTTCGCGCTGTCGGAGCGGCTGTGCGTGTATCCGGAGTACATCTCGCCCGAGTGGGTCTCGCCGGCGGTGCTCGACGTGATCACCAGCCGCTTCTGGTCGTTCATCCCCCGGCGCGGCAGCGGCCGGCGCAGCGAGGTGCGGGTGGCCGACGACCTGGCGCCGCGGGCGATCGAGCGCGCGCGCGACGGTCTGGCGCTCACCCCGGAGCAGCTCGCCGCGCTGTTCGCCGAGCAGCGCCCGGCGGTGATCGAGGACATGCGCTGCGCCGCCGACGAGCTGCGCCGGCGGCTGGCCGGCGACACGGTGACGTTCGTCGTCAACCGCAACATCAACGTCTCCAACGTGTGCGTGGTCGGGTGCGCGTTCTGCGGCTTCGGCCAGTCCAAGCGCTCGCCCGACGCCTACGAGCACTCGCGTGGGGATTTCGCCCAGCGGGTGGCCGAGGCGCTCGCCGCGGGCGCGACCGAGCTGTGCATCCAGTCGGGCATCCATCCCGACTGGGGCCTGGAGGACTACCTCGGATGGCTGCGCTTCGCCAAGGAGCTCGCGCCCGAGATTCATCTGCACGCCTACTCGCCGATGGAGGTCGCGCACATGTGCGACGTCAGCGGGCTCGCGCCGCGGGAGGTGTTCTCGCGGTTGCGCGACGCCGGCCTGGGGTCGACCCCCGGGACCGCGGCCGAGGTGCTGCACGACGGCGTGCGCGAGCGGATCTCGCCCAACAAGCTGCCGGTCGCGCGCTGGGTGGAGATCATCGAGGCCTCCCACGCCGAGGGGATCCGCTCCACCGTGACCGTCATGTTCGGCCACGTCGAGGAGCCCTCCGAGCTCGCCGAGCACATGCGCGTGGTCCGCGAGCTGCAGGAGCGCACCGGCGGCTTCACCGAGTTCGTGCCGCTGTCGTTCATTCCCTTCCAGACGCTGCTCGGCCGCGTCCACGGCGTGCAGGAGATCTCGCGCGAGGAGAACCTCAAGCACACCGCGGTGTTCCGGCTCGCTCTCGGCGAGACGGTGAGAAACGTCCAGGCCAGCTGGGTGAAGATGGGCCTGGACGCCGCCACCGAGGCGCTGCGCTGGGGGGTCAACGACCTCGGCGGGACGCTGATGGAGGAGTCGATCTCGCGGATGGCCGGCAGCTATCACGGGGTGCGCCTCGAGCCCGCCGAGCTGATCGCCGCCGCCCACCGCGCCGGGCGCCCGGCCGCGGAGCGCACCACGCTGTACGGGATCCGGCAGCGCCATGAGCTGTCGATCGCGGCCTGAGCGGGGCGGCGGTGAGCGTCGAGCGCCCGCCGTCGCTGTTCGCGGGCGTCGAGCCGCTGGAGGTGTTCGTCGAGCTGCTCGCCGAGCTCGACACCGACACGACCTCGACGGAGTTCTATGACCGCATCTGCGAGGCGATCTGCCGGCTGACGACGATGCGCCGTGCGGCGATCTTCATGGCCGACGCCGGCCGGCGCCGGGTGCGGGTGGTCGGCTCGCACGGCACCTCGTTCTCCCAGCTGGCGACCCTGCAGCCCTCGCCGACGCTGATCTCCACGCCGATCGCCCAGCGGGCGCTGCTGGAGGACGCGGTCGTCGTCGTGTCGGAGGAGATCGAGCACGCCGTGCCCGCCGAGTACGCCGCGCTGCTGGGGATCACGACGCTCGTCTGCACGCCGCTGAGCGCCGCCGGCCGCGCCTACGGGGTGATCTGCGCCGACCGCGGCGGTGGGCGCTTCGAGCTGTCCGATGGCGAGCGCCACCTGCTGTGGACGCTGGGCAAGACCGCCGCGCTGGTGGCGACCGCGCGCAACGCCACCCGCACGCAGGAGCGCACCCGCCGCCTCGGGGAGCGGCTGGAGCTCGCCCGCGAGATCCACGAGCGCGTCATGCAGCGGCTGTTCGGGGTGTCGCTGGCGCTCAGCGCCGAGCAGCCGCTGGAGGCCGACCAGCGCGAACGCTGCCGGGTGGAGCTCCAGCAGGCCCTGATCGACCTGCGCAGCGCGCTCGAGCGCCCGCTCGCGCCGGTGCCCCAGGAGACCGGCACGACGCTCGCCGCCGAGCTGGCGCGCCTGATCCAGGCGCCGGGACCGCTGATGCGGGTCAACTGGCCGTCGGAGGTGAGCGTCCCGCCCGGCGTCGAGTCGCTCGCCCAGTCGGTGCTCGCCGAGGCGCTGCGCAACGTCGCCAAGCACGCCGCGCCGACGCTCGTGGAGGTCGTGGTGGCCAGCGACGAGGACACCTTCAGCCTGGAGATCCTCAACGACGGCGTCGCCACCGGCGCGCGGGGGGCGGGGATGGGGTTGCGCCTGGCGGCGTTCGAGGCGCTGCAGCACGGCGGGGTGGTCGACTTCGGCTCGCCGCAGGACGGGCACTGGCGGGTGCGGCTGGTCGTCGCGCGCGGCGAGGAGCGGCTGGGGTGAGCGCCGGCTCGGGCGCCGACGGCGGCTCGGGCGCCGACGCCGGCGGGCGCCGGCTGCGGGTGCTCGTCGTCGACGACCACGATGTCGTGCACTGGGGATTTCGCGTGCTGCTGTCAGGCCAGCCGTGGGTGGAGCGCTGCCTGGCGGCGCGCACCGGAGCCGAGGCGCTCGCGCTGCTGCCGACGCTGCGGCCCGACGTGGCGCTCGTCGACCTGTTCCTGGCCGGCGAATCCGGCGCCGACGTATGCGACTCGATCCGCACGGCCTCGCCGTCGACGCGGGTGCTGCTGATCTCCGGCGCCGGGCGGATGTCGCCCGCCGCGGCCCGCGCGGCCGGCGCGTCGGGGTTCGTCTCCAAGGACTGGGAGGCGCGCGAGGTCGCCAAGGCGGTGCGGACGGTCGGCCTCGGGATGACCGTGTTCGCCCCGACCGCCGAGCAGCCCGCGCCGCCGCTGTCCGAGCGCGAGCGCGAGGTGCTCGACCTGATCGCCGCGGGGTCGACCAACCGCGAGATCGCCGAGCGCCTGTACCTGTCGCCGCACACCGTCAAGGAGCACACCAGCGCCCTGTACCGCAAGCTCGGGGCGCGCAACCGCGCCGAGGCCGTCCAGCGCGCCCAGCGGGTCGGCCTGCTGGGGTGACCGCTGCCGGCCGGCGTCCGTGGCCGCCGTGCCGACCCGCGATCCGGGACATGTTCCATACAAATCCGGTCGCGCCGCCCCGGCGTGCCTGGGGGATTTGTGACGTTCTGGCGGTTTGCGACGGGCGCGCGGTCAGCGCCGGCGCATGGCCCACTCGATCGCGGGCAGCTTGACCGCGTGGGGGAGGTACTGGGTGGCGAGCAGCGCGGCGCGGATCGGGAGCCCGGGGACGACGACGCGCCGGCCGGCGTCCAGGCCCTTGACGCCGGCCTGGGCGGCCTGCTCGGCGGTCACCCAGGCGGGACGGGGGACGGCGCTCTCAAACGACTGGCCGCCGCCGACCTCCCAGCCGGCGACGTTCCAGAACTCGGTCGAGACCGGTCCGGGGGCGAGCGCGGTGACGGTCACGCCCGAGCCGCGCAACTCGTGGTGCAGGGCCTCGGAGAAGGTCAGGACGTAGGCCTTGGCGGCGGAGTAGCCGGCCGAGTAGGGCATCGGCTGCATGCCCGCGGTCGAGGCGACGTTGAGCACTGCGCCGCTGCCGCGGGCGACCATGCCCGGCAGAAAGGCGGAGCTGAGCGCGACGACGGCCTCGACGAGGATCCGCACCTGCTCGAGCTCGCGGGCCGGATCGGACTCGTGGAAGGCGCCGCCGGTCGCGAAGCCGGCGTTGTTGACCAGCACGCTGACCTGGAGGCCGAGCGACTGGATCCGCGCCGGCAGCCGCTGGCGCGAGGCCGCCTTGGTGAGGTCGCAGCCCAGCACCTCGGCGCGGACGCCGTGGTCGGTGGACAGCTCGGTGGCGAGCTCCTCGAGCTTCTGACGGCGGCGCGCGACGAGCACGAGGCCGTGCCCGCGCTGGGCCAGCTCGCGCGCGATCGCCGCTCCGATGCCCGAGGACGCGCCGGTCACGAGGGCCGCGGTGTCGGGTGTCGGATCGGGAAGGCTCACGGCGGCGCTCGCCCGCCAGCCTACTTTGTCGCCCCGCGTTCGGCGCTCCCCCCCGAACGGGGGGAAGGCCGCCGCGCCGGTCCCCCCGAACGGGGGGAAGTGCTCATACCGTCTGTATCTGCGCCTATGGTGCGGCGTACGTTGAGACGATGATCAACGCCACCGCACTCCTGTTTCCCGGCCAGGGCAGCCAGACCCCAGAGATGCGCGATCTGGTCGCGCGCGCTCGTCCCGAGCTCCTGGCGCTCGCCGCGGAGGTCGTCGGCGAGGATCCGTTCCCGCGCGCCGGCGAGGGCACCGAATTCGCCCAGCCGGCGATCTTCTGCGCCAGCCTCGCGGGCTGGGCGGCGATCGGCAGCCCGCCCGGCGACCTCACGGCCGGCCACTCGCTCGGCGAGCTGGCGGCGCTCGTCGCGGCCGGCGCGCTCGACGAGCGCCGCGGCCTCGAGCTCGTCACGCTGCGGGGGCGGCTGATGCACGAGGCCGGCCAGCGGGCCGGCGACGGCGGCATGGTGGCGGTGATCGGCGCCGGCGCGTCGGACCATGCGGCGGAGATCGCGCTCGCCGCCGATCTGACGGTGGCCAACGACAACTCGCCCCAGCAGGTCGTGCTGTCGGGCGCCAAGGCCAACCTGCCGGCCGCGGTGCAGCGCGCGCGGGAGCACGGCCTGCGGGCGATGGAGCTCGACGTGACCGGGGCGTTTCACTCGTCGATGATGGCGTCGGCGGTCCCCGAGTTCGCCGCCGCGCTGAACGCGACCACCTTCGACACGCCGCGCGCGACGGTCGTCTCGGCGGTCACCGCCGCGCCGTTCACCGATCCCCGCCGCGAACTGGCCGACGCGCTGACGATGCCGGTGCGCTGGCGCGAGACGCTGCTGGCGCTGCGCGAACTGGGCGCCCAGCGCTTCGTCGACGTCGGGCCCGGCCGCGTGCTGAGCGGCCTGGCCAAGCGCACGCTCGCCGGCGTGGAGCTCGTCAATGCCTGAGGCCGTGGTCCTCGCGCCGGCGGCGCCCGTGACCGAGGAGCGCCCGGCCCCGCGCAGCCTCGGCCCGACCCGCGCGCCGGTGCGCCCGGCGGCGATCCTGTCGGTCGCCACCGAGCTGCCCGAGGGCGTGCTGTCCAACGCCGAGCTCGCCGTCGGGCTCGGCGTCACCGAGGAGTGGATCCTGTCCCGCACCGGGATCCGCGAGCGCCGTCGCGCCGGGCCCGGCGAGCGGCTCAGCGACTACGCCACCCGCGCGGGCGCCAAGGCGCTGGCCGCGGCCGGCGTGCCCGCGGTCGACATCGACCTGGTGATCGTCGCCACGGTGAGCGCCGACGAGCTCACGCCCAACGCCGCCCCGATCGTCGCCCACAACCTCGGCGCGGTCCGCGCCGGCGCCTACGACGTCGGCGCGGCGTGCACCGCGTTCCTCACCGCGCTGGCCCAGGGCGCGGCCCAGATCGAGAGCCACCGGGCCGAGCACGTGCTGGTGATCGGCGCGGACTTCATCACCCGGATCGTCGACTACCAGGACAAGCGCAGCGCGCCGCTGTTCGCCGACGCCGCCGGGGCGGTGGTGCTCGGCGCCGGCGATCCGCAGCGCGGCAGCATCGGGCCGGTCGTGCTCGGCGCCGACGGCTCGCAGGCCGGCACGCTGTTCGTCTCGGTGACCGAGCGCAAGATCCGCATGGACGGCCCCGAGGTGTTCCGCCACGCCGTCAGGCGGATGAGCGAGGTCACCCGCGAGGCGGTGCTGCGGGCGGGGCTGACGCTCGACGAGATCGACCTGTTCGTCTACCACCAGGCCAACGCGCGGATCACGCGGGCGCTGGGCGAGCGGCTCGGGCTCGACCCCGGGCGGGTCGTGGAGTGCATCGAGACGATCGGCAACGCGTCGGCGGCGATGCTCCCGGTCGGGCTGGCGACCGCGCTCGCCGACGGCCGCCTGCGGCCGGGGTCGCTCGTGCTGCTCAGCGCGTTCGGCGCCGGCTTCGTGTGGGGCGGCGCGGTGATCCAGTGGGGAGGCGCGGCCGGTGGCTGAGCCGCGGACCGACGGGTGCGCGCTGGTGACCGGCGCCTCGCGCGGGATCGGCGCCGCGATCGCGCGCGCCCTGGCCCGGGACGGCTGGGGGGTCGGCGTCAACTATCGCGCGGGCCGCGACGGCGCCGAGGCGGTCGTCGCCGAGATCGAGCGCGAGGGCGGCCGCGCGCTCGCGCTGGCCGGCGACGTCGCCGACCGCGCCACGCCCGACGCGCTGTTCTCGGCGCTCGAGTCGCACTTCGGCTGCCCGGTGCTCGTGCTCGTCAACAACGCCGGGATCAGCGTCGACGACCTGTCGCCGTCGCTGAGCGACGACGCCTGGGACGCGGTCATCGAGACCGACCTGACCGCCGCCTTCAGGCTCACCCGCCGCGCGCTGAAGCCGATGATGCGCGCGCGCACCGGGCGGATCGTCAACGTCTCCTCCGTCGTCGCGCTGCGCGCCAACCCGGGGCAGTCCAACTATGCCGCCGCCAAGGCGGGGCTGATCGCGTTCACCAAGACGGCGGCGGTCGAGGTCGCCCGCCGCGGGATCACGATCAACATCGTCGCGCCGGGCTGGATCGACACCGACATGACCGCCGGCGTGTCGACCGAGCTGCTGTCGCACGTCCCGGCGCGCCGGGCCGGCACCCCGGAGGAGGTGGCGGCGTGCGTACGCTTCCTGACCACCGCGGACGCGAGCTACGTCACCGGCTCGGTGCTGTCCGTCGACGGCGGACTCGCCGCCTGAACGTCACCACGAACACAAGGAGCAACAGACATGTCAGTGACCACCGAGCAGGTCGAGAGCCGCGTCGTCGAGACGCTGGCCAGCTTCGGTCCCGACGTCAGCCAGATCACCCGCACCGCGACGTTCGAGGAGCTCGACATCGACTCGCTGGACCTCGTCGAGCTCGCGCAGGTCGTCGAGGACGAGTACGGCGTGATCCTCAAGGGCGAGGACATGAAGGAGCTCAAGACGGTCGGCGATGCGATCGACCTGATCGTGGAGCGGGCCGGACAGTGACGTACTCGCCGGACAGACGCAGGGTCGTCGTGACCGGGATCGGGGCGGTCACGCCGCTCGGAATCGGCGCCTCGACGCTGCACGATCGCTGGGCGGCGGGCACCTGCGGGATCGCCGACGGAGCCGGCGCCTGCCGCGACTTCGAGCCCTCGCAGCAGCTGTCGGTCAAGGAGGTCCGCCGTCTCGATCGCTTCTCTCAGCTGGCGGTGGTCGCCTCCGGCGAGGCGATCGGCCAGGCCGGCTGGGGGCCCGAGCCGCCGTATGACCCGCTACGCGTCGGCTGCATCATCGCCACCGGGATCGGCGGAATCGACACCGTCGAGACCCAGCACAGCATGATGCGCGACCGCGGCGCCGAGCGCGTCTCCCCGCTCGGGATTCCGGGCTACATGCCCAACGCGGCGGCCGCCGCGGTGACGATGAAGCACGCGCTGCGCGGCCAGAGCTACGGCATCGTGTCGGCCTGCGCGAGCGGCGGTCACGCGATCGGCTCGGCGCTGCGGATGATCCAGTACGGGGACGCCGCCGCGGTCGTGTGCGGCGGCGCGGAGGCGACGCTCACCGAATTCGGCTTCGCGTGCTTCAACTCGATGCAGGCGCTGTCGCCGACCGGCATGTCGCGGCCGTTCGACGCCCGCCGCGACGGCTTCGTGATGGGGGAGGGCGCCGGCGTGCTCGTGCTCGAGGACGCGGAGCTGGCCGCGCAGCGCGGCGCGACGATCCTCGCCGAGGTCGTGGGCTACGGCTCCACCACCGACGCCTACCATCTCACCGCGCCCGAGCCGACCGGCGGCCCGGCGTCCCGCGCGATCGAGCTGGCGATCCGCGACGCCGGCGCGCAGCCGTCGGAGGTCGACTACGTCAACGCCCACGGCACCTCGACCCAGCTCAACGACGCCGCCGAGACGGCGGCGCTGAAGCTGGCGCTCGGCGACGAGGCGCGGCGGATCCCGATCTCGTCGACCAAGTCGGCGATCGGCCATCTGCTCGGGGCGGCGGGCGCCGTCGAGGCGGTGGCGACGATCCGGACGCTGATCACCGGCGTGATCGCGCCGACGCTCGGCTACGAGGTGCCCGATCCCGCGTGCGACCTGGACTACGTGCCGGGTGAAGCGCGGCCGCTGATCACCTCCACCGGCCAGCCGCCGCTGGCGATCTCCAACTCGTTCGCGTTCGGCGGCCACAACGTCTCCCTCGCGCTGCGGGGGGCGGCGGTGTGAGCGCCGTCCGGGCCAACCCGCGCGCCACCCGGCTGGACCCGCTCGAGCGCCTGGAGTCGCTGTGCGATCCGGGCAGCCTCCGGGTGGTGCGCTCCCATGTCCGCTCCTCGCGCCTCGGTGACCGGGCGATCGCCGGCGACGGCGTCGTCGGCGCCACCGGCGCGGTGGCGGGCCGGCCGATCGCCTGCTACGCGCAGGACGGCGCGTATCTCGGTGGCTCGCTCGGCGAGCGCCACGCCGACACGATCGTGCGCCTGCTGACGCTGGCCGGGCGGGCGCGGATGCCGGTCGTCGGCTTCGTCGAGTCCGGCGGGGCGCGGATGCAGGAGGGCACGGCCGCGCTGGCGGGCTACGGCCGGATCTTCCGCGAGACGGTGGCGCTCACCGGCGTCGTCCCGCAGATCTCGATCGTCTCCGGCGCGTCGGCCGGCGGCGGCGCGTACTCGCCGGCGCTCACCGACCTGATCGTGATGACCCAGGAGGCCTCGATGTTCCTCACCGGCCCGGGCGTCGTACGCGAGGCGCTGGGCGAGGAGATCGACGCGGCCGGCCTCGGCGGCCCCCAGGTCCATGAGCGCAACGGCGTCTGCCATCTCGTCGAGCCCGACGAGGCCGCCGCCGCGGCGCGCGTGCGCGAGCTGCTCTCCTACCTGCCGTCGGCGGCCGGGCGGACGCCGCCGCGCGCCGGCTCCCGTCCGCCCGCGTCAGCCGACCCCGGCGGCCTCGTGCCGAGCATGTCGCGCAGCGCCTATGACATCCGTGACCCGCTGCGCGCGATCGTCGACCGCGACTCCCTCGTCGAGCTCTGCCCGCGGTGGGCGCGCAACATGGTGACCGCGCTGGCCCGGCTCGACGGCCGCCCCGTGGGGATCGTCGCCAACCAGCCGCGCCACCTCGGCGGGGTGCTCGACGCCGCCGGATCGGAGAAGGCGGCGCGCTTCATCGGCTTCTGCGACGCGTTCGGCCTGCCGCTGATCGCGATCGTCGACACCCCGGGCTTCATGCCGGGATCCAAGCAGGAGCAGGCCGGGGTGATCCGCCACGGCGCCTCGCTCGTGCGGGCGTTCTCGGCCGCCCGCGTGCCGAAGCTGACCGTCGTGCTGCGCAAGTCCTACGGCGGGGCGTACATCACGATGAACTCGCGGGACCTGGGCGCCGACATGGTGCTGGCCTGGCCCGACGCCGAGCTGGGGATCATGAGCGCGCGGGCCGCGGTCGGGATCGTGCACCGCCGCGAGCTCGGCGCCGCGCCCGACCCCGAGGCCGAGCGCGACCGGCTCGCCGACGCCTACGCCCGGGATCACCTGCGCGCCCACACCGCCGCCGCCGAGGGCTTCGTGGACGAGATCATCGAGCCCGGACAGACGCGCGACCGGCTGTGCGGCGCGCTCGACGCGTTCGCCGGCGACGGCGGTGAGCGGGCGTGATCCTGGAGGGCAAGCGGCTGCTGATCACCGGCGTGATCACCAAGGACTCGATCGCCTTCCATGTTGCCGAGCAGGCGCAGAAGGAGGGCGCCACGGTCCTGCTGACGAGCTTCGGGCGGGTGAAGCGGATGACCGAGCGCGCCGCGGCGCGGCTGCCCGAGCCGGTCGACGTGCTCGAGCTCGACGTCAACCGCGCCGAGGACCTCGAGGCGTTGGGGGCGACGCTGGGCGACCGCTGGGGCCAGGTCGACGGCGTCCTGCATGCGATCGCGTTCGCCCCCCAGGACGCGCTCGGCGGCAAGTTCATGTCGGCGCCGGCCGAGAGCGCGAACGCCGCCTTTCAGACGAGCGCGTTCTCGCTCAAGGCGCTGGCCGGCGCGCTCGTCGAGCTGATGCCGCGCGGGGCGGGAATCGTCGGACTCGACTTCGACGCGACGGTGGCGTGGCCGATCTATGACTGGATGGGCGTCGCCAAGGCGGCGCTCGAGTCGGTGTCGCGCTATCTGGCCCGCGACCTCGGGCCGGCGGGGATCCGGGTCAACCTCGTCTCCGCCGGGCCGCTGGGGACGGTCGCCGCCCAGGGCATCCCCGGCTTCGATCAGCTGGCGGAGCTGTGGCGCCGGCAGGCCCCGCTGGGCTGGGACACCGCCGACCCCGTGCCGGTCGCCAAGGCGGTGTGCTGGCTGCTGTCTGACTACGCCCAGGCGATCAGCGGCGAGATCGTCCACGTCGACGGCGGCTTTCACGCCGTCGGCGCCCCGGCGTCGGTCTGACGCGCGGCCGCTCAGCGGAACAGGTCGTCGGCGTCGCCGCGCAGCAACGGCCCGGCGCCGGGCCCGTCGTGCGCGGTGACGTGGCGGCCGGCGCCGCTCACCAGCACCGCCGGCTGGCCGGCGTTCTTGGCGCGCGCGAGGTCGGCGGCGCCGGCCAGCTGATCGGCGACCGCGATCCAGGTGGCCTTGAGCTCGCGCCCGCGGGCGTCGCGCCGGCCGCGCCAATCCTCGAGCGCCGCCAGGCCCGCGCAGCCGATCGCCACGTCGCACTGGCCGTGTCGCCACGCCCGCCCGAACGAGTCGGTGATCAGCACGGCGGGCGCGATCCCGAGCCGCTCCCGCAGTCCGGCGCGCAGCCGCCGGGCCGAGTTGTCGGGGTCGGCGGGCAGCAGGATCAGCGTGTCGTCGTCGGGCGCGTTGGACGCGTCGACGCCGGCGTTGGCGCAGACGAAGCCGTGATGGGTGACGCTGATCAGCACGCCGTGGTCGGCGCGCCGGACCTCGCGCGTCTCGTCGAGCACCACCTGGACGTGGCGCGGGTCCTTGCCGAGCGCGGCGGCGAGCTCGAGCGCGCGGTCGCCGGGCGTCACCGCCGACAGCCGCCGCATCCGGCCCTCGGCCTTGGAGATGAACTTGTGGGCGACGACGAGCACGTCGTCGTCGCCGGGCGGCCGGCGGCGGGCGATCGCGGCCGCGATCAGCGCGGCCGGCTCGTCGCCGGGCCGGATCTCGGGCAGGCCCTCCAGCGCCTCCGCGGAGATCATCGGCCGCTCAGCTCCGGCTGCGCAACAGCTGGCGGAGCATGCCGCGCGTGTGCGCCGCTCCGCCGTGGGTCTCCTCCAGCGTCGTTTGGACGACCGCCAGATCCTCCGGGGTGTCGAGGTCGAGCGCCAGCGATCGCAGCGGCACGGTCCGTGCCTCGACGCCGGCCTCCTGGGCGTTGCGGGTATGGCGCTCGTGAGAGCCGGGGCCGAAGGCCGGCTCCAGCGCGCCGGGCGGGGTGAGCAGCAGGGCGTTGGTCCCGGTGCCGTGACGGTCGGGGACGATCAGCGCCGACGGGGCGCCGACCGGCATCGCGATCAGCTGGTCGAGCTCGAGCGGATCCATCAGCGGGCAGTCTCCGGGGACGAGCAGCACCCGGTCGCTGCCGAGCTCGATCGCGCGGACGATGCCGCTCGCGGCGGCGTGGCTGTGGCCGTGGTCCTCCTCCTCGACGATCATCGCCCCGTAGCCGCCCGCGATCCGCTGCGCGCCGTGGTCAGCGGACACCACCAGCACCTGATCGACGAGCGTGGAGCGGCGCAGCGCGACGAGCACGTCGGAGAACATCGCCTCGACCAGCGCGCGGCGCGGGGTGGGGTCCAGCTCGTCGCGCAGACGCTGCTTGGCCTGGTCGAGGCTCTTGATCGGGAGGATGGCGATCGTCGTCATCGCGCCTACACGCTATCTGGCGGAGCGCCGGGGGTCGATCGCCCCTGTCCGGAGAGGGCCTGCGGCGAGGTCAGATCGAGCGCAAATCGCAGCGTCTCGCCGGCCACGCGGCGCCGCGCGGCGGGCGTGTCGAGCAGCACCTCGGTGCGGAGGGTGGGGATCGTCGCGGCCGGCTGGTCGGCGACCAGGCCGTCGATCAGGCCGTCGTAGACGGCGGCGATCCCGGCGCTGTCGAGCGTGTGGCCGGACCACCGCATGAACTCCGCGGTCGGCCCCTTGAGGATCGCGCCGTGCACGATCGGGCTGACCGCCACGACCGGCGCGGCGCCGCCGCGCAGGGCGTCGCGGATCCCGGGCAGCGCGAGAATCGGTCCGATCGAGATCACCGGGTTCGACGGCCCGATGACGATCGCCCGGGCCTGCGCGATCGCCGCCGTCACCTCGGGCGTCGGGTCGGCGGCGCGCGCGTGGCGGAAGACGACGTCGAGCACCGGGCCGCCGCCCCGGCGCCGGATCATGAACTCCTGCAGCGGCCACCAGCGCCCGCCGGCGAGCACGCGCGTGCGGACCGGCCGGTCGCTCATCGGCAGCACGCGGGCGCCGACCCCGAGCGCCGACGCGATCCGCGACTGCGCGTCGGTCAGCCGCCCGCCCTCGCTCAGCATGCGAGCACGGTCGATCCCGATCGCCAGATCGCGGTCGCCGAGGTTGAACCACACTTCATGTCCGAGCTCGCGCAACCCGGCCATCACCTCGAACGTGTCGCCCTCCAGGCCCCAGCCCCGCGCGTCGATCCGGTCGGCCAGCCAGAAGGTGACGAGGTCGGGGTCGGGCGAGACGTAGGCGCCGTGGATCTCGACGTCGTCGCCGGTGTTGGCGATCACGACGAGCTCGGCCGGCCCGACGACGTCGAGCATCCCGCGGGCGAGCTTGGCCCCGCCGGTTCCGCCGGCGAGGACGACGACCGGTCCGGTGGCGCTCACGCCGGCAGGCCCGTGATCCTGATTCCGGCCCTCACCTTGTTGCGCACGTTGATCGAGATCAGCAGCGGCGTGAACTGCTCGACGATCCGCGCCATCTCGAGCGGACCGCAGTCGACGGCGCGCAGCCCGCCGATCCGGTCGACGAGCTCGATCACCCGGGCCTTGTCGACCCGCCGGTCGCCGCACACGAGCACGTCCTCGTCGAGCGCGTGCTCGAGGTCGGTGAGCAGCGCGGCGCTGACGGTGTGAAAGGCCGACACCACGCGCACCCCGTCCGGGACCATCTCCTGAGCCTGCTGGGCGGCGGACCCCTGCCAGACGCCGAGCGTCCGCGTCGCCTTGCCGCTGACCGCGGCGGCGAGCGGCACGGTGGCGTCGATCACCAGATGGCTCTCGTTGAGCGCCGGCTTGAGGTTGGTCAGCGTCTCGGACTGCGAGCGGAACGGCACGCTGAGGATGACGAGCTCGGCCTCGGCGGCCGCGTCGGCATTGCCCGCGCCGCTGAACGACCCCTCGGGAACCTGCGCGTGCGCCCGCTGCGCCGCCTCGAGCGCGCGACCGGGGTCACGGGAGCCGATCACGACCGCAACGCCCGCCCGGCCCAGCCGCAGGGCGAGCCCGAACCCGAGCGCTCCGGTCCCGCCGACGATGCATACGGGACTCGACACGGGACGAAGTCTATGTCGCGGGTGGGGCGAGCCGTCGGGCCGCTGTCTATATTCCCGCGCTCCTTGCGGGCCCGAGTCCTTGTCCTCGCCGTTGCCGTCGCCGTCGCGGCGGCGGCGACGATGGCCGTGATCGCTCAGGTGGCAGGCGCCGCGGGCTCCCGGGTTCGGCCGGACGCCGCGCCGATCGCCGTCGACAGCGCGACGCTCACCCAGTCCGGGCGCGACCTGGTGTGGACGGTGGATCTGGACGCGCCGTTCTCCCCGGCGGCGCTGGCGCCGGCGCAGCGCTCGTTGTGTCTGCTGATCGAGCGCCGGCGCGGCGGTGTCGTGGCCGGACAGCTGTGCGTGCTCGGCCCACCCCGCGGCGGGCGCTCCGCGCGCCTCGCCTATGCGCCGGTCACCGCCGCCGGCGCCGGGCCGGCGTCGGTGATCCCCGCGACCGTGGCGCGGGCGGGGGTGCGCTCGCTGACCGCCACGTTCGCCGCCGCGGCGATCGGCAATCGCTACCAGACGCTGCGCTGGCAGGTGAGCAGCGCGCTCGCCGACCCCCCGTGTGCCGGCGCGTGCGTCACGCTGTTCCCCGCCGTCCCGGCGCTCGCCCCGCTGCACGTCCCGCGGCTGGTCGGCTGCACGGCGACCGGGCCGCCGCTGGTCAACGGCGGGTCGATGGCGGCCGGGCGGCGCGAGATCGCGCTCACCTTCGACGACGGCCCGTGGGTCCAGACCCCGCAGTTCCTCGCCCTGCTCGAGCGCGACGAGGTGCCGGCGACGTTCTTTGAGATCGGCCGTCAGATCTCCGAGTATGGCGAGGACGGCGCGATCGAGCGGCGAATGCTGGCCGACGGGGACATGATCGGCGATCACACCTGGAGCCATCCCGACGTGGCGGGGGCGGGAGCCTTCGCCGACGAGCAGATCGAGCAGGCGGCCGCCGCGATCCGCACCGCCACCGGCGGCTTCACCCCGTGCCTGTTCCGCGCGCCGTACGGCGACGTGAGCCCGGCGCTGATCGCCGAGGCGCGATCGCTGGGGTTCACCACGATCCAGTGGGACATCGATCCGCGCGACTGGGCGCTGCCCGGGGTGACGGAGATCGAGACCAACGTGATCGACAACGCGCGGCCCGGCGGGATCGTCGAGCTGCACGACGGCGGCGGCGACCGCTCCGAGACCCTGGCCGCGCTCCCGGACATCATCGACACGTTGCGGGCGCGGGGCTACACGTTCGTGACGGTCACGCAGCTGCTCGGGCAGACGCTGCTCTACCGCTGAGGGGAGCTCGCGTGGCGTTGTCTTGCGGGCGTGGCGTGGCGTTGCGGGCATTGCGGGCGCGGCGTGGCGTTGCGGGCGCGGCGTTGCGGGCGCACGGGGGCGATCGTGTACAACCGACGGACATGAACGATCTCGAAGCACAACTGCTGGCCGTCGCCAACGAGGCGGCGCGCGCGGCCGCCGGCGAGCTCGAGCCCCGGTTCGGCCATCACATGCGCCAGATCCGCTCCAAGAGCAGCCCGACCGACCTCGTCTCCGAGGCCGACCTCGCCGGCGAGGCGGCGATTCGCCGCGTCCTCGCCGACCACCGGCCGGCCGACGCGATCCTCGGTGAGGAGGGAGGGGAGAGCGGCGACGGCGACCTGCGGTGGGTGATCGATCCGCTCGACGGCACGACCAACTTCCTGTTCGGCGTGCCGCAGTTCGCGGTCAGCGTGGCCTGCGAGGACGCCGACGGCGCGCTGGTCGGCGTCGTGCTCGACCCGGTCCGCGACGAGTGCTTCGCCGCCACCCGGTCGGGCGAGGCGACGCTCAACGGCGTGACGATCGTCGGCTCCCAGCGCGAGGACCTCGCCACCGCGCTGGTCGCCACCGGCTTCGCCTACGAGGCCCCCGTGCGCGCGCGCCAGGCCGAGGTTCTCGTTCGCGTCCTGCCCCGAGTTCGCGACATCCGTCGCACCGGCTCGGCCGCGCTCGACCTGGCCTGGAGCGCCTGCGATCGCTACGACGCCTTCTACGAGCGCGGGATCAAGCACTGGGATCATGCCGCCGGCGCGCTGATCGCCGCCCGCGCGGGCCTCGAGGTGCGCACGCTGGAGGCGACCGCCGATGACCCGGCCGGCGTGATCGCCGCGGCGCCGGCGCTGCTCGACGAGCTGCTCGGGCTCGTGCTCGGGGGCTGACGCGGGAGGCGGGGCTCGGCTCGGCCCGGGCTCGGCGTGGGCGCGGCTTGGCCTGGGCTCGGCGGGGGCGTGGGCGGGAGCGCCGACTGCGACCCGGCGGGCGCGTACCGACCACTTAGACTTAGGCCCCCGCGGCGGTGGTGGAACGGTAGACACGATGCCCTCAAAAGGCATTGTCCTTCGGGACGTGTGGGTTCGAATCCCACCCGCCGTATGCCGGTGGTGCACCCGCGCCCGCGCGCGCGGCCGGTCCCGCGGGCCAGGCGCGCCCGCCCGGGCATGCGGCCGCGCCCCGGTCCCGCGGGCCAGGCGCGCCCGCCCGCGCCTGCGGCCGCGCCCCAGTCCCGCGGGCCACGCGGCCGCGCCGACCCCGGGCGCCGCTCGGCCCACCCACCCGCCGCGCCGGGGCCAGCCGGCGACGGGGGGCGGAGAACGCAATTCATGGGTGTCATGAATTCGGTGCCCCAGCCCGGGCCGGGCGGGCCCGCGTCGACGTGTCCCGGACCGCCGGGGACCGGGTGGGGAACGCAATTCATGCATTCCGTGAAGACGGTTCTCACCCTCTCCGCGC
>JBELAG010000580.1:0-2768 GCA_049509055.1 Solirubrobacteraceae bacterium
GCTACATGGAGGGCGACGCCGGCGCCGACCTCTACACCGGAAAAGCAGGCGCCTGCGGCACCCCCAACATCGTCGTCACCAACAACGCATTCTCAGACGACAACGGCTACAACGGCACCGACCTGGTCAGCTTCTGGACGCCCTCGGGGAACACCTGGAGCGGCAACTACATCGCTAGGAACGGACGTCGCCTGGGGCCATTGAGTGAGCCCCGGTCGTCGACCGACTGCTAGTTCGCATAGAAGTGCCGCGCACCATCGGGCTCTCGCCGTCGCAACGGTCCTGAGCAGCGGACGGGAGAAAGACCGGAGATCTTCCTGATTCCCATCCAGCCCGCGATCGCGCCGCAGACCCGGCGCTTGGGCTGACCGGGACTCGGAGCAGGCCGGTGCACCGGTCGTCGCGATCGACGGGCGTAAGGATGCCACGACGATCCCCGCGGCGAATGGCCGTGAAGGCGAAGAAGACTGAGGGCCGTTGCTCCGTTCTTGGTGCGAGGGCAATGACGGCTAATTCTAGATTGCAGCTTCGCGACGACTGGGACGCCAGCGAGCCGCCCCAACGCCACCCGTTGATGGCGGCGGTTGACGGCGTCGGGGCCGCGGCTGTCGACGTCGGCACGGCCGACGTCGATGTCGCGCCGGCATCGCTCGTCTGGCGGGAGAAGCTCCATCGTCGACTCCTTGGAGCCGCCGATATTCTCACCGCCACCTTCGCGATGCTCGTGGTGCTGACCGGGTTTCATCAGCCCCACCAGGCGTTGCTCACATCCGTTGGCGTGGCGATCATTCTCGTCCTCTTCAAGGTCGGGGGACTCTACGACCACGATGACCTGCGGATCGCGCACTCGACGCTCGACGAGCTGCCCACCCTCCTTCAGCTGACCGGCGTGTTCGCGCTGGGCGTGGCGACTGTGAACGTGGTCGTGCCGGCTAGCACACTCGGTGCGGACCAGATCTCGCTGCTGTGGTTGGTGTCATTCGGTGCCGTCTCTGCCGGCCGGGTGCTCGCTCGCTCCGTCGCGGGGCGCGCCTCCCCGATCGAGCGGTGCCTCGTGCTCGGACCGGCAGCTCAGGTTGAGCGGATCAGAGAGAAGCTCGTCGCCAGCCATGCTCGGGCGATCGTCGTGGCGTGGCTGCCGCTGACGGGCAGTGACGTGGAGGACGAAGACTGGGCGGCGATGCCGGAGGTGCTCAGCGACATCGTGCGCGACATGAACGTCCACCGGATCATCATCGCCCCGACGGAGTCGGACTCCAGCGGCGTGTTTGACCTGATTCGCACCTCGAAGGCCGTCGGGGTCAGGGTGAGCGTATTGCCGCGGCTTCTGGAGGTCGTCGGCTCGGCCGTCGAATTCGACGAAGTCGATGGCATGACCATGCTGGGGATCCGTCGCTTCGGTCTTTCGCGGTCCTCCCGGCTCCTGAAGCGCACCTTCGACATCATCCTGGGGACGATCGGACTGGTGATCATCTTCCCGCTCATTTCGATTCTCGCGCTGGCCGTCAGGATCGAGTCGCGCGGTCCGATCTTCTTTCGCCAGGTGCGCGTCGGGCGCGACGGCGAGCACTTCCGCATCTTCAAGTTCCGATCGATGGTGGTCGGCGCGGATGCCCAGAAGGAGACGCTTCGCGCGCTCAACGAGGCCGGGGATGGGCTTTTCAAGCTGACCAACGATCCTCGTGTGACGAAGGTCGGCAAGCTTCTGCGCCAGACGTCGCTCGACGAGCTTCCGCAGCTGTTCAACGTGCTGCTCGGAGAGATGAGCCTCGTCGGCCCGCGCCCACTCGTACTCGATGAGGACATCCGCGTCGTGGGTCTGGACCGAAGCCGACTGCATCTGACCCCCGGCATGACCGGGCCGTGGCAGATCCTCGGCTCGCGCGTCCCGATGCAGGAGATGGTCGGCATCGATTACCTCTACGTCGCCAACTGGTCTCTGTGGCTCGACGTCAAGGTGATCGTGCGCACCGTCAGGCACGTGTTTCGGCGCGGCAACCTCTGACGAGCGCCTCTCACACGCCCGAGCAGCGGGCGGTGCGGGGCAGGCGCCCGCCCCTCCCTCGGGCGCCTGTTCCGTCCGAGGCGGTCGTGCCGAGGGATTTGATCAGCGGCCGGGTCGGGGGGGTACCGGGCCGGCACGGCCGGCGGCAACCGGACGGGGAGGCCTCTGCTGCACGGGGATGGGGCCGGCCGGAGGTGGCGACTAGGGCGCCAGGTGGAGACGAATAGGGCGGATTCCAGATCTCGTGGTGGCGATGATCTGACAGCGACTGGATCGCCCCCGGGTCAAAGCTCTCAGCGACACGGCGGTTCTCCCAGACGTCACTCGCGGATGAGCTCGGTGGAAGTGATGTGGATGGCCGCTATCGCCCTCACCAGGCGCAGCGGGTGGCGAGGGAGCGTGCGCGTCGCCCGCGTCAGCGGCTGCCGGCGCTCGATCCGGCGCTCGGTGACACGGTCCGGAGGGCTCTTGGGTCAGCGGTGGAGGCCAGAACAGGTCGGGCACGAGCTCGCGGTCCGCTTCGCTGGCCAGCGCCGGCGGTGCTTGTGCACCGAATCGATCGATCAGGCGATCGACGACCCCGATGCGGATGTGACCCGGCCCGCGCGTCGGCGGCGTCGACGACGCCGACTGCGCGGCGAACATCGCCGCGGACGGCTGGTCGCGATGCGGATGATCGCGGAGCGGCCCGTCGAGGTCGAGGATCGCGTGCAGGCCGGGCACTGGAAGGGCGATCTGATCATGGGGACCAGGGGACCGATCG
>JBELAG010000581.1:0-2763 GCA_049509055.1 Solirubrobacteraceae bacterium
GTGAGCGGCTTGAGGTGCTGTATGTGCGTCGTTTCCCGACTGGTCGGGTGTATGTGTGCGACGCCGGCGGCGGCCGAAACGTCGCTCTGGACGAGGCGGCGACCGACCGCGCCGCGGAGGCTGCGGAGCGGCCGCTGACGTTTGATCTGCTGGTCGAACTGGTGGCGGTGGTGGCCGCACTCGGCGAGTGGGCGGGCGGGGAGGGCGGGCGATGAGCGGCGTGGTGTCGTTGCCGTTGAGTGCGCTGGATGCGCGGGTGCTGCGTGCCACCGACGCGTGGTATGAGCGCTCGCCGGAGAGGATCGGTGAGCTGGCGGGTTGTGCGACGGATGTGGCGTTGTCGGTGTTGCGCCGGCTGCGCGGCGCCGAGTTGGTCGAGGACGACGGTGAGCGCCCGCAACGGTGGCTTCGCACCTATCGTGGCGATGTGGCGCTGGAGTATCAGCCGTGAGGTGAGGGCGGGGAGGAGTCTCGCGCCTGTCAGCGAATCACGTACAGGCTGATGGTGTTAGCGGAGTTAAGCGATGTGAGCGTGCGTCAGTTGCTGGCGCGGCGGCGGCGCCTGGCGGCGGGCTTGTCAGATCCGGAGCGGACGTTGCGCGGAGTGGTGTTGCACAAGGCGCGGACGTGCTCGAGCGAGGGGTGTCGGTGCCGGTCAGGAGAGTTGCACGGCCCGTATGCGTATCTGGCGGTCTATGTGGGTGGTCGCAGCCGCACGATCTATGTGCCGGCGGCGATGGAGGCGAGCTGCGAGGCGCACGCGCAGGACACCCAGCGCAACGAGGCGCTGCTGTTGGAGATCTCGCAGATCAACGTGGAGCTGTTGAGACGACGGGCGCTGGAGTGAGTGGCGGTGGGCGACATCAGCGCCGAGGCGATCGCGGTGGTGGCGAATATGGTCGAGGCGGCGCTGAGGACCGAGGCGGGCGATGAGGGCCGAGCGCAAGATCAACGACGCGCATCTGGAGCGTCTGGCGATGGTGTATCTGCGCCAATCCTCGCCGGCGCAGGTGCGGTTCAACGTCCGCTCGACCGAGCGCCAGTACGCGCTGGCCGACGAGGCGGCGAAGCTCGGCTGGGAGGCGAGCCGGATCGTGGTGATCGACGGCGATCTGGGCATCTCCGGTCGCGACACGCACGCGCGCGAGGGCTACAAAGAGCTGGTTGGCCGGGTGTGCCTGGGCGAGGTCGGCGCGATCTTCGGATTGGAGATCTCCAGGCTGGCGCGCTCCAACGCGGACCTCCAGCGGTTACTTGAGTTCTGCGGGCTGACCGACACCCTGGTCGTGGACACTGACGGGGTCTATGACCTGCACGACTTCAACGATCGGCTGTTGCTCGGGCTCAAGGCGCAGATGTCAGAGGCCGAGTTGCACCTGATCACCTCGCGCTTGCAGGGCGCCAAGCGCGCGGCGGCAGAGCGTGGCGAGCTGCGGTTCCCGCTGCCCGTCGGCTACGTCCACGACGAGGACGGCCACACGATCGTCGATCCCGACCAGGAGGTCCAGTCCGCGATCGCTGACGTGTTCGCCGCGTTTGAACGGACCGGCTCGGCCTATGGTGTGGTGGGCGCTTTCACGGGCCGGCGGTTTCCCAAGCGCGCGTATGGCGGGGCGTGGGCGGGTGAGCTGCGGTGGGGGGAGCTGACTCACCCCCGGGTGCTCGGCGTGCTGGCCAACCCCTGTTACGCCGGGGCGTATGTGTTCGGCCGCTACCGCTCGCGGCGGGGCGTCACGCCGGACGGCACGATCACCACCACCGTCACGGCGTTGCCGCGCTCCGAATGGCCGGTGGTGATCGCCGATCACCATGCGGGCTACATCAGCTTCGAGCAGTACCTGGCCAACGAGCGTCGCCTGGCGGCCAATGACACTCGCGGCGGTCAGCGACCGCCGCGCGAGGGCGGCGCGATCTGCCAGGGGATCGTGCGTTGCGGTGCGTGCGGCCGGTCGATGTCCACGCGCTACGCCGGTGAGGGCGGCTACTACGAGTGCACCCACGCGCGCGCTGATCATGTCGCGACACCCGGCTGCCGGTCGGTCAAGACGACCGTGGTTGACGAGCTGGTCGCGCGCCGGCTGCTGCAAGCGTTAGCGCCGCAGGAGATCGCGCTTGCGCTCGCCACCGCCGATGAGCTGGCCGACCGTCGCGCACGCTCCACCCGCGCGCTTGAGCTGCGCGCGGAGCGCGCCCGGTATGAGGCGATCCGCGCCGAACGCGCGTTTCACGCCTGCGAGCCCGAGAACCGGCTGGTCGCCCGAAGCCTGGAGTCCCGCTGGGAGCAGAAGCTGCGCGAACTCGCCGAAGCCGAGGCCGAGCTCGCCGAGGAGAACAAGCCGGCCCCAGTGCCCTCCCGCGACCAGCTCGAGACGCTCGCCCGCGACCTGCCGAAGCTGTGGGCAGCCGACAGCACCGCCGACCGTGACCGCAAGCGGCTGCTGCGAGCGATGATCGCGGACATCACGCTCACCTCACAGCCCGTCGGCCGCGAGCTACAGGTCGGGATCCGCTGGCGCTCCGGTGCCAGCGAGCAGCACACCATCCAGCGACCCAAGACCCGCCAAGAGGTCATCCGCACCCCGGCCGAGGCGATCGCGCTGACCCGCCGCCTCGCCGCCGAGCACACCAACGCTCAGATCGCCGAACAGCTCAACGCCGCCGGACTGCGCGCCGGCACCGGCGGACCGTTCAAAGCCGAGCACGTGCAATGGATCCGCTGGCGCCACAAGATCCCCTACCCAACCAGCTGGGCGCGCGACGGCG
>JBELAG010000582.1:0-2758 GCA_049509055.1 Solirubrobacteraceae bacterium
CGGTGCGGGCCGGGGCTCGGTCGCTCGGCGCAGCAGTGCGCGGATCCGTCCGCGCAGCTCCGGATAGGAGAACGGCTTGGCGACAACGTCATCGCCGCCGCGCTCGAACACCCGCACCCGCGCGAGCTCGTCCGCATGGGCGGTGAGGACGATCATCGGCGTGTGCGGGTCGATCGCGCCGGCCAGCCCGGTGCCGTCGCGGACGGCGTCCAGCAGCGAGAGGGTCTGGCCGTTGAGGTCAGCGAGCATCAGCGCCGGGTGGTGGGTGGCGAGCTGGTCGAGTGCTTGGTCGCGGTTGGTGGCGAGCAGGACGTCGTAGCCGTCGGCGGCGAGCTGGTCGGCGACGAACTGGCGGGTGGCGTCGTGTGCTTCGACGATGAGGATCTGGTGAGGACTCATCGAGACTCCTTGCTTGTCGGGTAGGTACCGGACGCGCGGCGACCCGCCCCCCTCCGGAGAGAGAAGGGGCGGATCGCCGGGATGCGTCCGGCGGGTGGTGGTCGCTACCGGCCGGCGAGGCCGGCGAGGCCGGCGGGACTGGCGGGATCGCTGCTGCGCGTCAGGCGCTGGCAGCTGAACGACACGTGCTCATAGGTCGGCAGGTGGTGATGCCAGACGATCAGCCGGCACGCCTGCTCACGGGCGCACAGCACAGCCTGCGGGTGGTCGGGGTCGATCAGCGGCGCCGCCCACGCCAGCTCGGCAGGCAGCTCCTGGCGGCAGCGGTGCGCGTGCGCGGGCCACGTCGCTCCGAGATCCTCCGGGCGCGGCTCCAAGAGGTGAGTGCCCGCCCCGGCTTGGTTCTGGTCGACCTCGGCGATTGCTGCCGGGCGCACGTCCGTCTGGCGTCGTGAGTGAGCGACTCGCCTGGGGGCGAACATGCAGCCGCCCCCCCTACAGCAGCCAGCGGTCGGGGACGAACACGCCGACCAGCGGCCGGCCCAGCTCATCCTCGACGGTCGTGATCGCCAGCCTGACGGCCCGCGTGAACAACGGCGCGAACCGCGTCTCGTCCGTGTGGTCGGCAACGACGGCAGGTGGCCGCATCACGTGGCGGTCGGCCGGGTCGTGGGTTGCGGTGACGGGGTCGGGCATGAGACTGCTCCTTCACTGGTCGTGGCGGTATGTCGCCGGCGGCGTCGCGAGCGGCGCCCGTGCGAGCAGGTTGAGGCGGCGGCGGTTGTCGGGCTCAGCGCCAGAACGCCCGCCGGGCGGCCGGCCGCACGCGCGGGGTCGGTCGGGCGCGCTGGCAGCTGCGCAGCGCAGTGCGGGGCGCGCGGGCGATGATCGCGTAGGCCACGCACGCCGCCAGCGCGAGGTCCGCGTCCCGCGTCGCGCGGGGCGAGGTGCGAGCGGCGTCGCGGGCGATCGCCCACACCGCCCGTCGCGCCTCCGCGCCGACCTCGGAGAATCGCCCGGTCGCCAGCGCCCGCTCGAGCTGCTCGCGCTCCGCCGCCCACGGCCCGGCGGCCGGGTGCCCGAGCGCGGCGAGCGCGTCCGCGACACTGGCCAGCTCACCCGCCCGCGCGATCCTCGCGCGGGCCTCCTCCCGGGCCGCGTCGGCCGCGTGCTGGCGGCGCTCCCGGAACGCCGCCAGATCGCGGTCGCGGCGCGACACCCGCCGCTCCCGGTTCGCGGTGGCGCCGTCGACGGCGAGCTGCTCGTCGGCGCCCAGTGGACCTGTGGCCGGCGTGCCCGGGGAGGCTGCGGCGACCCGCGCTGGCCCAGGCCGCGGCGCCGCGATGTCCTGCGCGATCGGTGCGGCCGGTGCGGCGGGGCTGACCGTCGCGGCGCGCCGGTCGTGGCGGTCGAGCGCGTGCCCGACGATCCGGTCCAACTGCTCGCGGACCTGTCGTTCCGCGGCGCGCTGAGTGGGCGACAGCGTCGCGGTCATCGACGCGGTCGGGATCGGGGTGGCGGTGGTGGTGGTGCGCTTGCGTTCGCGGTCCTCGCGGCGCAGCGCCTTGCGCTCCATCCTCGCCTGACGGCGCTCGCGCACCAGTTCCCGGCGGTCAGAGTCGAACTTCAGCATCGAACCCATGACGGGCCTCCTGTCAATGCTCGTGTGAGCGAGCCCGGTTCGGCGGCTCGCGATTCGTTTGCGGCTCGCGTCACCCCGACGCGAGCCGGTCCTCATCTGCGGCCAGTACCAGGTCGCAGGCGTGCGCTGGCGCCCGCGCGATCACGACGCGCGGCAGGTCTGGCGTCGCCGGTCAGGCGATCAGCGCTTGGCTGCGGTCAGGACTGCGGCCAGGCGAGGTGCGAGCGAAATGCTGCAAGCGGATCTGCTCGCGGGTCTTGCCAACCAGGCAGAGCTCACTCACCTGGACCTCATCGCTGTCATAGCGCAGGGCCTCGCTCTCGCCGCCGTCGCTCCAGCGCACGACGGAGCGGCGGCTGGCCATCGAGCCGACGGGCAGGCCCTCGAAGCGCAGGATCTGCGCAACCACAACGGCGGCGTGGCTTACGGCAGTTCGCCGCGGTCGTCCATCGCGACGAGCTCGTCGAGCGGCGGCATGTGCCCGTTCTCGATGAGCTGCGCGATGTCGGCGGCGTCCAGCAGGGTCTTGTCGCGGGTGAGCACGCCGAGGTAGCGCGCCATGTCGTTGGTGTACACACGGATGGCGCCGCCGCGCTCGAGCTCGGCGAAGACGCGCTCGTGCTGGGCTTCGAGCTCGGCGAGGGTGAGGCTGCGCACCGGCGATGGCAGTTGGGCCATGAGCCGAGCGTATCGCTCGTCGCGGATCAGCGTGATGGT
>JBELAG010000583.1:0-5211 GCA_049509055.1 Solirubrobacteraceae bacterium
CGGCGGGGGTTGGTCATCTCCAGCTGCTCGCACACCAGTTCGATCGCGTCGCCGGCGAACGCGGTCCCGCCGCCGGTCCGGATCCCCGGCACCAACGGCATCGGCCGTCTCCCGTCGGCGAGAAGTGCGACGTGGTTGCCGAACAGGGCGGTGGCGCACCGTCCGGCGATCTGGCGCAGCCCGTCGGTGAGGATCCAGCAGATCGGCCCCAGCGCGTACTCATAGGCGCCCATCGACCCGGAGGTGTCGATCACCAGCCCGACGTGGGGCTCCTGGATCGGCGCGGTGACCTGCCGGGTGATCCGCCACGGGTGCGAGGTCACAGGCCGTCCGGTCTGGCGTTGGGCTTGGCCGCGGGCGTAGGCGCGGGCGTCGAACCGTCCGCCGGGGGTGCGCTTGTCGATCTGGCGGGTGGCGTGGGTCAGCGCCTGGCGCAGCCGGTTGGCGTAGCGGCGGGCGTGCTGGGCCTCGTCGGGCGCCGGGGGCCGGTCCACGCCGCGGTCGGGCATCCGGCCGGTTGGCAGCCCCGTCCCGCGCCCCCGGCGGCGCGAGTCCTCCCGGCCGTCGCGATTCCCGACCTCGTCGAGGACCTGCTGCAGGTCGACGTCCTCGCTGAGCTGCTGGAGCTGCCCGTCGCGGGCGTGCTCGAGCGCCTGTTCGAGCGCGTCGCCCAGCGAGCCCGCTGCCAGCTGACCGCCATCGCCGCCGTCGCCGTCCGGGCGATCACCGCCGGTTGTCCCGTCGGGCTCGCCGCTGGATGCGCTGCTGCTTCCGGTCCCGTCGGGTGGGGGCTCCTCGGGCGCTCCGATGATCGCGCGGTACTCGCGGGCGGCGCGGTCCAGGGCGTCAAGCTCGCCGTCGGCGATCCAGACGACCCTCGCGAACAGCGCGTCCAGCGCGGCGAGGTCCGGGTCGCCGAGGACCTGTCGCCACAGGCCGCGCAGGCCGCCCAGCACCGCCGGGTCGACGATCGCGTAGTGGGTGCGCGCCTGCAGGTACACGGTCGCGCGGCCGCACAGGTCGCGCGTGACCGGCCTGCCGGCGATCGTCGCGGCAAGGAATTCGCCGGCGAACGCCGGGAGGATGACGTCGGTGACGGCAGCTTGGAGGGCGTAGCGGACGAACCGGCCGCGCAGCGTGTCGGGCGGGTGTTCGCGGACGCCGTGGGCTTCCATGCGGGGCTCCTCGAGCAGCCGCCGGTCGACCGCGAGCTGCCGATCAGCGGCGTCCCCTGACTTGCTGAGGGTGAGGTCGTGTTCGATCGCCCAGCGTTTGGTGTGCTTGGCGTGGAAGGTCTCGTGCAGCGCGACCCCTAGGCAGCGCAGCACCGCCCGATCCTCGAGCGCGCCGGCGAGGATCTGCTCGCGCGTGCCGAGCAGGGTGTCGGAGTCGAGGTAGATCTGGCGCGAATGGATCTCGATGTGCCCGGGGTCAGACAGGCCGGGGCCGATCAGCGCCCACACCGGGTAGAGGCGTTGCAGGATCGCGGTCCAGTGATCAGACAGCTCCTGATAGACGGGGTCGAGCTTCCCGCGCTGGGCGGCGGCGCGGTGCAGCTGCGCCACGAACACCCCGGTCCCGTCGCGGCGGCCGGTGATGGGGGTCATGTGGTGACCGCGCGGGGGTAGCCGTGCAGGTTCGCGACCCGGCGGGTGGTTGACACCTTCAGGTGCGCGTAGCCGGCCTGGTCAAGCATCCGGCACACCGCAGCAGCCTCGGCGTCGTGGATTTTGCCGGCTTGGACCTGTTCGGCGAGGTTGGAGATGAAGAACGCGAGCGCGGCGCGGTCGCCGACCCGGTCGATCATGCGGGTGAGCGCTTCGATGTCGCGGAATTGGGGGGTCCAGGTGAGGCCGTCCTCGCCGGCGATCCGCTGGCGATCGAGCGCCATCGCCTCCGCCACCAGCAGCCGTGGCGCGCCGAGTCGTGCGAGCGCTGGCCAGTTGCTGGTGACCTCGAGCGTGGCGGGGAACCGTGAGTGCCAGGCGTCGGGGATGTCGGTCGCGCCGACCAGCCCGCTGTTGTAGGCCAGCAGGCACGCGAACCCGGGCTGGGCGGTCACCGTCTGGGCGGTGGCTGGGAGGTAGAGGGAGAGGCGGCCGTCCAGGCAGGAGTTGATGCTCAGCAGGGCGATGTCGCGGATGGTGTTGACCTCATCGATCATCACCACCCATCCCTCGCGCATCGCGGTCACAAACGCGGAGTCGACGAGCCGGACGGTGCCGGCGTCGTCGGCGGCGGGCACGAACTCGTGGCGGAACAGGTACTCGTCGCTGGACGGACCGCCGGTGATCTCCACAAACCCGTAGAACGCGACACCGTGGCGGTCCTGGACGTCGCGTCCGCGCTGGCGCCACAGCCGGTAGGCGACCGCGCGAGCCAGCTGCGACTTTCCGCAGCCCGGCGGGCCGATCAGGCGCAGGAACGTCGATTCGGCGGGCTGGTCGGTGTCGATCAGGGCGCAGGCGAGCTCGTCGATCGGCTGGCCGTGCAGCCGTGGGGGGTAGATCCACTTGCCGTCGGGCAGCACGATGGGATCGGCGAGCGTGTCGAGCTCGAGCAGGTCGGTGGGGCGCTGTGGGGTGAGGTCGCCTTCCCGGGCGACCTGGTCGATGGCGTGCAGGGCGGTGTCGATCGCGCTCATGCGCGACCTCCTTTCATTCATGTGTGAGGTGGGCGGCGGACCGGTGGATCGGGCCGCGGAGGGGCTCGTTTGGGTCAGGCGCCGAAGACGCTGGCGGCGACCCGCAGGGGCCGCGGAGGGGCTCGTTTGGGTCAGGCGCCGAAGACGCTGGCGGCGACCCGCAGGCGGGCGGCGGTCGCCTGAAAGCCGGCCTGGTCTTTGGCGTCGGCCACCTGCCCGGTGATCGCCCCCAACTGCGTGGCGATGGTGGATTGGTTGGCGGCGACGCCCTCAAACGAGTCAAGGACGGCGTGGTGTTCGGCGCCGCGGGGCGAGAGGATGGAGACGATGTGTTCGACGCCGGCGCCGCGGATGTAGGGGATGTAGGTCTGCACCCATGCGCGGGCGGCGCCGGGTCGTGCGGCGCGTCCGACGCGCTGCTCGAGCCCGGACGGCAGCCAGGGAAGGTCGAGGTGCACGATGCAGGAGGCGTTTTGGAGGTTGTGGCCCTCCGCCCCGATCCTGGAGAGGCACAGCACCGGAAACTCGCCGGCGGTGAACCGGTGTTTGAGGGTCTCGAATTCGTGGGGTGTGATCTGGCCGTCGGCGACGTGCGCGTGCACGTCGTGGCGGTTGGTGAGGGTGCGGGCGAGTTGGCGCAGGCACGAGACGCGTTCGGCGAACACGATCACCTGCTCCTCGGCGGCGACCCCGGCGATTGTCTGGGCGGTGATGCCGCGCAGCAGCGGGAGGCCGTCGCCGCCGCCGCGCATCGCCTCGGCGACGAGGCCCTGGCGGTGAAGCGCCTTGGCGAGCGTGGCCTGGGAGTGGGTGAGCGTCTCGGGGTCCACCGACGCGTCCACATAGACCCCGACGTTGCCCAAGACAACCCCTTGGGCGCGGGAGAGCTCGGCGAGCGCCTGCCGGAACAGGCCGGTGCCGGCTTCCAGGGTCTTGAGTTCGCGCAGCACCTCGATGAGGCGGTGGTAGGCGTCGCGGCCGCCTTGGCGGATCGCGTCCAGGAGTTCTTGGAGGGCGGGGTCGGGGGCGATCGCCAACGGCTGCGCGGGCCTCACCTCGGGCATCCAGGCGTGCATGTCCTGGCGCGTCACCCGGACGAGATGCGGGCCGTAGTTGACGCGCAGGCGGTGCGCGTTGAGCTCGTCCATCAGGTCCCCGGCCTCGCGGGTGGCCAGCCGTTCGGTGATCATCGCGTCGTCGCCGACGGCGAGGCCGACGAGCACGTCGAGGTGCTCGGCGCTCTTGCCCCGGGGGGTGGCGGTCAACAGCCAGCAGTCCGCCACGGCGCCGAACCGGACGAGCTTGAGCGCCTGGTGGGCGTCGGTGGCGGGGTTGGCGTAGCGCAGCGCCTCGTCGGCGATCAGCAGATGCCACGGGATGACCTGCAGGTCGGCGGGATGCCGGTCAAGCACTCCGTTTGGCACGAGCACCACGCCCGCCCGGTCAGCGACCGCGGTGTCGAACGCGCGGATCTGTCCGGCGGCGGGTCGGCGGTCGTCGAGGACCAGCACCTCGACGTTCGGGGCCAGCGGCGGCAGCCCGCGGCCGGGCGCGCCGAGGGTGAGCTCGTCGCGCCACTGTCCCAGCAGCCGGCCTTCGGCGATGATCATCGCTCGCAAGCGGCGGGTGGTGGCGGCGCGCTGGGACAGGGCACGGCCCGTCGTTACGCTCTTTCCCGTGCCGACCTGGCCGGCGTCGACGCCGGAGCCGACGACTTTCAGCGCGGCGATCTCCTGCTGGCGGCCCAGCAGCACCGGGTCATCGGCCAGCGGCCGGGCCTGGGTCATGCGCACAACCTGCCGCGCGCCGGCGTCCAGCGTCACCCTCGCGCCGCTGGCCTTCAGCGCGCGCAGCTCGGGGATCGCCTGTTCGGCGACGACGCGGCGGGTGCTGGCCGACAGGCCGTCAGACGTGGTGATCGTCAGCGCGCCGGGCCGGCCCTTCATCCGCCCCACCCGCACGGTGTCAGCCAAATGCCCCGCGGCCTCGGTCGACAGAAGCAGCGGCAGGCCGCGCTGCACCGCGGTCTGGACGGCCTCGCCAAGGTCCATCACCGCGCTGGGCTGCCCGAAGCGATCATCGCGGCGCACGGACCCGACTCGCCGCTGGCTGAACTCGCGGGCCGAGAAGGTCACGACCCGCAGCTCAAGCTCGCAGACCGTCCTACCGTCGGGGCCGCGGTAGGAGCGGCGGCCGACCAGCAGCCGTCCCCACCGGTCGCGCTTGTCCTTCGCAACGCCAGGGCCGAGTCAAGGCACTCCTTGGGCCCGGCGTGCAGCGTGTGCACGTTGACGCGTTCGACGAGCTCTGAGGCGCTGTTGGCGGGCAGGATCGCGGAGCGCAGGTCGCGCTCCAACCGTCCCCCGAGCGAGACGAGCAGTCGGATCGCGTCCAGCGACAGGACCGGGGTCAGCTGCCACCCCTCGCCGCGCGCTGGGACGACGAACAGCGCGACCGGCCGCTGCACCGTGTCGACCGGATCGAGCTGCTCGCCGGCGACCGTGAGCCAGGTCGGTGACGCGATCCGCCAGCACCGCAGCTCGCTCGGCTTGAACTGGTCGGGGTGG
>JBELAG010000584.1:0-3705 GCA_049509055.1 Solirubrobacteraceae bacterium
ATCAGCAGGAGGTCAGGCCTGGGCGAGCAGAGGGTCGGCGTCGGGCTTGGCCTGACCCAGCGCGCTGTAGCCCTCGATCACCGTCAGGACATTGTTGAAGTCGTGCGCGACGCCGCTGGCGAGCTGCCCGACCGCCTTCGAGGTTCTGGGACTGCAGCAGCTGCGCTTCGAGTTGCTTGCGCTCGGAGATGTCCTGCACATAGGCGGCCACCCCGTGCGGCGTTGGGTAAAACCGGGCCGACAACCACTTGCCCAGCGACGGGGAATGCGCCTCCTCCACGACGGTGACCCGTCCGAGTAGGGCACGCTGTCGCGCCGCCCACATCGACCCGTCCTCAGCCTCAGGGAACACGTCGAGCAGGCGACGCCCCAGCAGCGTCTCCCGCGGCCGGCCGAGCAGCCGTTCACCGTCGCGCAGCGTGCGCCCGACCGCCGCCTCGACCGCCACTCCGGTCGCCGCCACTGACGCCTGATTGGCATACACCAGACGGATACCCGCCGGGTCGTCGGGGTCCTCGAGGCGCCCGATCTGCACCCCAACCTCGATCGCCTCCAGGATCACCCCAAGCGGCGGGTCTGGATCGCCGCCGCGCCGCCCGCGCGCGCTCACCGCGCACACCGCCTGGTCATCGATTCCAGGAGGGTCCGTCGGCAGCCGCTCGCCACCCGGCCAGCCAGGATCACCGACAACGCTGTCCGCGGGGCGCACACCCCGTCAACCCTGCACGACACGCCGTCACATTGTCAATCCCAGCAGCAACGAGAATCCGTAAACGCCCGCACCACGACGCCCGCGACTACCCACAACCAGACCGACGCGCCTCGCCTGGTCGGCTCACCATGGTTGCGGCGCGGGTGCTGGCACCGTTCATCGCCGGCTGGTGCACACGGAGGCGGGATTCGTACTGCGGATGGTCACGGAAGATGTCGAACTGGGCGTCGGCGTACGCCTGGCCCAACTGCGCAGGGAGCGTGACGCGGGCCTCGTCGTCGAGAACAACCTCAAAGCGCAGCTTGCGCTCCAGGACGTCGGCGACGATGGCGACCTGATCGGCGGGTGTCAGCGCCTCGGGTCCGCTGACGCGATAGGTCTTGCCGATGTGGCCGACCTCGGCGAGCGCGGTCGCGATGACCGCGGCGACGTCGGCGGGGTCGGTCATCGCGACGGCGACCATCACCAGCACGTCCATCGCTTTGACTATGCCAGGCGCCGCTGGCCGATCACAGCAGGCGTGCCCGCGCGCGCTTCGGTACCGCCGCCCAGCCTGAAGGCTCGCTCGGACTGCTTCTTGACCAGGAACTCGTACTGGCACCGACGCGGCCCGTCGAGCCTGGACCGTGCACGTCTGCCGGATGCCGGAGACTCGTCGACTGAAGCCCGCTGATTCGCTGAAATACCAACACAAGACAGGCTCTACGTGAGCGTCTGCGATTGCCGAATGGCCGCGAATTCGGCGCTGAGCGACGCGCACTGGCCGGCCGGCGCCGCGGTGACGACCGCGACGTTGGCGCCGGTCTTCGGGTCGACGATGAAGTCGTCCTCCTCTTCGATCATGACGCTGTCTCGGTCAAGTCGCTCCCGCGGGAGACGATCGGAGTCAGGGACGGTTCGCAGCGGCTACTGACAGCGGGGGCAATGTCAGCTGCGATGGCGACGTGACGGCGATTGCGATCTCGCGCCTGTAGCGCAACCCGCGGGCGCGAACCAGCCGGGAGTCGACGCGACAGGCGCCGGCCGAGGGACGGGGTCCGCTGCCATCGTCGATCCGAAGAATCGGCCGACGGCCGCGTCGCAGCGGCCGGGCTCAGGAGAAGACTCGGCGCCGCGTGGCCGAGCGTGCTGGTCTGAGATCCGCCGACCGATGATCCACAGACCACGGGGCCGGTCGAGGACATGCGCGTGGGATCGTTCGGCGGCTTGATCAGCGCGGTCGTCGACCGGCGCGGCGCGCCGCCTGCGCCGCCCGGCGAGCCTGCTTGCGGGCGTCGTCGTGGCGCTTGGTCGCCGTTCGAGACGTGCGTTCGCGCTCCCAGGAGCCCGGGAGCGCGTCCAGCGCGCCGAGGTGACGCTCACGGTCATACGGGCGCTCCTCGCGCAGGGCTCCCCAGAGCTGGTCCACGACGGGACCGGCGAGCATGTGCAAGATCTCATGTCGCTCATAACCGGCGTCGAGCAGTCCCACCGCGGTGTCCCACACTTCTGGCGGCGAGTCATCCCACAGCTGCGTGGCAACGGCCTCGTGCATCGCCAGGTGCAGGCGAGGATTCATCGGCCCGTCGCCGAGATCGATCTCACGGCGGCCTTCTTCGAGCGCCGCCGCGAACTCGGGATGCTCACAGCGGATCACGGCCGACCGCACGTCGGGATCGGCGAGCTGATCGACCGTCAAGCCCAGTTCCCGCAGCGCATCTGAACCAGCGACGAACAACCGCCGCTTCTCCTCAGCGCGCTCAATCGATCCTCGCGACATGCCACGAGATTGTGTCGTACCCGCCCGTCAGAACCGTTCCCGCGCCCTTGTCGGTTGCGCCATGACCGCTCTGGCTGCGCGGTCGCCAGACCGCGAGCATGCGCGCGCTCGCCGGATCACCGCTGGCCGGCCGAGCAACAGGGCGGTGGTGGGCGATCCCTGCTGTGCCGCACTGGACCTCAGCAGCCGCACGTCGACCGCAGGCAGCCGACGATCGGTCGTGCCGCGCCCCGGGGGGCCACGGGACTAGGGCGGGTCGATCGACCCCGGGTGGCGCGGGCGGCGACCGAGGCGGTGGTCGCGCCGTGGGGCGGTGAGCTCGCGGTCGAGATCCTTCAGACCGGCTCAGCTCCGCGTGTATGGTCGGCGCCCAGACACCATGGCGATCCGGGACCGAGACGGGAAGGCGGGCAGGCCACCGCGGGGACTCGAGGGATCCGCGCAGCCGGTGCGTGACCGTCGTGAACTCGGCCCGCGGCGGACTGATGAGCGGCGGCGCTTTGCCCCGAGGTGGATCCTTTTCGGGACGCTGGCTGCGTTGATGTTGGTGGTCCTCTGCTTCGCGGTCTCCTACGCGAGCTACATGCTCGAGCCGACGAGCGAGAACTTCTCCGAGCGTTCCGCGGAGTGGGTGCGCGACGACGTGCCCTTCGGCAACTGGATCATCGACACGGCCGAGCACTACACAGCGAGCACGCCCCGCAAGGGCGGACCCGGGCTGAAGCGCCTGCCCAGCGTTGGTCTCAGCGCGATAGGGTCAGTGGTCAAGCACGCCAAGCACGCCGAGCACGTCACCTACACGCCGCCAGCGATCAAACCGGTGTTCGCCACGCCGCTGCCCGGCGAAGGCGTCTGGCACCGCACGGGTCCATCCGTCGAGGGCCGGCCGCCGGTGCTCGTGACGACCTACCGGCCCAGCACGGAGTACCCGTCCATCGTCGCCTACGTCCTGTGGATCGACCACACCCGCACCGACCTCGCCTACTACCCCGGCCGGTATGAGCCACCGAGCGCCGTCGACCGGGGTCCGATGATGGTTCCCGTCGATCAGCGCTACCGGCTGCTCGCCACCTTCAACGGCGCCTTCACGCACGTCGACACCAATAACGGTTCGGCGGTCAACGGCCACACCAACGAGCCGCTGATTGATGGCAATGCCACGCTCGTCGGCTACCGCGACGGGACCGTGAACATCGTCAAGTGGACCGGCGGGCCGAACGCGCCGGCCACCGTC
>JBELAG010000585.1:0-2745 GCA_049509055.1 Solirubrobacteraceae bacterium
GCCAGACTGATCAAGACAGGCTCGCTCGAACAACTTCTTATCTTTGGTTGAAGGCATGGTCGTCTCTTTCGATCACGCCTTACACAGACCTTGTGACGTTCCCTGCTGATACTCCGCGCCAGCCAGTGGGAGGCGCTCACCGACGCACTCACGCACCTGGGCAACCGCCGACGACTCAGCCTCGATCTCGAGCAAGCACTCAGATCCGCAGCCCAGGAGCCCAGAATCCTCGCGTTGTTTGACCTCAACGGGTTTAAGTTCTATAACGACACCTTCGGCCATCCCGCCGGCGACGCGCTGCTTGCGCGTTTAGGCCGCCAACTCGACACCAGTGCCGCCCGCACCGGCCGCGCCTATCGGATGGGCGGCGATGAGTTCTGTGTCCTCGCAACGCTGGGAGCCGAGCACCCCGAGACGATGATCGCGGAGTGGGCGCTTGCCCTAAGCGACCAGGGCGACGGGTTCTCGATCACCTGCGCCTATGGGTGGTGCCGGCTCCCCGACGACGCCGCCGACGCCACAGCGGCGCTGCATATCGCCGACCAGGCCATGTACCGCAACAAGCAGCGCAGCCCGTCGTCCCCGGCCCGCCAGAGCATGGACGTGCTCGTCGCCGCACTCCAGCAGCGCGACGGCGCCCTGGGCAGCCACGGCCGGGATGTGGCGCATCTGGCTGAGCGAGTCGCGCAGCAGCTCGGCTTGCCCGCCGAAGCGATCGAGCTGACCCGTCAAGGCGCCGAGCTTCACGACATCGGCAAGGTGGCAATCCCGGACGCGATCCTCAACAAGCCCGGACCCCTCGACGACGACGAGTGGGCGTTCATCCGCCGCCACACCCTGATCGGTGAAACCATCATCGCCGCCGCCCCGGCGCTGATCCCGGTCGCCAAACTTGTGCGCTCCACGCATGAGCGGGTCGACGGCACCGGCTACCCCGACGCGCTCCAGGGCCCCGACATTCCCATCAGCTCGCGGATCATCGCCGTCTGCGACGCCTTCGACGCGATGGCCTCGGACCGCAGCTACAGCCCGCCCATGACCGTGGGCGCCGCGCTCGCCGAACTCCAACGCTGCGCCGGGACCCAGTTCGATCCCGAGGTAGTCGACGCGCTCATGTCGCTCGCAGAGATCACGCCCGACCCGAACCAACAGACACCAACCACTACGCATCCTCCCACCAGCGGCTCCGCGAATCCACGCGTCCCGATCCGCCAACGGCGACCTGCCGCGCCGCCCGTGAGCCGAGAAGTCGCGTCCGGTCCTGCGCCAACACGCTGAACTCCGACACGCCAACCGACGCGACGTCGAGGCCGTCGCATCGCCGTGAGATGCGACCGAAAACCTCACCCGGCTCGCCCGACCCCTACACCGACCCAGCCCAGAAGCTCCAACGTCACCCGTCCGCAGGCATCAATGCAACAGCCGGGCGCTTGGAACGCTGCCTCCTCACGAGATCGCAAAGCAGCTGTGCCAGCGTCGTAGCCACTAACACGTCAAGCAGCAGCAACGCGTCTACTCGCGATCCCGGCGTCAGCGAGGCACAGCGACAGAGCCCGAGGGTCCAACGGTCTCGTTGCCGTCCCCCGACGCCCGGGCAGGCGGTCGCGCCCACCGCCTGGTGAGCGCCGGGGAGAGGGCGACGAAGCTGGCGCCGCCCTCTCCCCGAACGGGTGTGGTACTCAGGGTGCGACCGCCATGCCGCCGACCTCAATCTCATTGTTGGTCTTGGAGGACAGCGTGCGCCCCTGGCCGCCGAACTGCGACATCGAGGTGCCATCGCCCGTGGCGACCGAGTTCTCCCAACCGCCGACCAGAGTCGAGTTGGCGCCGTCGGCGTCGCCGGTGTTGCCGCCGGCGACGAACGAAACCGGGCCGTTTGCCTCGTTGTCATAGCCGCCCGCGACGAGCGAGAAGAACCCGTCGGCGCGGTTGTTGTAGCCACCCGCGACCGTGTCGACGTACGGGCTGTTCGGGCCGCAGTTCGAATCGGTCGGGGCTGACGTGTCGCCGACCGAGTTCTGGCAGCCACCGCTAATCGTCCCGAACACCTCCTCGGCAAGGTTGTCGGCGCCGCCGCTGATCGAACTGTAACTATTTTCGGCCGTGTTCGACTGGCCGCCGCCGACCCAGCTGGCGATTGAGGCCGCGGTGTTTGATTCGCCGCCGCTGATCGAGTCCGCGTCGCCGTTCGCGCTGTTGGACTCGCCACCGGTGACCGAGCTGTCGTTGCCGTTGGCGGAGTTTTCCGTACCGGCGGCGAACGCGTCGAAGCCGTCGACGAGGTTATCGGTGCCGACCGCGGCGCCGTACGGCTCGTCCACCGTGTTGCCATCGCCGCCTAGCACCCCGGCGTAGCTCCCATCGCTTTGGTCCTCACCAAGAACGAGGTTATGCGAGCCTCCTTGGTTATTCGCGCCCTCGTCGTAGCCCAGCACCAGGTTCCCGGTCCCGTTGACGGTGCTGGTGGATCCCGAGCCATCGACGATCTGCACGTTGACGGACGCGAACTGCACCGTCGGCTTGCCGTCGATCCCGCTGGCGACATAAGTCGGCGCGAGGACCGCGGTCGTCCCCGACGCGCATGACGGTCCGCTCGTCGAATTGCCCCCGGACACGACCGCCTGCCCGGCGGTCGTGGGGATGCATTCCCACCCCGGCTTGACCGTGGTGGCGGCCGAAGCGGCGGTCGCGGAGCCCAACAGCATCACTCCGCAGGCCGGCAAGACAACAGCCGTCCTCGCTCCG
>JBELAG010000586.1:0-2738 GCA_049509055.1 Solirubrobacteraceae bacterium
GGTCTCGGGCGATGCCGCGAGTGGGATGCGTCGCAGGATCAGGCGCTGGCGGTTGAACTTGCGCAGCGGGGATTCTCTGGCTGACCTCGCGGACCAGATCAACCCGACCGTGCGAGGCTGGATCAACTTTTACGGCCGCTTCTACCGGTCTGAGCTGATCTCGCTCCTTGAGAACATCAATGAGCATCTCGTGCGGTGGGCTATGCGGAAGTTCAAACGGTTGCGCGGCCGTCCCCGGCGGGCGCGTCGGCTCTTGGCGGTGATCGCCGCAAGAGAACCGACGCTGTTCGCTCACTGGGGATGTGGTGCGCGGCCTCTGGCTGGATGACAAGAGCCCGGTGAGTCGAGAGGCTCACGCCGGGATCTGTGAGCGCCGGGGGGTGCGACTCCCCCCGGCGACTCGACCGCTGGACCGGACCGCGCCGATCCTGCCGGTGCTGCCCGGTACCCCGGAGCGCCGTACTCACGACTACAAGCGCAACGGCACCTCGAGCCTGTTCGCGGCGCTGGACACCGCGAGCGGGAAGGTGATCGGCTCGCTGCACTCGCGTCACCGCGCGATCGAGTTCAAGAAGTTCCTGATCCTGATCGACAAAGAAGTCCCCGAACATCTGGACGTGCACCTCGTGCTCGACAACTACTCGACCCACAAAACCCCGTCCATCAAACGTTGGCTCGCGGCACACCCCCGATTTCATCTCCACTTCACGCCGACCAGCGGGAGCTGGCTGAACCTCGTCGAACGATGGTTCGGCGAACTGACCTCCCGAATGCTCCGACGCGGAACCCACCACACGGTCCGGCACCTCAACACCGACATCCGCAACTGGATCGCACACTGGAACGAGAACCCGCGCCCGTACGTCTGGACCAAGACGGCAGACCAGATCCTCGACAGCATCGGCGCATATTGCCAACGAATCTCTGACTCAGGACACTAGCGACACTTCGAGGACGCGATGAGGTGGCGCGGAGTGCCGGGCGGCTCACAGCTGGAGACGTGGCTGCATCGAGACCGGGCGAAACCCAGGCCAACTCGCACCCGGCCGCTCGCAGACGATCTCCGCCAGAGCTAGATCTGTCGGCGGTGGCATCAGTCGGCGAAGGTGTGAGCGCACCCGATGATCGGGCCTGCGGGTGAGACCAACGGCGTCAGACACTTCTCACGAACCGAGGACCGCAGAGCCGGAGCGCCTCGGGAGGTGTGGATCACACCCACCTTTTGGAGTCTGTGTCACGCGCCCGGTCGCCGCAATGCTCTCGTCACCAACACACGAGCCGTCGCGGCGAGCCCAGATCCACCGAGCGAGCCGCACAGCGAGGAGGAGTGACATGTTTCACACCACGGTCCGTCGACAGGATGCAACCCGGCAACCGGATCGACGCCGGGCGAGCCCACCGCCGCCCACCAGCTCACGGTCGCCGCCGTCGCGCGGTCTGTGCGTTGCGCGATGGCGCAGGACGAGGTCGCCGCGTGGAGCGCGATCAGCTGCGCGCTGCTGCTGATCGGCGGGATCCTCCCCCAGGCCAATTCGGCGACAGTCGGTCTCGGGCCGTTCGGCAGCGCCACGTTCGACACCGGCTACGTCGTCTCCGGGAAGATTTACGTGTGCGCGGCGCTGCTCGCCGCCGGCGGTCTGGTCGCCTTTCACCGGCAGGCCGATCCTGCGCGGTGGACGATCAAGCTCAAGGCGATCGCAGCGCTCGCGGCGATGATGTGCTCGCTGTTCTCATACCTCGAGATCTCGGAGACCTCACAGATCACGCCCGTCACCGCCGGCTTTGGCCTGTACGTCGTGCTCGTCGCGTCTCAGCCTGACCGGCGCCTTCGGAAGGCTGCTGCGCGCCGCCAAGCGCGTGTCCAGCTGAGCCGCTACGTCGAAACGGAGATCAGCCATGTCGCAGAACGCCACAGCCCAGCACCAAGCCACCGGCGTTGCCGACCAACCCCAGGCGGCGCCCGCCACACCGGCGCCTCAGCCGCCGCACCGCTCGACGGTTCCGAACCGCGCCCTGTATGCGTTCGCGGCCGCGAGCTGCGGCGCACTGGCCATCGCCGGGCTCGCGCCGCAGTCAAACCTTCCGGCGGGGTTCGGCGTGAGCCATGTCCTCTCCAACCTGTTGAGCGGCGGATCGGTGCGTGAGAACGGCTACTCGCTGACCCTTCCCTACGTGCTGCAGGGACTGGTGTTGGTCGGCGCGGCGTTGCTTGCCGGGGTGCTCCTGCTGGCATCCTTTGCCTCGGTCACCGCTCGACGCGGGCTTCTTCGCGTGAGCGGCTTGCTGGGCGCGCTCAGCTTCGCGGCCGCCGCCTTTACCGTTGAGGAGATTCACGGCCAGGCCCTACGGTTCGTGATGGCCAGATGGGGCCTGTACGGTGTCGGCGCCGCCGGCTTTGTCCTCGCTGCGTCCGCCGGCGCGCTGATCGGCGCCTCGAGGCGCGAGCGCATCTGACCGCTGACATGCCGCGGCCCGTCGCGCGCGCCTCGATGGCCACAGCGGACGCGCTCGTCCGGTGGACCGATTGCCGCCCGTCGAGCATCGCCGTCCGCCGACGTCGGGAATATGACAGACCCTTCCGACCGACGTCTACGCTGTGCCGGGAGCGGGCGGGGTTGCGCGCAGGAACGAAAGGATCGGGAATGCCAGGACGAGGTCAGGTCACGCAAGGATTTGAGCTTCACCAGAGACGGCGAGCCGTGCGGTGGTCCGTGGCGCTGCGCTGGCGCGGCGCCGCG
>JBELAG010000587.1:0-2720 GCA_049509055.1 Solirubrobacteraceae bacterium
CCCCAGCTCCGCGATGCGATCGCGGGAGACGTATTCGCTCACCACGGCGCCGACGAGCAGGTTGAGCGGCACCTGCAGGATCGCGGCGACGACATCGAGCTCGACCTTCATCTGTCGCGGAACCTCGACGTAGAGGCCCGTGCCCGAGCGACCCCGCTTCGGAGGCTTCGTTGACGGCGCCGCCTGCTCCGCAGCCGCGGACGCCCCGGACTCCGTGCTCTGCGACGGTTGCCCCGTGACGGGCTGAAGCGTTGCGCGGCGTTCCTTGGCCATCAGCTCCTCACCTTCCTGTTCAACACGACCTCTCGCGTCAGCCTCTCATACGCTTTCGAACCAGGCAGATCGGGCCGCCACTCCGCAAGCACGCGCCGGCGCGTACCAGCCGTCTGAAACCACCGCGACTCCGGGATCTCGATATCCAGAACCGGCACGTCAAAGCTGCCCAGCGCCGCCTCGATGTCAGCTCGCGCCGCGGCGTCGGGCACGACGCGCGTTCTGACCACACCCAGCATCCGCGGCTGGCCATCTCGGCGCTTAGCGACCGACGAACAGCGCAGCAGGACGCCTCCGATGCCGTTGAACGCGCCCTCGTCCTGCATCGAGACCGGAACCAGAACGCTGTCGGCGGCGTGCAGAGCGTTGACCGTGAGCAGTCCCAGGTTGGCCGGGCAGTCGAGCAGCACGAGCTCGTAGTCCTCGATCTCGTCTCGCAACGCGTCCTGGAGGATCTCCTCCCGGTAGGAGGCACTGGCGAGCTGCTGTTCGGCCTCCTCCAGCGGATCTCCCGGCGAGCCGATCAGCCGCACCCCTTCAAGCCGAGTGTCCACCGTGGCGCCGGCGACGTCGACGCGACCCTGGAGCAGCTCGACGAGCCTGCCGTCCGCCGGATCGGCGATCCACCGGGTCAACGAGTACCGCGGATCCAGATCGACGATCAGGACCGCAGCGCCGCTGCGGGCCGCGATCGCCGCGACGTTGAGCGCGGTCGTCGTCTTGCCGACGCCGCCTTTGCCGTTCACGACCGCAACGACCACGCCAGAGACCATATCAGCCTAGTTCGCTAGAACCCTATGGGCTCCTTCAAGCACGCGCCCCGCAGCCATTCGACCAGCCGCATGGCTATCTTCGCGTGATGTCTCAGGGTCGGCCCGCGCTGCTCACGGTCATCGCACGCTCGCCTCAGCGCCTGCACGGGTAAGGCGCGATGCCGGACCCGATCAGCGATCTCGAAGCGATGCAGACCAGCGACGCGGAGCAGCGGCTGCTGAACCCACGCCAGGCCATCGCGATCGACCTGCCACCCGACAACGAGGCGACCGCGAACGACGTGTTCTTCGTCATGCTCGACGATCGCACCCTTGCCGTGTGGAAGCCGCTTGGCGGCGTCGATCCGATCACCGCCGCAGCCTACGGCCACACGCCCGCGGACACCGCAATCAACGAGGCGGCCGCCTGGCAAGTCGCCAAGCGTCTCGGCGAGCCGTTCACCGAGCTTGTGCCAACCGCCGTTTGGCGGGAGCTCCCCAACGTCCGTGAGCTGCTGATCGAGGCCAACCCCAAGCGCCACCCGCGCCCAGAGGACGTCTACAACGACAATTACGACCGCGGCGTGTTGATCGAATACGTGCCCGGCCACCCAAACCTCGAGCCGTTTACCGCCCAGTTCGCCGTCCAGGCCTCCGATGCCGCTCTGTTCGACGCGCTGATCGGCCAACAGGACAGGCACACGACGAACTTCCGCTGGGATGAGGGCACCGAACGGCTGCACCTGATCGACAACGGTTTCGCGTTCCCGTCCGCCAGCGCACCATCCGCCGATTCCGTCTTTCTGCAATGGCGCTCTGCCAACAACCGCATGGGCCTCAACGAGATGCTTCCCAACATCGGTGAGCGCCGCGCCGACGAACGCGCCGCGCTCGAGCACCTCCAGCGGTCCGGCGCGCTCGCCGAGGTCGGCGGCCTGCTGCGCGACGACCGCGGCGCCTGCCTGCTGGACCGCTGCCAGACCATGCTCGACACCGGACGCCTGCTGCCTTTCGGCGACTTCGGCCAACCCCGGACGGCGCCGAACACCACCACCCTCTCGGCGGAGGCTCGCGAAGCGCTCGACTTGACCAGGATGGCCTCGCCGAGGCCAGCCCGCGAAGGACTCACCAGCCCCCCAACGCAGGCGCGTCCATCCACGGGCACCGATCCACCTAGCCCCCACCGCCGCCCACAACGATAGATCCATATGCACATATCGCCCTATCGTTTGATACGCTCTGCGCGATGATCGAGGTCCGGATCTACGAGTGCGAGCCGTTTCAGCCGCACCGCGAGTTCGCCGTCGTCACCGTCGACGGCCCCGGCGTAACGATCACCGGCGAGGACCCGTTCGCCCAGCGCATCCGGGAGATCCGCGTGATCGACCCCGAGACCGGCGAGCAGATCAGCGCCGACTCCGATCCGCAACGGTGGGCCGAGCTCCTGCCCACCGCCTACCGCACCCCATACGTGCGAGCGACCATCACCCGCCGCGCCTGAACGCCCCCCGGTTCCACGCCGACAGGTCCGCGGCCACGCCATCCGCGTCGACAACTCGGGCTCGTCGTCCTCTACGCCGCCGCTAACCCGCCCCCGCGAACCGGAGCCACACTTCACGCCAGGCGCACCTTGCCATCGTGCTCCTCGCGCGCTCTCCGCGCCCCGTCGACGCGCGACGTGTCGCACAGCCGGCG
>JBELAG010000588.1:0-2710 GCA_049509055.1 Solirubrobacteraceae bacterium
TGGGATTCGCCGGAGGACATGTTCGCGTGCTACTTCGCGGTCAGCGTCGTCACCCCGGGCCTCCTGTGGTGCGGCGGAGAGCTGATGAGCGCGATCTTCGGCTTCAGCGCGCGGTGGCCGCTGGGGCTGTTCATGATCGCGGCGCTCGTCGGCACCGCGGGCTTCATGACGATCGTCGGGCGCGAGCGGACGAACCTGTCGGTCGACGTGCTGGCGATCGGCGCCTGGCTGCTGCTCGGCCTCGTCGTCGCCCCGGTCCTCGGCCTCGATCTCTCGGCCGTCGCCGCGGTCATCTGCTTCGCGGTCCTGCTGCTGGGCATCCTGGTGTACGTGCTCGGCTTCGGCCGCTGGAAGACGGCGTTCGTGAGGACCCTGAGCTGGCCGGTGATCTGGAGCCTGCTCGCCCTGTTCTTCGCCTTCAGCGCCCACCGCCTCGTCCTCTTCCAGTAGCGCTCGGGGCGGCGGCGCGGACGAAAGTCAGCCCGCCGGCCCCTCGGTACGTCGCCGGCGCGGCGAGGACGCGCCGCCGGCTTGCCCCTGCCCGTATGCACGAGCGGCCGGGTAGACCGCTGAAGCTCAGCGCAGTGGGGTGAGGAGGCCTCGCGCGGGGCGCGGGCGTGGCGCCCGGTGTCAGCCGGCGCCGTTCAGCGATCGGCTGCGCTGCTGCACGCCGGGGCCGCCATAGGGATAGTCGGCCGGCGCGGGATCGCTGGCGGCGTCCAGCCGCGCGAGCTCGCCGGCGCTGAGATGCAGGCCCGCGGCGCCGAGGTTCTGGTGCAGCTGATCGAGCGTCCGTGCGCCGAGGATCACCGAGCTCACGCGCGGTCGGTCGACCAGCCAGGCCAGCGCGACCTGGGCCATCGGGATTCCCCGAGAGCCGGCGATCGACTGGACGGCGTCGATCACCTCCCACGTGCGCTGGTGGGTGCTGCGCCGGTCGTAGGCCTCGACGCCGCGCTCGGGGTCCTCACCCAGCCTCGTGGCGCCGGTCGGCCGGGCGTCTCGCGTGTACTTGCCGGTCAGCCAGCCACCGCCGAGCGGTGACCACGGCAGCATCCCCAGGCCTGTCGACTCGCAGGCGGGGACGATCTCCCATTCGATCTCCCGGGCGAGCAGGTTGTACTGCGGCTGCAACGTCACGGGCCGCGCCAGCGAGCGCAACGCGGCGATGTCGACGATCTTCTGGATCTGCCAGCCGGTGTAGTTCGACAGCCCGACGTAGCCGATCTTGCCGGCCCTCACGGCATCGTCGAGAAACTGCACGGTCTCCTCCAGCGGCGTATGGGGATCGAACGCGTGGACCTGGTAGAGGTCGACCCACTCGACGCCCAGCCGCCGCAGCGAGGCGTCCAGCGCGTCGCGCAGATGCCGGCGCGAGAGTCCCGCGTCGTTGGGCCCGTCGCCCATCGGGAAGCGCCCCTTGGTCGCGAGCACCACGCGACCGCGAATCGCGTCGGGCTGTTTGGCCAGCCAGCGCCCGACGATCTGCTCAGACGCGCCCGCGCTGTACACGTCGGCCGTATCGACCAGCGTGCCGCCGGCCTCGACGAAGGCGTCGAGCTGCGCGTGCGATACCCGCTCGTCGCTCTCGGTCCCAAACGTCATCGTGCCCAGCGCCAGGCTCGACACGACGCACCCACTCCGGCCAAGTGTTCGGTACTCCACGGTCAGCGTCCCCTTCTCATCGCTCGGCGGCCACCTACCCGCGTCACGCGAGGATCATGCGCGCGGCGCCGTTGCTGTCTGACGGCATCCTGGGCGGACTCCGGCAGCGGCCGCGGTGAGCTTCCGGCGAGGCCGCCCTCGCGCACGCCGGCTTGATAGGTTTAGTGACGTTTAGGAGGTCTTGGGAGACTCTCCGTCGACGTGGGCGGTCGAAATGCGGCGCAGATTTCACGGATGAAGTGTCGAGGGGCGAGGAGCGATCAGCGATGCGTGTACGAGGCTTGATGTCGGTCAAGGATGGGATGCCGGACTCCGGGTGGCTCGCGGGGGTCGGTCGCCTGATGACGGCGCTGCTGGCGTGCGTGGTGGTGGTCGGGGTGTGGGGTTGTGGGGGGGGGTGGGGGCGTGGACGACGTATGGGGGGGATGCGGCGCGGTCGGGGGTGGATGTGAGCAGCGCGTCGGCGTTGCCGTTCTCGTCGGCGTGGTCGGCGGGGGTGGATGGGCAGATGTGGGGTCAGCCGTTGGTGTTTGATGGGTTGGTGGTGGCGGCGACTGAGAACGACACGGTGTATGCGTTTGATGAGTCGACGGGTGCGATGGTGTGGCGGGTGAGTGTGGGGACGCCGGTGCCGGCGGGTGAGTTGCCGTGTGGGGATATTTCGCCGACGGTGGGGATTACGAGCACGCCGGTGATCGATCCGGCGAGTGGTGAGGTGTTCGTGGTGGCGGATACGTGGGACGGCAGCGATCCGGGGAGCATCGCGCATGAGATGTATGGGTTGCATCTGTCGGATGGGAGTGTGGTGTCGGGGTTCCCGGTGGCGGTCGATCCGGCGGGGAGCATTCCGGCCGATATTCTGCAGCGGCCGGCGTTGGCGTTGTCGGACGGGAGGGTGTTTGCGGGGTTTGGCGGTAATGACGGGGATTGCGCGACCTATAACGGGTATCTGGTGGGGGTGTCTGAGGCGGGGGGGACGCCGAGTGATTTCGAGGTGGCGCCGGATCAGGTGGGGGGTGGCGGCGCGATCTGGGGGTCGGGGGGG
>JBELAG010000589.1:0-2707 GCA_049509055.1 Solirubrobacteraceae bacterium
CGACCCGGGCTGCGTCGACCTCGAGCACGACCTGCTGACGCGCGAGCGCGCGCTCGCGCCGCCGCCCACCCGGACGCGCGGCTTCGTCAAGGTTCAGGACGGCTGCGACTGCCACTGCGCGTACTGCATCATCCCCGCCGTCCGCGGCGACGCGCGGTCGCGGCCGTCGGGCGCGATCCTGCGCGAGGTCGCCCAGCGGGTCGCGCTCGGGCAGCCCGAGATGGTGATGACCGGGATCAGCGTCGGGGGCTACCGCGATCCGCAGCACGGCCTGGACCTGGGCGAGCTGATGATCGAGGTGGCGCGAGTCCCCGGCGTTGCGCGCGTCCGGCTGTCGAGCGTGGAGGTCATCCACGTCCGCGACGCGCTGCTGCGCGCGCTCGCCGACGAGCCCGGGGTGTGCCCGCACCTGCACGTGCCGCTGCAGTCGGGCGACGACGGCGTGCTGGCCGCGATGGGGCGCCATTACACCGCCGCCGAGTACGTCGAGCAGATCGCGCGGCTGCGCGCCGCGGTGGGTGGGCGGGACGCGATCAACGTCACCGCCGACGTGATCGTCGGCTTTCCCACCGAGGACGAGGCGGCGTTTGAGCGGACCCTGGAGGTGATCGACGCCGCCGGGATCTCCCGCGTGCACGCCTTCGCCTACTCGCCGCGGCCGGGGACGGCCGCCGCGGCGCTCGGCGACCGCGTCCCGGCGCAGGAGAAGCGGCGCCGCTCCCAGGTGCTGCGCGCGCGCTCGGAGGTCCGCTCGCGCCTGTATCGCAGCGCGCGCCTCGGCGACCTCCAGGAGGTCCTGATCGACAAGCTGGCCGATGCCCAGTGCTCCGGCTACACGCCGGATTACGTCCGCTGCCGGCTGCCCCCGGGCGCCGGATCCCGAGGGGAGATCGTGACCGCGCGCGCGGTCGAGCTGCACGGCGACGGGATCAGGTGCGAGCTGCCGGGAGCGTGAGGGCTATCGTTAAGCGGGCGCACGATGACCGTCACCGAGCAGCTCAGATCCGACATCACGACCGCCATGAAGGCGGGCGAGAAACAGCGCGTCGGCGCGCTGCGCCTCGTGCTGTCCGAGCTGCAGAAGGCCGCCAAGGACGGCTCCGACGACGAGCTGGCGGTTCTGCGGCGCGAGCGCAAGCGCCGCCTGGAGGCGGCGACGCAGTTCCGGGACGGCGGCCGCCCCGAGCTCGCCGAGCAGGAGGAGTCCGAGGCCAGGCTGATCTCGGGCTATCTCCCCGCCGAGCTCGACGACGCCGAGCTGGACGGGATCGTCGCCCGGGCGATCGCCCACACGGGCGCGACCAGCCCGCGGGAGATGGGCGAGGTGATGCGAGCGGTGATGGCCGAGACCGGAGGTCGCGCCGACGGCAAGCGGGCCTCCGCACGCGTCCGCGCGGCGCTGGGCGCATGATGCTCCCAATCGCGGGATCCGCTTAGTGCGCAAGGCGATCGAGCTCGACAACGCCGTCGCCGCCGAGCTGGCGGGCAGCGAGGACGCGGTGCTGCGCGCGCTGGAGTCCCACATGGACTGCGACATCTTCCTGCGCGGCAACGTGATCACGCTCGAGGGGGCCGCCGGCGCCGTCGAGGCCGCCGAGGCGGTCGTGCGCGAGCTCGCGGAGCTGATCGCCCAGGGGCACGAGATCGCGCCGGGGACGGTCGAGGCGGTGACCCGCGCGCTCGACGAGCACGAGTCGGCGTCGCAGATCCTCGAGGACGTCGTCTGGCGCCACCGCGCCACCAAGGTGGCGCCCAAGACCCTCAACCAGAAGCGCTACGTCGACTCGATCCGCGCCAACACGATCACCTTCGGGATCGGGCCCGCCGGCACCGGCAAGACGTTCCTGGCGGTCGCGCTCGCGGCCGCGGCGCTCAGCCGCCGCGAGGTCAACCGGATCATCCTCACCCGCCCCGCGGTCGAGGCCGGCGAGCGGCTCGGCTTCCTGCCCGGCGACCTGATGGCCAAGGTCGACCCGTACCTGCGCCCGCTGTTCGACGCGCTGCACGACATGCTGGACCCCGAGCGCGTCTCCCAGCACCTGGAGCGCGGGGTGATCGAGGTCGCGCCGCTGGCCTTCATGCGCGGGCGCACGCTCAACGACAGCTTCATCATCCTCGACGAGGCGCAGAACACCAGCCCCGAGCAGATGAAGATGTTCCTGACGCGGCTGGGCTTCAACTCCAAGATGGTCGTCACCGGCGACGTCACCCAGATCGACCTCCCGCGCGAGCAGGGGTCGGGCCTCGTCGTCGTCTCGGAGATCCTCGAGCACGTCGAGGGCATCGACTTCGTGCGCTTCGGCGAGGAGGACGTCGTGCGCCACAAGCTCGTGCGCCGGATCGTCGCCGCCTACAACGAGCATCAGCAGCGGCTCGCGCCGGAGCTGTTCCCGCGCAAGCGGGCCTGACGAGCCGCCGGGATGCTCGACGTCGAGGTGATCGGGATCGAAGTGGCCACCACCGGCGGCCCGACCGCGGTCGAGCTCGAGGAGCTGTGCGCGCTGGCCCTGTCCTCGGCGGGCATCGAGGAGGGCCATGTCGCGATCGAGTTCGTCGACGAGCAGCGCAGCCGCGATCTCAACCTTCGCTACCGCCAGATCGACGACGCCACCGACGTCCTCTCCTTCGGCGTCGACGAGGACGGCGTCAGCGCCGGCCCGCGGGAGCTCGGCGACATCATCATCTGCCCGCCCCGGACCGAGGATCT
>JBELAG010000059.1:0-20549 GCA_049509055.1 Solirubrobacteraceae bacterium
TCGTAGTCGATCCCCAGCTGCGCGAACAGCAGCCGGACCTTGTAGCAGTTGCCCGAGATCGCGGATTCGTAGAGCAGCACAGCGGGGACGGTACCGGTCAGCTCCACGGCAGCGTGTAGAGCCTGGTGTGGGACATCGCGCCGATCGCCTCGCGCACCCCCTCCTTGACCCCGAGGCCGCTGTCGCCGGTCCCCCCGAACGGCGTCAGCTCGGTCCGCCAGCCCGGCACCTCGCGGATGTTGACCGTGCCCGCGCGCAGCTCGCGGATGCAGCGGGCGATCGACCGCCAGTCGAACGTGCAGACGCCGCTCGACAGCGCGTAGGGCGTCCCGTTGGCGGTCGCGATCGCCTCGTCGAGGCCGGCCACGCGGATGATCGGCGCGACCGGGCCGAACGTCTCCAGCGCCACCAGCTCCATCGCCGGCGTGACGTGATCGAGCACGGCGGGCGTCACCTGGGCGCCGTCGCGCTCGCCGCCGCACAGCAGCCGCGCGCCGCGGGCGACCGCATCGCCGACGCGGTCGCAGATCCGCCGCGCCGACGCCGCGTCGATCACCGTCCCGATGTCGGTCGCCTCGTCGAGCGGGTCGCCGCAGCGCAGGGCGCGGGCGCCGTCGGCGATCCGCTGCGCGAGCTCGTCGGCGATCGGCTCGACGGCGATGATCCGCTTGACCGCGCTGCAGCGCTGGCCGGAGTTGGCGAACGCGCCGCGGACGGCGAGCTGCGCGGCCTCCTCGAGGTCGGCGTCGGCGAGCACGATCAACGGGTCGTTGCCCCCCAGCTCGAGCACCGCCCGGCGGTAGCCCAGCCGCTCAGCGATCGACTTGCCGACCGCCACCCCGCCGGTGAACGACACGACGTCGACCGCCGGATCGGCGAGGAACGCGTCGAGGATCGCGACCGGGTCGCCGCAGACGATGCGCGCCCACGGCGCGCCGGCGGGCTCGCACTCGGCGACGAGCGCGAACAGCGCGAGCGCGCTGAGCGGGGTGCGCTCGGACGGCTTGAGCACGATCGGGGCGCCGGCCGCGAGCGCGGGGGCGAGCTTGTGGGCGACCTGGTTGAGCGGATGGTTGAACGGCGTGATCGCCGCCACCAGCGACACCGGGACGCGCAGCGTGTGCGCCCGGCGATCGGCGCCGAGCGCCGAGATGTCGCCGGCGAACGTCTCACCCTCGTCGCGCAGGGCCTCGGTCGCCGCGAACCGGAACACGTCGGCGGCGCGCGCGACCTCGTGGCGGGTGTCCTTCAGGCACAGCCCGGACTCGAGCGTGATCAGGCGGGCGAGCTGATCGCCGCGCTCCAGCAGGCGCTCGGCGACCGAGAACAGCATCTGCGCGCGCAGATGGCGCGCCTGCGCCGCCGCCGAACCGGCGGCCGCGGCGGCGTCGCCGAGCACCGCGCGAACCTCGGCGGGGCTCGACACCGGCGCCTCGCCGACCAGCTCGCCGGTGGCGGGCGACCGCACCGACAGGACCTCGACGGCGGTCATACGCAGTTGAGCAGCAGGTCGTGGAGGTCACGATTGTGCAGCGTCCGGCCGTCGAGCGCGCCCGCCGCCGGCGGCTGGCAGAGCACGATCGGGACCGTCTGCTCGTGCAGGCCGCCGTGGGAGCGCAGCGCGCCGTGCAGGGCGCTGAGGTCATGCGCGTCGCGCGAGCGGCCGAGCACCGTGTGGGCGTCGGCGAGCACGATCAGGTCGCCGATCCGGTCGGGCGGGAGGTCGAAGCTCGCCCCCGCCGCGAAGCGGTCGAGCACCCCCTCGACGCCGGGCAGCGCGGCGAGCGCTCCCCGGGCGCGGTCGAGCTCGGCGAGGTCGCCGAGGTGCACCCAGGCCAGCGACCCGAGCGCGGCGTGGTGGGCCACGTAGGGATCGGTGATCGGGCACAGCGTCCGGGCGCTGCGGATCCCGGCGGCGGCCAGCGCGTCGTCGAGGAAGCGGACGTTGGGGCTCCCGTCGGCTGACGACTTGGCGTTCATCCCGTGGTCGGCGGCGAGTCCGACGGCGAACCCGGCCTCCAGCGCGCGGCCGATCGACGCGTCCACCGCCCGGTAAAAGGCGTCGGCGGGGCCCTCGCCGGGAGCGGCGGCGTGCTGGACGAAGTCGGTCAGCGAGGCGTACACGAGCCGGGCCTGCGTGCGCGCGGCCAGCGCCAGCGCCAGATCGATCGCATACGGCGACAGCTCCCAGTCATAGATCCCAGGATTGCGCCGGCCGATCACCTCGACGATCGGCGTGCCGTCGCCCAGCGCCTGCTCGTGGGCCAGCTCGGCGCTGAACGCCGGCACCCCGCCCGTCGCCAGCAGCCGGCGCAGCTTGTCCTTGGCGGTGACGCACAGGACGGGCACTCCGGCCTGCGCGGCCGCCGCGTGGATCGTCGTGGCGCGCAGGAAGCTGGGGTCTGTGACCTGGACCTCCTCGCCGTCCCGGAGGTAGTGGTTGCCGGCGATCCCGTTGCGCGACGCCGGGACGCCGGTCACGATCGCCACGTTGTTGGGGTTGGTGAACGTCGGCATCTGTGCGCGCCCGAGCGTGTAGACGCCGCCGGCGGCCAGCGCGGCGGCGAGCCGGGGCATCAGCCCGCGCTCCAGCGCGTCGTCGAGGTAGGCGGGGTCCCAGCCGTCGGCGCAGATCGCGAGCACGGGGCGCCGGGGGATCCGGTAGCGGCGGCCGTTGGCTTCGAACTCGGACTCGGACGACGTCACAGCCTGACTATACAAGTTAGCGCTCGTTCGCTCAGCGACCGTTGCGCGCCGTTTGCAGCATGACGCTCGAGCGGGGCAGCGCATGCTGGTTGTGGATCGTGATCTCGATCGCATCACCGCGATAGCGATCGCGTGACCACTCCAGCGCCACCCCGGCGGGATTCAGCGCCCGCCGGCGGACCTCCAGGATCGGCGCCCGCCTGGCCAGCCCCAGCAGCCCGGCGTCCTGCGCGCCGGCGGCGATCGCGGCGATCGTCTGCTGCGCTTCGCTGAACTCGATCCCGCGCCGGGCGAGCTGCTCATAGACCGAGCCGGTCTCGAGGTCGCAGTCCAGCAGCAGCCGGCCGATCGGCTCCAGCAGCGTCGTGCGCTCGATCATCACCGGCTCGCCGTCGAGCAGGCGCAGCCGCGTGTAGTCAAACACCGGCGTGCCCGGCTCGATCTCCAGCTGCGCGGCGACGGACGGCTCGCAGGGGCGCCGGGCGAGCTCCAGCGTGCGCGCCGACGGCGTGCGGCCCAGTCGCTGTGCCCAGCGCGAGAACGACACGAACTGGTCAAAGCTCTGCGTAAGGCCGGTGGGGCGCACGACCGGCACCCGGCCGCGCGTGCCGGTGATCAGCCCCTCGGCCCGCAGCGCGGCGAGCGCCTGGCGCACGGTCCCGCGCGAGACGTCAAAGCGCGCGGTGAGGCGCGCCTCGGACGGCAGCGGCGCGCCGGGGCCGAGCTCGCCGGCGCGGATCTGCTCGCGCAGCGCGTGCGCGATCTCGGCGTGGCGGGGGGAGGGCGTTGGTCGGGCGGCCATGCTCGAGCCAGTCTGCCAGCGGCCCGGGCGACATGTCAATACAAGTCGGTGACAACCCGCGCGCGGGCGGTCAGGCGGGGCGCGGCGCGGCCCGCTGGATCACCCGCACGCCGCCCTTGGGCGCGAGCGTGATCGCGCGCAGCTGCGCGGCGGCCGGCTCCGCGTCATACGCCTCCAGCGTCGTGCGCTCCAGCACGCGCGCGAGCACGATCCGCATCTCCATCAGCGCGAAGCTCGCCCCCAGGCAGCGGCGCGTGCCCCCGCCGAACGGAATCCAGGTGTAGGTGTCGGGCGGCTCGGGGCCGAGGAAGCGCTCGGGCACGAACCGCCCGGGACTGGGGTAGAGGTCCGCGCGCCGGTGCAGGGTGCGGATCGACGGGTTGATCTCGACGCCCGTCGGCACGACGTAGCCGTTGAGCGCGAACGGCTGCTCGCGCACCACGCGCCCGACCCCCGGGATCACCGGTGCCAGCCGCAGCGCCTCCTTGGCGACGGCGTCGAGGTAGCGGTCCTCGCGCTCGCGGGCGCGCTCGAGCACGCGCGGCTCGTGGAGCAGCAGGTCCAGCGTCCAGGCCAGGCCGGTGGCCGTCGTCTCGTGCCCGGCCAGCATCAACGTCAGCAGCTCGTCGCGGACCTCGCGGTCGGTGAGCTCGCCGCCCTCCTCGTCGCGGGCGAGCAGCAGCGCCGAGAAGACGTCCTCGCGCGCGGCGAGGTCGTCGGACGCGCGCCGACGCGCGATCTCGGCGTAGAGGATCTCGTCGACGGCGCGCTTGCGGGCCTCGAACTCGCGCGCCGCCCGGCGGCGGTCGCGCCCCCGGGAGACGGCGGCGATCGCCATCAACCCGCTCGGGCGCGACAGCGGCTCCACCATCGCCCGCAGCGCCCGGCCCAGCTCGTCCTCGGCGCCGCCCGGGCGGTAGCCGAACACCCCGCGCAGGATGACCCGCAGGGTCAGCGACTGCATCGAGCCCAGCGCGGCGAACGGCTCGCCGACCGGCCAGGCGTCGATCTCGGCATCGGCGCTGTCGCGCATCACGGCGGCGTGGGCGAGCAGTTGGCGGCCATGGAAGGAGGGCAGCATCAGGCGGCGATGGCGCAGGTGCTCGGCGCCGTCGAGCAGCAGCACCGAGCGCTCGCCGAGGATCGGGCCGAGCAGGGCGTTGGCCTCGCCGGCGTGCAGCTGGTCGCCCGATCCCTGGAACACCTGCTTGACCAGCTCGGGGTCGAACACCATCACGAAGCGCTCGTCGAACAGCGTGCCGAACGTCACCGTGTCGCCGTAGCGCCGCCGGCAGGCCTCCAGGAAGCGCGCCCCGCCCAGGATGAACCCCGCCGTCTGCACGACGCGCGGCAGCGAGGGGCCGGGAGGGAGGGTCGCGCTCACTCTCGACAAGCTTAAAGCCGGCGCCCGCTAGGCTCCGCGAGCGCACTTGCGGGACGAGTTCTTGATCTTCGGCAGTCCGGTGATCGGCGAGGAGGAGATCGCCGAGGTCGTCGCGTCCCTGCGTTCGGGCTGGATCGGCACCGGGCCGAAGGTGGCGCGCTTCGAGCAGATGCTGTCGGACTACGTCGGCGCGCCATACGTCCGCTGCGTCGCCTCCTGCACCGCGGCGCTGATGCTGTCGATGCAGGTGCTGGGGATCGGCGCCGGCGACGAGGTGCTCGTGCCGGCGATGACGTTCGTGGCCTCGGCCAACGCCGTCGAGCACGCCGGCGCCACGCCGGTGCTCGTCGACAGCGACCCGGGCACCGGGCTGATCGACTTCGACGCCGCCGAGGCGGCGATCACCTCCCGTACCAAGGCGATCATGCCGGTCCACCTGGCCGGCCGCCCGGTCGACATGGACCGGCTGGCCGCGCTGCGCGACCGCCACGCGCTGCTCGTCGTCGAGGACGCCGCCCACGCGATCGGCACCGAGTGGCAGGGGCGGCGGATCGGGGCGTTCGGCAACGTCGCGGCGTTCTCGTTCTACGTGACCAAGAACATCACGACGATCGAGGGCGGCGCCGTGGTCACCGACTCGGCGGCGATCGCCGAGGAGGTCGAGCGGCTGGCGCTGCACGGTCTCAGCCTCGGGGCATGGCAGCGCTTCTCGGACACCGGCTTTCGCCACTACGAGGTCATCCGCCCCGGCTACAAGTACAACATGACCGACGTCCAGGCCTCGCTCGGCCTGCACCAGCTGTCACATCTCGACGCCTGGATCGAGCGCCGCGCGCAACTGTGGGAGCGCTACGACGAGCGGCTGGCGGGACTCCCGTTGACGACGCCCGCGCCGGCCCAGCCGGGCAGCCGCCACGCCCGCCACCTCTACCAGGTGCTCGTCGGCACGGACGCGCCGATCGAGCGCGACCGGCTGCTGGACGGCCTCAGCGAACGCAAGATCGGGACCGGCGTGCACTACCGCGGAGTGCACCTGCACCCCTACTACCGCGATCGCTACGGCCTGTCGCCGGCGGACTTCCCGGTCGCCACCGACATCTCGCAGCGCACGCTGAGCCTGCCGCTCAGCCCCAAGCTGTCCGAGCGCGATCAGGACGACGTCGTCGAGGCGCTCGCCGAGCTGCTGGGCGGACCCTGAGCGGGGCCGCTGGGGCGCTGGGACTCGCGGGCGCGGGGATCGAGGTCGGCGAGCGTCAGCGGGTGAGCCGGCGCGCTCTCCAGCGCCGGGCGCCGCGTCACGCGCAGGTCGCCGCCGACGTGCAACAGCTCGCCGGGATCGAGCAGCCGCCAGCCGGAGTCCTCGTCCATCCGCTCGCTGGCGATCACCACCGCCGGCCGCGCGGCGAGCGCCGCCGATCGCACCCGGATGCTGCCCCGCGCGCCGGCGTGCTCGAGATGGCGGTTGCCGCCTGGCCCGCCCGCGGCGCGCTCCAGCACCCACAGCTCGTGGGTGTCGGGATAGCGCAACGCCCACAGCTCCGACGCGGTGATCAGCACGAGGTTGAGCGACAGCAGCGGCAGATGGCCCGCCACCCAGCCCGCGGCGCGCTCGATCGCGCCGGTGACGTCTCCGTCGCGGCCGATCTCGCGCGTGATCAGCGCGAAGAAGCGCTCGGAGTCGGTGTCGCCGCCGACCAGCGACATCGCGTCGCCGAGCTCGCGCTCGAGCGCGCCGAGGTCCTCGATCACCCCGTTGTGGGCCAGCAACCGTCCGTCCTGCGCAAACGGGTGCGTGTTGCGCACGTCCAGCGCGCCGGTCGAGGCGTAGCGGACGTGGGCCACGAATGTCCGCGAGACGACCTCCTTGGCCTCGCGCGCGAACTCGTGGTCACGGTAGGCGGCCAGCGGCTGCTTGGACACGACCGGCCGGCCGTCGGGGTCGTAGCTTCCGAGCCCGGTGCCGTCCGGCTCGCGGCGGCTCTGACGCGCCAGCGAGTCCGGCGCCTCGAGCAGCCAGAACGTCGCCCGCACGGGCTCGGCTCCTCCGCTCATTCCGAACAGCCGGCACACGCTCCCCGACGGTAGCGCCCGGCGGACCGCGTCTGTCAAAGTAATTTCACGTTTGTCTGCGATCGTGGACTCAGCTTCCCGAAAGGCAGAGATCCCATGAAATTCATCCGCACCGCTTCCACCCGGCGCCTGCTCGGCGTGATCGCCGCCGCGGTCGTCGTGATCGTCGCCGGCGCAGCGATTGCCGTCGCCGCCGCCGGTCGCGGTCCGGTTCCGCCGCCGCGATCCCTCGCGCAGGCGCTCCACAACGCCCTCAGGGGCGGCAAGGTCGCCGGGATCTCCGCCGACATCACGTTCACCAACAATCTGATTGGCTCATCTGACTTCACCGGCGGCGCGGGCGATCCGATCCTGCAGGGAGCCACCGGGCGCCTGTGGGTCGCCGCCGACGGCCGGCTGCGGCTGGAGTTGCAGTCCAGCAACGGCGATTCCCAGATCGTCGTCGATCAGCGCTCGTTCTGGGTCTCCGATCCGGCGTCGAGCACCGTCTACGAGGGCACGCTGCCGGCCGCCACGGCGCACGCGCGCACCGCGTCGAAGCCGGCGACAGGCGCGATCCCGTCGGTCGCGCAGATTCAGACCGACCTGACCGATCTGGCCAAGCGCGTCGACCTGACCGGCGCACGGCCGACCGACGTCGCCGGGCAGGCGGCCTACTCGGTGACCGTCTCGCCCAAGCACGACGGCGGGCTGCTCGGCTCCGCCGAGGCGGCGTGGGACGCGATCCGGGGCGTGCCGCTCGACATCGCCGTCTACGCGCGCGGCAACAGCACCCCGGTGCTGGAGCTCAAGGCAAGCAACATCTCCTACGGCCGGGTGGCGGCCTCGGACTTCGCCGTCTCACCGCCGGCCGGCGACAAGCTCGTCAGGATCGCCGGCGCCTCGACCGCCGCGATCAACCCGACCGCGCCGATGATCGCCCACGCCCACGCCCACGCCCACGCCCACGCCCACGCCCACGCCACGCGCGAGCATGCGGTGACCGGCGTCGCCGCCGTCGCCGCCAAGCTGTCGTTCCACTTCGCGCCGCCGTCCACGCTCGTCGGGCTGCCGCGCCACGACGTCGCCCTGCTGGACTGGGCGGGTACGCCGGCCGCGCTCGTCACCTACGGCGAGAACCTCGGCGGGATCGCCGTGATCGAGCAGCGCGCCGGGTCCGGGTCGGCGGCGCCGAAGGCCGCCACCCAGAGCAGCGGCCCGAGCGGCAGCGGCCTCAGCCTCCCGACGGTCTCGATCAACGGCGCCACCGGACAGGAGCTCGACACCGCGCTCGGCACGGTCGTCCGTTTCACCAGTGGCGGCGTCGCCTACACGGTGCTCGGCTCGGTGCCGGCCGCCGCGGCCGACGAGGCGGCGCGGGCCCTGACGCGGTGAACCCGGAACCCGGAAGCGACGCCGGCGACCCGGACGCTGCGCACGCCGGCCCCGCCCCGATCGAGGTGCGCGGGCTCGTCAAGCGCTACGGCGAGCTCACCGCGGTCGCGGGCGTCGACCTGACCGTGCGCAGCGGCGACGTGTACGGCTATCTCGGGCCCAACGGCGCGGGCAAGACGACGTCGCTGCGGATGATGCTCGGGCTGATCCGCCCGACCGAGGGCAGCGTGCGCCTGTTCGGGCGCGACCCGCAGGTGAGCGTCCGCGCGCTGGAGGGGGTGGCCGGCTTCGTCGAGGCGCCGACGTTCTATCCGTACCTCAGCGCCCGGCGCAACCTGGAGATGCTCGCCGCCTATGACGGGTTCGGCGCCTCCGGCCGGATCGACGACGCGCTGGAGACCGTCGAGCTGACCTCGCGCGAGCGTGATCGCGTCGGCGGCTTCTCCCACGGGATGCGCCAGCGGCTGGGGATCGCGGCGTCGCTGCTGCGCGACCCCAAGCTGCTGCTGCTCGACGAGCCGGCGACCGGCCTGGACCCGGCCGGCATGCGCGACATGCGGCTGCTGATCCGGCGCCTCGCCGACCAGGGGATGACGGTGCTGCTGTCCAGCCACCTGCTCACCGAGGTCGAGGACGTCTGCAACCGGGTGGCGATCGTGCGCTCGGGGCGGATCGTCTACGAGGGCGAGATCGCGACCCTCAAGCGCGGCGCCAGCAGCCTGTACCGCCTGCAGACGACCGACGATGAGCGCGCGCTGGCGGTGTGCCGCGCGCAGTCCGGGATCGCCGACGCCCGCACCGACGAGCACGGCCGGATCACGTTCGCCGCCGAGGAGGGCGCCGTCGGCCTGCTGTCACAGGCGCTCGTCGAGTCCGGCGCGCTGATCGTCGCGATGGCCCCGCAGACCGTGACCCTCGAGGACCTGTTCTTCTCCTTCACCGAAGGCGACGGCGCGGCGCCGCCACCGCCCGCCGCCCCGCCGAGCACCGGTCACGACGCCCCCGCCCCGGAGCCCGCGCGCTGATGCCCGGGATCGGGACCGTCTACCGGTGGGAGCTGTTCAAGCTGCGCCATCAGAAGCGCACCTACCTCGGGCTCGGCGCGGCGATCATCGTCCCGATCCTGTTCGTGGTCGCGATCCGCCTCCAGCATCACCACGACCACGGCGGCGACTTCGCCTTCTCCTCATATCTCAACCGCAGCGGGCTCGCGGTGCCGCTCGTCATCCTGCTGTTCGGCGCGGTCTGGATGTTCCCGCTGATCACCGCGCTGGTGGCCGGGGACATCTTCGCCTCCGAGGACCACAACGGGACCCTGAAGACGATCTTCACGCGCTCGCTCGAGCGCTGGCAGCTGTTCGTCGGCAAGACGCTGGCGGCCGCCACCTACGCGGTGACGGCGATCCTGCTGTGCGGCACCGTCGCGGTCGTCGCGGGGAGCCTGCAGTCGGGGTTCAACTCCCTGCAGAGCCTCTCGGGGACGATCGTCACCGCCCCCAAGGCGCTGGAGCTCGTCTACGTGAGCCTGCTCATCTACCTGATCCCGATCGCGGCGATCGTCTGCATCGGCCTGCTGCTGTCGGCGGTCACCCGCAACAGCGCGGCCGCGGTCGTCGGCACGCTGATGATCTCGCTGCTGATCCAGTTGATCGGCGTGCTTCCCGGGCTGGGGTCGGTGCAGCCCTACCTGCTCAGCACCCAGTTCAATGCCTGGCAGGGACTGCTGCGCACCCCGATCGACTGGTCGCCGATCGTGCAGGCGGCGTGGGTGTGCGCGCTCTACGGCATCCCGGCGATCCTCGCGGCGTTCCTCGTCTTCATGCGCCGCGACGTGGCGGGTGGCTGAGCCGGATCCGTCGCCCCGCGAGCGGGTGCTGGTCGTCGACGACGACCCGTCGCTGCGGCGGATGCTCGGGCGCACGCTGGCCGCCGAGGGGTTCGACGTGACCGTCGCCGGCGACGGCGGCGCGGCGCTCGCCGCCGTCGAGCGCTCGGCGCCCGACGTGATCGTGCTCGACGTGGCGATGCCGACGCTCGACGGCCTCGCGGTCTGCCGGCGGCTGCGCGGCAAGGGACTGCCGACGCCGATCCTGATGCTGACCGCGCGCGACGCCGTTGCCGACCGCGTGGCCGGATTGGAGTCCGGCGCCGACGACTACCTCGTCAAGCCGTTCGCCAACTCGGAGCTGATCGCCCGGCTGCGCGCGCTCACCCGGCGCGGGCGCGCCGCCGAGCCGGTGCTCTCCTATGCCGACCTCAGCCTGGACGTGGCGGGACGGACCGCGACGCGCGACGGGCGCGCGCTGGAGCTGACCGGCCGCGAGACCGCGCTGCTGGAGCTGCTGCTGCGCGAGACCGGCCACACCGTCACCCGCGAGCGGGCGCTGCACGAGATCTGGGCGGACGCCGCCGAGCCCAACGTCGTCGACCGCTACATCACGCGGCTGCGGCGCAAGCTCGGCGAGCCGCCGCTGATCCGCACGCTGCGCGGCTCGGGGTTCGTGCTGCGAGCGTGACCCGCGGACCGGGTCAGTGCCGGGCGAGCAGCTCGTCGACGCCGGCCCCGGGGATCGCCGCGCTGAACAGGAACCCCTGAGCGCCATCGCACCCCAGCGCGCGCACCTGTTCGAGCTGGGAGTCGGTCTCCACGCCCTCGGCCACGACGTCGAGGCCGAGCGTGTGCCCGAGCGCGACCGCGGCGCCGACCGACTCGCGCTCGCCGGGGCCGGGGCCGAGCCCCGAGACGAGGCTGCGATCGATCTTCAGCATGTCGACGGGCAGGCGCTCGATCGTCGACGTCGGGCAGGCGCCGGCGCCGAAGCGGTCGATCGCGACCTTGATCCCCAGCTCGCGCAGGGCGCCGAGCTGGCGCCGGGCGACCTCGGGCCGCTGGGAGACCGAGCGTTCGGTCACCTCCAGGCACAGCACCCCGGGCTCGTCGGCCCCGGCGCGCACCGCCGCGCCGAGGCGCCAGACGAGCTCGGGATCGTCGAGCTGACGAGCCGAGAGGTTGACCGAGACCGTCAGGCCGGGGCGCGACCGGCGCCATCCGCGGACGTGGGCGAGCGCCTCGCGCACCACCCACTCGCCGATCTCGACGATCAGACCGGTCTCCTCGGCCACCCCGATGAACTCCTCGGGCCCGATCAGCCCGCGCTCGGGGTGGTTCCAACGCACGAGCGCCTCGAAGCCGACCACGCCGGAGCCGGCGTCGAGGGCGACCCGCGGCTGATAGTGCACGCGCAGCTGCGACCGCGCGATCGCCTCCCGCAGATCGGCTTCCAGCTCCGACCGCCCGGCCGCGTCCGCGTCCGCCGGGGCGCGTGCGGCGGCGCCCGCGGGGCCGCGCGCGGAGGCCGCGGTCACCTCGACGCGCGCCCCGCCGAGCTTCTTGGCGCGGTACATCGCGGTGTCGGCGTCGCTGATCGCCTGGTCGGAGCTCGTCGACGGATCGCTGACCATCGTCACGCCGATGCTCACCGGGACCGACCGCTCGACGTCCCCGAGCGCCACCGGCAGCCCGGCCGCGTGGCTGACGCGGTGCGCGATCAGACCGGCCTCGCGCTCGCCCGCCAGCCCCTCGAACAGGAACGTGAACTCGTCGCCGCCGTACCGCGCCGCCGTGTCCATCGGGCGCATCAGGCCGCGGAAGCGGTCGGCCAGCAGCGCCAGCAGCCGGTCGCCGGCGGCGTGGCCGAGCGTGTCGTTGACCTCCTTGAAGCCGTCGACGTCGAGGAACATCACGGTCACCGGCGACCCATTGCGGCGCGAGCGGTCCAGCGCGACCCGCAGGCGGTCGAGGAACAGCGTGCGGTTGGGCAGCCCGGTGAGCGGGTCGTGCAGCGCCTGGTGGGCGAGCACCGCCTCCAGGCGCTTGCGCTCGACCGCGAACCGGATCGCCCGCGCCAGCCGGGCCCCCGACAGCTCGGACATCACGAGGCAGTCCTGGGCGCCGGCCGCCACCGCTGCCATCCCGAGCTCCTCGTCGCGCGACGCCGCGAGCGTGATGATCGGCGTGTGGGGCGCGGCGGTGCGCAACTGCTCGATCCCGGCCACCGGCGATCCGCCCGGCCCGGCGTCGAGCAGCACGCAGGTGGCCCCGTACTCCAGCAGCTCATGGGTCGCATCGAGAATCCGCCCGGTCTGGCTGATGACCAGCCCGTGCGGCCAACCCTCCCGCAGCATCTCCCCGATCGTGGTCGCGGCGCTCGATTGCGCCGCGACGAGCATCACCTTCGCGGGCTCGCCGGTCCCTTCCTGTTCCTGCACCACGTGCAACCCTCCATGTCGCGTCCGCTCGGAACGGTAGCCGGAAAGGTCTTCATTGGGTAAGGAAGCGCCATTATTGGAGCTTGGGGTGTCCGGAGCGGTGCCGGGTTGATCGCGCTGCGCACGCTCCGGGCCCGGCTCGCGGCCGCGGCCGCCGCGTCGATCCTGGCGGCGATCGTCCTGTTCGCGGTGATCACCGTGCTGCTCGTCAACCACCAGCTGCGCAGCTCGCTGGACGCGGCGCTGCGCTCGCGTGCCGAGGAGGTCGGGCAGCTCGCCGTCTCGGCCCCGGCCGTGCTGTCGGCGCCCGGCGCGCTCGACAGCCCGGTGTCCGGTCGCCAGCTGTCGGTCGAGGTGCTCGACGCCCACGGGCGGATCGTCGCCCGCTCGCTCAGTCTCGGAGCGGGCGTCCTGCCCGAGGACGCGCTCGCCCGCGCCGCGCTGCGCCGGGGGAGGACCGGCGTGGAGGACATCGAGCTCGCCGGGCGTCCGTGGCGGATGTTCGCCGCCCCGATCGCCGATGCCGGCGGCCCGGCGGCCGGCGGCGCGGTGCTGGTGGCGTCTGACACCAGCGACATCGCGAGCGTCACCGGGAGCCTCGGCGCGGGCGTCGCGCTGAGCGGCGCCGCCGTCGTCCTGCTGGCGGCGATCGGGGCGGCGATGCTGACCCGCCGGGGCCTGCGCCCGCTGCGCTCGCTGGCCGTGGCGGCGGGCGAGATCGAGCGCACCGCCGACCCCACGCGCCGCCTGCCCGAGGCCGGCACCTCAGACGAGATCGGGCAGCTCACCGGCGTGCTCAACCGGATGCTGTCCGCGCTCGAGCGGGCGCGGGCGTCCGAGCGCCGCTTCCTCGCCGACGCCTCCCACGAGCTGCGCACGCCGGTCACCGCGCTGCTGGGCAACGTCGAGTACGCGGGCCGCCACGGCGCCGACGACGAGGTGCTGGCGGACCTGCGCCACGACGCCACCCGGCTGGCGCGGCTCGTCGACTCGCTGCTGGCCCTGGAGCGCGCCGGCGGCTCGGCGCCGCCGTCGTCGACGGTTGCCCTCGACGCACTCGTCCGGGCGGCGGCCGCCGGTGCCGGCGACGAGGATCGCCTCCGGCTCGGCCCGCTCGCCGCGCTCAGCGTTCGCGGCGACGAGGACGCCCTGCGCCGCGCGCTGTCGAACCTGATCGACAACGCGCTCGTCCATGGCCCGGCCGGCGGCGCGGTCACGGTGTCGCTGGCGGCGGACGGCGATCGGGCGCTGCTGGCGGTGCGCGACGAGGGCCCCGGCCCCGACCCGGCGCAGCGCGAGCACCTGTTCGAGCGCTTCTGGCGCGGCGCGGACGCGTCGGGGCGGCCCGGCTCCGGCCTCGGGCTGTCGATCGTCGCCGCGATCGCCGCCGCCCACGGCGGCCACGTCGACGTCGACGGCGCCGTGTTCACCTTGGACCTCCCGCTGGCGCCACCGGCGTGACCCGGCTCCGGCGGCCCGGTGCGCCGGCCGCGGGGCCGGCGCCCGCCCGCCGCGCCGGCGTCGGTCGGTCTGGCTCGCCTGCGGGCCGCCGTCCGGGGCGCGCGATGAACGTCGACGGGCTGGGGATTGCGGCTGTGGATGGCCGCGATTTCGGCCTGGCCGGGGAGCAGGCCTGCGGGTCCTGGGCGTCGATCTGTCGGCAATCGTCCATCGGTGCGTTGTGATCGGGCACACGTGGACGTTGACCGCGATGGTCGAAGCCAACATCCATCGCAGCGCCGCGATTTCGTTGCGATGGACGCTGACCTCGACCACCGACGCAGAGGTCCATCGCAGCCCGCCAACGCGCCGGCGGTGGACGTTTGCTTTCAGGTTCAGGCGCAGGTCGGCACGCTCCTGTTCGGAACGATGGCGGTCACCCGAGCGGTGCTGCCAACGATGCGAGCCCCACGACGATCGTGGAACCCGGCTTCTTTCGCACCGACCTGCTCACCCCCGAGTCCACGACCTGGGCTGAGCTCTCGATCGACGACAACGCCGAGCAGAGTGCCAGCCCCAAGGCAGCGTGGCAGAGCATGAACGGCCAACAGGGCGGTGACCCCGCCAAGCTCGCGCCGCGCTCGTCTCCCGTGATCGACACCGACCAGCCCCCCGCCCGGTGGGTCGCCGGCGCCGACGCAGTACACGCAGTCGAGGAGAAGGCAAAGACCCTGCTCGCCCAGGGTCGCGCGCACGCCCTGGTGCCGCGCGCCGACCAGCGAGCCGCACCAGCCGGTAACCGGGCGAGGTGTCGTTGTGGGCAACCCCGATCACACGCTGGTGACACGAATCTCACCGGCACTCATGTATCACGGCCGGCCGTCCGTGCTCTTCCTGTCCGAAACCGAGACGCAAGGGGACGTGATGGGTGGTCGATGTACAGACGACGACGGTGCACTGGAGCAGACATCGCCGGCCGGACGCGAGGATCCGGATCTGCTGCGGGATGTCGTCCAGTCGGTCCTGCGCCGGGCCGGAGCGGACTGGCAGATGCACACCGACGACTTCTGGTGTCACGTGTGCGCCCCCGATGAGCCCATCGGCCTGCAGGGCTGGAAGCTGCACGTGTCGGCAACCCCGCTGTCGGCACCGCACGTCCTGAGCCGCGCGGCCCCGGTCCTCGTCGACGCGGGCTGCCGGTTCAAGTTCGCCCGCTCGATCGCCGGCGTGTCAGAGCTGGTTTCGACGCGATTCGCACGCGCCGGCGCCGGCAAGTTCATCACGGCGTATCCGGACGACACCGACCAGCTCATCCCGATTGCCGAGGCCCTCCATGCCGCCACCTGGGGCCTGGCGGGACCGAGCATCCTGTCGGATCGGCCCTACCGTCCCGGAAGCCTCGTGCACTACCGCTTCGGAGCGTTCGTCGGCACGCGGGCGCTGACCAACGACGGCACGTACGAGACGCGACTGACCGCCCCGGACGGCTCGTTGGTCAGTGACCGCCGCGACGCCTGGTTTGAGCCGCCCGACTGGGCGCAGCTCCCGGACGCGCCGACACCACCCCGGCCCCCGCGGGCGGCACCAGCGGCGCGCCGCGCGGTCGTTCTGGGTGGGCGCTACGTCGTCTCGTCGGCGATCCAGCACGCCAACAAGGGCGGAGTCTACCGGGCCGTCGACCAGGTGAGCGGAGCCGACGTCGTGATCAAGCATGCCCGCTCGCACGCGGCCAGCACGCTCGCCGGCACCGACGCTCGCGATGCCCTGCGCAACGAAGCGGCGATGTTGCAGCGGCTCACCGACATCGTTCCGGGCTTCGTGGCGACCCTGGAGCAGGGCGGCGACCAGTTCCTGGTCGAGGAGCTGGTGCGGGGAACGACGCTGCGCCACTGGGTCCATGAGCAGCTCGAGCAGACCCCGGAGCCTGACCGCGGACTGCCGGCTGACGTGGCCCTCCGGCGCGCGCAGCAGCTCGTGGAGCTGGTCGCAGCCGCCCACCGCGCCGGCGTCGTGCTGCGAGATCTCAACCCCAACAACGTGATGGTGGCCGACGACGAGACGCTCCGGCTCGTGGATCTGGAATGTGTCACCTACCCCGGCACGCCGGTTGTCAACGCGTACACCGTCGCCTACGCGTCGAGGGAGGTGGTGGCGATGCCGTCATACGGCCCGGCGCCGGCGCAATCCGCGGACCTTCACTCGCTCGGCGCGACCCTGTTCTTTCTCGCCACCGGCGTCGACCCGGCGTTTCCCGACGACGCCCCCGCGATCAGGACGGCGACGGAGCGGCTCGAGCCGCTGGTCGCGGCGATGGCGACCCGCAATCGCGGACTTCGCCTGCTCGCCCCGGCGATCATCGGCCTCACGGCCGAGGACCACGAGGCGCGCTGGACCCTGCCACAGGTGCTGGACAGCCTGCGCCCACGGCAGTCGGCCGCCGCGGCCGGCCGGTGTGTCGCCGAGCGGACGGCCGTCGCGCCGGCGTGGCTGCCTGCCGACGGCGATCGCCTGCTCGAGGAGGGCCTGGACCACCTGCTGGGGAGCATGACGCCGGACGCCGGGCGCCTGTGGCGATCGGGATCGTTCGGCTCGCGCACGGACCCGTGCAATGCCCAGCATGGCGCAGCGGGCGTCCTGGCTGTCCTGGCCCGGGCCTACGAGGAACTGGGCGATCGGCGGCTCGGTGAGGGAGTGCGATCGGCCGCCGGCTGGCTGGCACGGACGGCGGCGACCCAACCGAGTGGCCTGCCCGGTTTGTACTTCGGCCGCGCGGGAACGGCGTGGGCGCTGTACGAGGCGGCGCGCGCGCTGGACGCTCCCGAGCTGGCCGGCTCGGCGGTGGCGATCATCCGGGACCTGCCGGTGCGCTGGCCGAACCCCGATGTCTGCCACGGGGCGGCGGGCGCCGGGCTGGCGCTGGCGCACCTGTGGCAGGCCACCGGCGATCCGGCGCTGGGCGAACGGCTGGCGGAGTGCGCCGAGGGACTGCTGGCGGCCGCCGAGCGCGGTCCCGCCGGGGTGCTGTGGCCGATCCCCGCGAGCTTTGACTCGGAGCTGGCCGGGCTGCGTCATCTGGGATTCGCCCATGGCGTGGCGGGCGTGGGGACCTTCCTGCTCGCCGCCGGAGCGAGCCTGGGCGAGCCGAGCTTCATCGATGCCGCCCGGGAGGCGGGATCGACGCTGGCCCGGGCGGCCGACGTCCGCCATGGGGAGGCGCTGTGGCCGGAAGCGCCCGGCGCCGCGACGACGCGCTCCGCCGCATCGGTCCACTGGTGTAACGGCGCGTCGGGGATCGGCACATTCCTCGTCCGGCTGTGGCTCGCCGACGGAGACGAGCGTTACCGCAGGCTCGCCGAGCTGGCGGCGGTCGCCGTCTACCGGCGCCGCTGGCAGGGATCGGCCGTCAGCTGTCACGGCGTGGCCGGCGGCGCCGAGTTTCTGCTTGACCTGGCGGCCGCGGGTTGCGGCGACCGCTATCGCGTCTGGGCGCAGGAGCTGGCGGCGTGCATCTACCTGCGTCACGCCCGCCTGGGCGGGCGGCGGGTGGTCGGTGACGAGACCCAGCGGTCGGTGACCGCGGATTTCAACACCGGACTGGCCGGCGTGCTCGGCCTCCTGCTGAGACTGTCCCACGGGGGGCCCCGGTGGTTCATGGCGCCGGAGCCGTCGCTGACCGCTGTGGCCGATGCCGCGCCCGGGAGGTGATGGTGTGACTGGCCGGGGCGCCGACACGGTCGCCATGTCGCGCAGGAACTTCGCGATCTCGCCGCGCGGCTCATACGGCGTGTGCCTGAGCACCGGCGGCGGCGAGTCGGCGCTGGAGCGCTGGGAGCTCGGTGACGGACACCCGCGGTTTGTCACCTGCAACACGGCCGGGCGCGCCGTCGGTCACGCGCAGCCCGTCGTCTCCGAGCACGGCGCCGTCCTGGTGTCCGCCCCGGTCGCCGACTGCTGCGAGCTCACCCACTTCGATCCGGTGCTCGCCCCGCGCCTGCTGGAGCGCTTCCCGCAGACCGGGCTGCATCTGCTGGCCGGCCCCGGGACAGACCATGCGGTGGCGTTGGGGTTCGGGCATGCCGACGGCCGCACGCGTGTCTGGCGGATCTCGGGCTCCCCACCATCGCTGTCGCCGGTGGTCGCCGACGCGCGCGGGCTGCTGCGGGCAGCGGGCTGGCTGGACCGCGCGGGACGCCTGCTGGCGGTCAACCAGACGGTCGACGGCGAGACCCGGGTTGCGGTCATCGACCTCGCCACGGGCTCGCTCTCGCCGTGGCCTGTGCCCGGCGCCCACGCGATCCTCACCCGGCCCGGGACGCGCGAGCTGCTGGTCGCCGTGCAACGCGACGGGGGCGGCGAGCTCGCGCTGGTGTCCGAGAACGGCGACCGGCGCGTGCTCGGCGGACTGAGCGCGATTGCCGGCGCGCTGGCACCGCTGGCCTTCGATCGTGGCGGCGGACGGCTGGCGGTCGTCGCCACCCGGGGGGCACGCAGCCACCTGTTCGAGTACGACCTCGCCACCGAGCTGGCGCGGGAGATCCCGACATCGCCCGGTGTCATCCGGTCACCGGCGGTGTGGTCGGCGGACCGCCTGCAGGTCACGTTCTCCGCGCCGCGGCACCCGACCGGCTTTGCCGGCCTTCCTGATCGGCCGCTCACCTGGCAGGATCCCGAACCGCTGCGACCGGCCGTCGCGGCGCACGCGGAGTGGTTGGCGGGGCCGAGCGGTCCGATCGAAGCGGTCATCTACGGTGGCCCGGGTTGGCGCTACGCCCAACGGCTGCTGATCGCCGTCCATGGTGGCCCTGAAGCCTCCTGGCAGCTGGACTTCGAGCCGCTGTTCCAACGGCTGGCGGCCGCCGGCGTGACCGTCGTGGCCCCCAACCAGCGCGGGAGCACCGGGTACGGGTCGGGCCACCGCCTCGCGATCCAGAACGCCTGGGGCGGCCCCGATCTGGACGACATCGCCGCGCTCGGCCGGCAGCTCGCCGACCAGCGAGACGCCGTCGGTCTCGAGGCGCCGATGCTGTACGGAACGAGCTACGGCGGCTTTCTCGCGCTCCTGAGCGCGTCGTGTCAGCCGACGGCCTGGTCGCGATGCGTCGCGGTGAGCGCCTTCCTGTCGGGGCCGAGCCTGCACGAAGACGGCGGCGGATCGGTGCGCCGGCTCGTCGAGCGGTTGGGCGGTCACACGCTGATCGAAGACGAGCTGGGACCGCGCGACGTGGCCGACCTGTGCGCCGGGATGCGCGCGCCGCTGCTGCTCGTGCACGGCGAGCGCGACCCGCTGATCCCGGTCGGCCACGCCCGGCGGCTGTGCAGCCGGCTGCTCGCCCACGGGCGCCGGGCCGGCGTGGAGTTTGCCTATCACGAGGTCCCCGGCGCGGGTCACTCGCCGCTTGACGGCCGCGCCGGAGAACCGGTCCGTGACCAGATTGTCCGATTCCTCACCACCGACGCGCGGCCCGAGCCTGAGCTCGTGCCCGCGGTCGGGGCTGAGCCGAGCACATGAGAGGAGGTGAAAAGACAATGGAAACGACGTTCGATGCCACCGAGCTGGAGCTCGACATCAAGGCGCTGGAGATGCTCCCCGCCGATGAGCCGGAGGGGCTGTTCGTGGAGTGCACGTTCACGTGCACGTACACCTGCGGGGTCACCGAGATCCGGTACCTGTAGGCCGCGCGCGGTGTGCCGGCGGCGGTTGCCCGCCTCCGGCACACCAGGCCTCCATCGATTGACGCACCACCGCAGCTGCCCTGGGCCTGCGCACGAGACCAATGACGAAAGTGAACACGTGAGAACGGCAATGACAGTGTTGTCCCTGGCCCGGCAATCGGCCCGCCGCGCCCCCGCGTGGAGCGGATTGCTGATTCTCGCCAGCGTCGTCGGCGTGGTCGCGACCGTCCTGATTCCGACCGCGTTGGCCCACGCGATCAATGCCGCCGTGCGCGGCCACGGTCTGGGCGGCTCCGTCGTGGCGCTCGGGGCGATCCTCGCCGCCGGGGCGGCGGCGGATGTGGCCGCCGGCATCGCCCAGGGTGCCTGCACCACGAACGCCACGGCGTCGTTGCGCCACGGCGTCCTCACTCACGCCTTGCGCCTCGGCATGCGCGGACAGGACCGCTTCCCCGCCGGGGACCTGACCAGCCGGCTGGTCGCCAGCACGTCCGACGCCGGGTCGATGCTGCCGGCGACCGTCGGCGTCGCGTCCGGGATCGCCACGGCATGTGGCGGGATCGCCGCGCTGTGGCTGATCGGCTGGCCGCTGGGTGTCACCTTCACCGTCGCCGTGCTGCCCACCGCCGTGGTCGTCCTGACCCTGATGCGGCGGACCACCGACCTCTTCTCCCGCTACCGGCAGGTTCAGGGGATGATCGCCTCACGGCTCGCCGATGCGCTGGGCGGGACCCGCACGATCCGGGCGGCGGGCACGACCGACCAGGAGGTCACGCGCATTCTCGCGCCGGTGCCCGAACTGTCGGCGGCCGGCTACGCGATGTGGGGGGC
>JBELAG010000590.1:0-2705 GCA_049509055.1 Solirubrobacteraceae bacterium
CCAGCCGGCCCGCGGGTCCGGGCGGCTGGAGGCCGAGATCGAGGCGGCTGAGGCCGCGCTGGCGGCGATCGAGGACGAGCTGTCGGATCCCGCCGCCTGGTCGACCCCGGAGGCCACCGCCCGCTCGACTGCTCGCCATGAGGACGCCAAGCGGGTGGTCGCGGACCTCTACGAGCGCTGGGAGGCCGTGGTCGGCTGACCCGTGCTGCGTCCTGGGCCACCTCTACACTCCTGCGCAGATGGCCCAGCCACACCAGGTCGCGGCCCTGCGGATCGCGTTGGTCGATGACGACAGTGGTCTGATCACCGTCCTGCGGCGCCGCTTCGAGGCGGTGCGATGGGACAGCGAGGCGTTCGGCTACGCGGTCGCCCCCGAGCATCTCGCGGCGCTCAAGCTCCACGCCGCGCTCGTCAACCCGGCGCTGACCGGCCTGGATTACGTGCGCTGGCTGTGCGACCGCCTGCCCGGGCTGGCGGTGCTCGTCGTCTGCGAGCCGGTGACCGTCTCATCCCGCGTCCGCGGGCTTCGCTCCGGCGCCGACGACTGGATCACCAAGCCCTGCCATCCGGAGGAGCTGATGGCGCGCGTCGAGGCCGTCCTGCGCCGCCGCCGGGTCGGCGAGCTGCCCGTCGAAGACGGGACCATCCTCGCCGGCGAGCTCGCGATCCGGCCCGACCGCTTCGACGCCTACGCCGGCGACACCCCGGCCTCGCTGTCGCGCAAGGAGTACGAGCTGCTGCACCAGCTGGCCACCGCCGCCGGTCGCGTGCTCGAGCGAGACGACATCTACCAGCGCGTGTGGGGCTACACGATGGCCCACGGGGACCGCTCGGTCGACGTCTTCGTCCGCAAGCTGCGCCACAAGCTCGAGGCGGCGTCGCCGGGCTGGCGCTACGTGCACACCCATTTCGGCGTCGGTTACCGCTTCGCCGCCGAGCCCGTCGACGCGACCGTGCCCGCTCCCGCCCCCTCTCCCTCGGCGGGTGGGGCCGCGCCGTCGCCGGCCGACGCCTCGCTGATCTCAACGCGCTGACCCGGAGCAGACCCGGCCGCACCCGGCTCTGGGGCCGGCGGCTGAGCCCCGGGCTCAGCGGGCTCCCAATCAGGCGACACCCTCGATATTCGGTCACGCCTGCGGGGGCCGTAGGTCGCGCGACCGCCGCCCGCTCACCACCACGCGTCGCGGTCGCGGCGAAGCCCAGAGCAGGAGACCCCCGTGACCCCGCCTCGCGACGAGAGCGCGGCCGGGACCGCGACCAGCGGCGATCAGCCGGTCACGCCGCGAGCTTCCTTCCCCAGCCGCCGCTGCCCCCAGACCAGGCCCGCGCCCCGGTGGGGCGACCGGGCGGGAGTGAGCGGCGTGGATCGGCGCGACCGAGACCATCCGGGCGAGCAACCGCCGGTCCCGCCCGCGTCCACCGGTTCGCGCCGGGGGCGTAACCTAGGTGGAGGAGATGAACGCCACCGTCCGCAACGTCGTCATCGTGCTGGTGCTCGCCGCGCTGGTGGCGATCGTCCCCGGAGGCGGGACCGTGACCGACGTCATCGTCCAGGCGCTCTCGCTCGCCTTCCTCGCCGCGCTCGGCTGGGTCGCGTTCGTGATGTACCGCCAGCACCACAGCTCACTGGACCTGCTCGGTGACCGGCGCCGCGCCGCGCTCTACGGAGCCGTCGCGGCGCTGGCGATCGTGCTGACCGCGACGTCGCGGATGTGGCAGACCAGCCTCGGCTCGGTGGCATGGCTGGTGATCGTGGCCGGCGCCATCTACGTCGGCTTCTCGGTGATCTGGTCGGCGCGCCGGTACTGAGCCCGCTGCGGCCCAGGCGGCTCCGAGACCGCCGCTGGGATCGGGCGGGGGAACGCAGTTCAGGTATGTCATGAAGACGGTTCCCCACCCCCGGCCAGACGCCCCGCGCTAGGTGCCCCGGCCGCCGGGCGCAGCCGCGCCACGCACCCGCGCCACGCACCCCCGGCGGCGCGCGCCCGGCCGCGTGTCAGGCCGGGGCCAGCTGCACCGGGATCCCGTTGAACACGGCGTTGCCCGACAGCACGTCGATCACCATCTCGTCGGCGAGCACGTTGCTGTTGGTGCCGGCGTGCGCGGCGGCGACCGACATCCGGGTGTGCTGGGCATCGTGGCCCCAGCCATGGGGGAGGCTGACGACGCCCGGCATCACCTCGTCGGTGACCTCCACCTCGGCCCGCGCGGTCCCGGTGCGCGAGCGCAGGTGGACGCCGCCGCCGTCGGTGAGCCCATAGCGGGCGGCGTCGTCGGGGTGGACGTGCAGCGTGCACTGCGACCGGCCGCGCACGAGCACCGGCAGGTTGTGCATCCAGGAGTTGTTGGAGCGCAGGTGGCGGCGCCCGATCAGCACCGGTCCGTCCCGCGCGTCGCGCTGCAGCGACTCGCGCAGCCGCGCCACGTCGGCGACGAGCGGTGCGGGGGCGAGCTCGATCGTCCCCGAGCGGGTGCGCAGTGCCTCGGGCAGCCGGGGCTGCAGCGGCCCGAGATCGATCCCGTGGGGCGCTGCCTCGAGCGCCGCGAGGCTGATCCCCCCTCCGGACGGAACGCCGGAGCCGGAGCCGGAGCCGGAGCGCGAGCCGGAGCCGGAGCGCGAGCCGGAGCCGGAGCGCGAGCCGGAGCCGGAGCGCGAGCCGGAGCCGGAGCGCGAGCCGGAGCCGGAGCGCGAGCCGAAGCCGTCG
>JBELAG010000591.1:0-2702 GCA_049509055.1 Solirubrobacteraceae bacterium
GCGTCGAGCAGCGCGCCCTGATGGAACAGGTCCTCGCTGGAGTAGGCGGCGAGCCCGAGCTCGGGGAAGATGACCAGCGCGGCGTTGTGCTCGTGAGCCTGGCGGGCGAGCTTCAGCGTGCGCTGCCCGTTGACCTCGGGATCGCCGACCCGAACCTCGGGCACCGCCGCGCAGACGCGCACGAAGCCATGGCTGTAAGGCGAGGCGAAGGAGCGGTCGGAGGCGGGGCGCTGCGCCGGCATGCACGCAGTATCGCGACCGCCGCGGGTGGCCGCGGGTGGCCGCGGGTGGCCGCGGGTGGCCCCATGTGACATCGTGTGGCGATGGCCGCCCCTTCCCTGTCGCGGGCATCGCTGTTCATCACCTGCTTCAACGACACGATGTTCCCGGAGACGGGCAAGGCGGTCGTCGCGCTGCTGGAGCGCCTCGGGGTGCGTGTCGACTTCCCGCGGGAGCAGACCTGCTGCGGGCAGATGCACTTCAACACCGGCTACGGCCGGGAGGCGATCCCGCTCGTGCGACGCTTCGTTCGCGCGTTCGCCGACAGCGAGGTCGTCGTCTCGCCATCGGCGTCGTGCGTGGCGATGGTGCGCGAGAACTACCTCCGGGTGGCCGCGCTCGCCGGCGACCCGTCGCTGGCGGCCGAGGTGGAAGCCCTCACGCCCCGGGTGCTGGAGCTCACCGAGCTGCTCGTCGACCGCATCGGCGTCGTCGACGTCGGGGCGTTCTTCCCCCACCAGGTGACCTATCACCCGACCTGCCACGGGATGCGGATGCTCCAGATCGGCGACCGCCCGCTGTCGTTACTGCGAGCCGTCCGGGGGATCGACCTGATCGAGCTGCCGGAGGCGACCCAGTGCTGCGGCTTCGGCGGGACGTTCGCGCTCAAGAACGCCGACACGTCGATCGCGATGGTGAGCGACAAGGTGCGCGCAATCCTCGACACCGGCGCCGAGGTCTGCGTGGCCGCCGACAACTCGTGCCTGATGCACATCGGCGGCGCGCTCTCGCGCCAGCGGGCGGGCACGCGCGTGATGCACCTCGCCGAGGTTCTGGCGCAGACCGAGCACGGCGGCCGTGGCTGAGCCGATCCACTTCCCGGAGGCGGCGCGGACGGCGCTGGCCGACGCCCAGCTGCGCCACAACCTCGGGCACGCCACGCACACGATCCGCGTCAAGCGCGCCGCGGTCGTCGCCGAGCTGCCCGACTGGCAGCAGCTGCGCGAGGCCGGGCGCGCGCTCAAGGAGCGCGTGCTGCGCCACCTCGACGAGCACCTGCTCGAGTTCGAGGCAGCCGTGCAGCGCGCCGGCGGCGTCGTGCACTGGGCGCGCGACGCGCAGGAGTGCAACCGGATCGTCGGCGACATCGTCGCCTCCCACGGCGTCCACGAGGTCGTGAAGTCCAAGTCGCTGACCACCGAGGAGACCGCGCTCAACGAGGCGCTGGCCCAGCGCGGCATTCGTGCCTGGGAGACCGACCTCGCCCAGCTGATCATCCAGCTCGGCGACGACCAGCCCTCCCACATCCTCGTCCCGGCGATCCACAAGAACCGCCAGCAGGTCCGCGACCTGTTCCTGCGCACGCTCGACGAGGCGCCCGCCGACCTGTCCGACGATCCCCGTGCGCTGGCCGAGGTCGCGCGCCGCCACCTGCGGCGGCTGTTCCTGGAGACCCGGGTCGGGATCAGCGGCGTCAATTTCGGGATTGCCCGGACCGGAACGGTGTCGGTCGTCGAGTCCGAGGGCAACGGGCGGATGTGCACGACGCTGCCCGAGGTGCTGATCAGCGTGATGGGGATCGAGAAGGTGATCCCCAGCTGGCAGGACCTCGAGGTCTTCCTCCAGCTGCTGCCGCGCTCCTCGACGGCCGAGCGGATGAACCCTTACACGTCGTTGTGGACGGGGATCACCCCGGGCGACGGCCCGCAGGAGTTCCACGTCGTGCTGATCGACAACGGGCGCACCGACGTGCTCGCCGACGAGGTCGGTCGCCAGGCGCTGAACTGCATCCGTTGCTCGGCGTGCCTGAACGTCTGCCCGGTCTACGAGCGCACCGGCGGTCACGCCTACGGATCTGTGTACCCGGGCCCGATCGGCGCGATCCTCACGCCGATGCTCACCGGCCTGGATCACGCCGGATCGCTGCCGTACGCGTCGAGCCTGTGCGGCGCGTGCTACGAGGTCTGCCCGGTGAAGATCAACATCCCCGAGGTGCTCGTCCATCTGCGCGGCCGGAAGGTGGACGCCGGCGCGCAGGCCTCGGCCCGTGCCGGGCGGGGTCGCGGTCTGTCCGGCGAGCGGGTGGCGATGCAGGCGCTGGCCCGGGTGTTCGCCAGTCGCCGGCTCTATGAGGCCGCGCAGCGCGCCGGCCGGCTCGGCCAGGGGCCGCTCGTGCACCATGGCACGATCGATCGCCTGCCCGGCCCGCTGGCCGGCTGGTCCTCGGCGCGTGACCTCGCGCCGCTGCCGCCGCAGAGCTTCAGGGACTGGTGGCGGGCACGGGGATGAGCGACGCCCGCGATCAGATCCTGGCCCGGATCCGGGGCGCGCTGGGCGACGTGCCCGCCGGCGAGCGCGCGGACGACGTTCCCGTGGCGCGCGAGTACCGCCGCGCCGGGTCGGCCGGCGTCGACGAGCTCGTGGAGCTGTTGACCGAACGGCTGATCGACTACCACGCCGAGGTGCGGCGGGTGCCGGGCGAT
>JBELAG010000592.1:0-2689 GCA_049509055.1 Solirubrobacteraceae bacterium
GGGGTCAAACAGCGCGGCCTCGCTGGAGCTCGCAACCGGCGGCGAGCCGGTGATGGCGATCGGCGGCTTTGACAACGAGGGCGGCCGTCTGACGCTCGCCCAGTTCAAGGCCGACGTCGCGCGCGGCGAGATCCACTACTACATCGCCTCGTCCAGCGGCGGGCCCGGTGGGGCGGGGACCGGCGCCGCCGGTCGCAGCTTCGCCCGCCCGGGGACCGGCGCCGCGCGCTCCGGCGCCGCGCCGTCCGGTGGCCCCACCGGCGCGGCCTCGCGCACGGGTGCGCCCCCGGGTGGGACGGCCTCGCCCACGGGCGCGGCGCCGGGCGGCGCGGGCTTTGCCGGAGGCGCTCAGGGCGGTTCGAGCACCAGCGCGATCACCAGCTGGGTCAAGGCCCACTACAAGGCCGTGACGATCGGCGGGCAGACGGTCTACGACCTCACGTCTTAGAGCGCTCCTACATCCATGCCACGTCGCTCTTGCACTCGCGGCCGAAAGTGAAGACGACGAGCAGCACACACCACTCGATCAAGGACTACCTCATGACCCTCTCTCTCATCACCAACATCATCGCCGCGACGATCGCCTTCGTCGCCATCGTCGGCCCGCTGACGTGGGCGATCATGACCTCGCGTGACGCTCAGGCCGGGAGCCCCCACTTCGCGTGAGGAACGAAGTGCCGCGTCCGGTGGACCTGGGCAGATGGCGGGAACAGACGTCACGTCATCTGCCCAGGTCGGCGCCGGGCCGCGCAGGTGGGAAGATGTGGCGCGTGTGCAGACACGAGTGCCGGTGAGGGGGTGAGCATGGCGACGACTGCGATGTCGACAGGGTTGCTCCGCAGCCTGGAAGCGGTGGTCGGCGCCGATCACGTTCGCGCCGACGAGGGTGCGCTGGTCAGCTTCTCGACCGACTCGACGCCACTGCAGCGCGGCCGTCCCGACGTGGTCGTGTTCCCGGCGACGGCGGCGGAGGTCGCCGGCGTGCTGCGCATCGCCAACGAGCGGCGCGTCCCGGTCGTGCCGCGCGGATCGGGCACGAACCTCAGCGGCGGGACGATCCCCCAGCTCGGCGGGATCGTGCTCGTGCTGACGCGGATGAACGCGATCAGGGAGGTGAGCGGCGCCGAGCTGGTCGCGATCTGCGAGCCGGGGGTGCGGACGATCGAGCTGGAGCGAGCGGCGGCCGACCAGGGGCTGCTGTTCCCGCCGGATCCCGGCAGCCACACGACCGCGACGCTCGGCGGCAACGTCGCCGAGTGCTCCGGAGGGCTGCGCGCGCTCAAGTACGGGGTGACGCGCGACTACGTGCTCGGCGTGGAGGCGGTGCTGGCGACCGGCGAGATCATCCGCAGCGGCGGCCGGCTGGTCAAGGACGTCGCCGGCTACGACCTGCGCCGGCTGCTGTGCGGCAGCGAGGGCACGCTCGCGGTGCTGACCGAGCTGACGCTGCGGCTGGTGCCCGCGCCGCAGGCGACGGGCACCGGCATGGCCTACTTCCCGGACCTCGCCGACGCGGCCCGCGCGGTGTCGCGGGTGCTGGCCTCCGGCGTGCTCCCGGTGACGCTCGAGTTCCTCGATCAAGTGTGCATCGGGGCGGTCGAGGATTACGCGCACATCGGGCTCGACACGTCGGCCGGGGCGCTGCTGATCTTCGGCCAGGACGGCGATCCGGGGGTGATCGAGCGTGACCTGGAGCGGATGGCGCAGGCCTGCGCGGCCGAGCGGGCGACCGCGGTGCGGATCGCCGAGTCCCCGGAGGCGGCCAACCGCGTGCTCGAGGCCCGCCGCGCCGCGCTCCCGTCGCTGTCGCGGCTGGAGCCGTTGACGATCCTCGAGGACGCGACCGTGCCGCGGTCGCGGATCGCCGAGATGGTGCAGCGCATCCAGGAGATCGCCCAGCGCCACCAATTGAAGATCGGAACCTTCGGCCATGCCGGGGACGGCAACCTGCATCCGACCGCGGTCCTTGATCCGGCCGACGAGGGCGCCGTGCGCCGCGCCCACGCCGCGTTCGACGAGATCTTCGCCCAGGCGATCGAGCTCGGCGGGACGATCACCGGCGAGCACGGGGTGGGAATCGTCAAGCTCGCCTACCTCGAACGCCAGCTCGGTGCCGACCAGATGGCGCTCCTGCGGCGGATCAAGGCCGCGTTTGACCCCAACGGCATCCTCAACCCGGGAAAGCTCGGCTCGTGACCGCGGTGGACGGCGCGGCTGCCGGCGCCCCCCCGCGGCGCGGGGTGTTCACCCCGGAGCTGCTGGATCGCTGCATCTCGTGCGGCTTCTGCCTGCCCGCCTGCCCGACATATGCCCTGACCGCCGACGAGACCTCATCGCCGCGGGGGCGGATCAACCTGATGCGGGCGCTCGAGACCGGGGTGCTCCCCGACGACGACGCGACCGTCGCGGAGGAGTCCTCCTTCTGCCTGGGCTGCCGGGCGTGCGAGCCGGTCTGCCCGGCCGGCGTGCAGTACGGCACGCTGCTGGAGGAGTGGCGCGACCATCTGTGGACCGGTCGGCGGCGTCCCTGGAAGCTGAGGCCGCTGCTGTGGGCGGTCGACTCACCGCGTCGCGTGCGGGCGCTGGGGATCGGTCGCCGCCACGGCGGCCGCCGTGGCGACTCCCCCGCGGAGGCGAGCCTGATGCTCGGCTGCTTCGAGCGGGCGCTGTACCCGCGGGTCAGCCGCGC
>JBELAG010000593.1:0-2687 GCA_049509055.1 Solirubrobacteraceae bacterium
ATCATCACCTCGAGCGGTACGGCACACCTCCACGTCGCCCAGTCGTGTTTCACCTGACGGCGTTCCTCCTCGTCGCCCGCGACCGCGAGTGCGATCACCGTGTCGCCGAACGAAAGCGCCCCGGTCAGTGCCCGCTCGGTCAGCAGGTTGACCGTCGAGGTCGGCACGATCACGATGCTCGCCAGCCCGTGCGGACACGGCGGGTTGCGCCCGAGTTGCAGCTCGAGCAGCTCGATTCCAGCTATATGTTCGATGTAAGACCTTTCGTCTTGTCTTCATACCGGATCCCGGCGCGTTCGTGGATCCAGGCTAAGCCTGAAACCACCGAGTAGCGGCTCGGTTGATGGTTGGCGCCGCGATTTGGGGTGTAGCGAGGTTCCCGCGGGAATGTTGGGGCGTCGCTCAAGGGTTAGTGGGCGTTTGGGGGGCGCTCGAGCGGTGTCTGAACGTGTCGAGTGACGGCTTCCGAGCAGGCGTAGCGGGCCGGTGGCGGCGGTCGGTCGGCTCGGGAGTAAGTTGTGCTCAGCGCGGGGTCAGGTGCGCGCGGGGAGCGCGCGGATCGCGTGGAGGATCGTGGTGAAGTCGGTCTGCCAGGGCCACCGGGCGGGCATTCGGAGTGTCCATTGTCGGCTGCTCTGAACCAGCCGGGCGGGGATCTGGAGCAGTTGGCGTCGGCGGGAGCGGGCGGTCTGGACCGGCCGGTCGGGTAGGCCGATCTGGGTGGTCCAGCGGCCGAGGTTGTGCGCCAGGGCGGCGATCACGACCCAGGCGCTGTTGGCGTGCATTCGGCCAGACGGGAAGTGGCAGAGTGCCTGATCGATCAGATCGCGGATCGTGAGCTCGATGGTGGCGTGGTCGCGGTGATCGGTGTCAGCGACGAGCCCGGGGATGGTGCGGTTGGTCGCGAATGCGTGGTGACGCCAGTTGGGGAACAGGTCGGCCTGCTTGCCGGTCAGGCGGGTGCGGCGCACGATGAGTCGAAACCCCTTCAGGACCGTCTCGGCGAGCTGCGCCTCCCCGCCGTCGGGGTAGTCGCAGACCGTCACCCATGCGCTCTCGGGGATCTGCTCGATCAGCGCGCGGATCGTCTTTGACAGCTTCACGCCGATCGAGAACGCGATCCCGCGCTTGGCGAGCTCGCTGAACAGCTTGTGGTTCTCAAACCCGGTGTCCGCGCGGATGACGATCTCCTGGGTCTGCCCGGCCCGGTCGACCCGCGCCAACAGCTCGTCAATGAACCGGGCGATCCCGCGCTGCGTGTTGGCCTTGCCCTTGCGGTTGCGGATGTGCAGCACCTCGCCCGTGTCCGCGCGGACCGCGAGGATCGGGTGATACCCCAGCTTCTTGGTGTACCCGTAGCTGGCGCCCTGTTTCTCATAGCCGTAGACCTCGCCGACGAAGCTGTCGACATCGATCACCAACGGTCCGTCACCCGGCCCCGCCCCAGCCGCCCACGCGCGCGCAAGTGCCTGGTCGAGCACCCGGTCAAGTTGACGGACGTGCCCGAACGTGAACGCGCGCAGGAACGTCCCGAGCGTGGACGGGGCCATCACCCTGTGCCCGAGGATCAGCCCGGTCGACCCGGCCCGCAGCACGTTCATGTCATCGATCGAGTCCGCGCCGGCGAGCATCCCGTGCACCAGCGACATCACCTTGCGCCCCGGCAGGCACGCACCCGGCGCCCTGGGGTCCAGCCACACCGATTCGTTGACCAACTGCTCGATCCCCAACCGCTGCGCGAGCGTCGCGGTCACCATCAAGCCAGCGTCGCTGATCAGCCGCTGCTCGTCAAAGCACACGCGGACCTGATCAAGGTTCGCGGGCCCTTCGGGAACGTCCGCCGGATCATGCACCATATGGGTGAACCTCCTGACAGGGCCCCGGCTGCGCACACAGCCTGATAAAAGCCCTGCTCAGGAGGGCATTTAAACCCTAGTCCCGGACGGAACCCGCGGCGCGACGCGGTGGATCGAGGCTAAGCGCTTGTTGTCACCAGCCAACATCGACGGACGGCGGGCGACGCTAGCCTCTTTGCATGACGCTCGATCTGGCGTTGATCCGATTCCCCGGGGAGACAAAAGCGGAAGGCGTGCTTGGGGTGATCCGCGCACGACAAGGTATCCATGCGGCATGGGCGAACGAGGTTGCGCTCGTCGAGCATCACCGCAACGGTCGCGTCTCGGTCCGAGTGACGCTCGCCAGCCGGTCCCCCGCCGATGACTCGGCCGTCGACGTGTCGCAGTCCGGAGCCGTTGAGGGGACGTTCACTGGTGCGTTGGTTGGCGCGATCTTCGGGCTGCCCGGGTTCGGCTCGGGCGTGACGCACAGAGCGATCGCAACGGCCGGACCGGATACCCCAGCGCAGATCGAGCAAGAATCCCTGCTTGACGCGCTGCGCTCATCGGTTCCGATGGGGGCGTCAGCGCTCGTGTTGCTCGCCGCTGCGGACCGTGTCGATGCCTTGCTGTCGGCGCGAGGCGAGGCCGGCGGAGCCGTGTTTCGCCGCACGCTCACGGCCAAGCAGGTGACGGCACTCACGACCGCAGCGACCCGCGCCACGTCGGGCGGACCGCAGCGGACCGCGTGATCCTCGCCGATCTGTTGCCCCGCGGCTCGACCGACGGATCCGCGATGCCGTCCGGGCCGGGTCGCCGAGGCGGATTTGTTCTTGCGTCGCCAGATGAGAT
>JBELAG010000594.1:0-2686 GCA_049509055.1 Solirubrobacteraceae bacterium
ACCCTGTTTGCCAGCTATAACAACGTCCGCAGCGACAGCGTCCAGTTCACCTTCCCGGCCGCGTGCAAGGACCACGACCACCTGTACCACGGGCCGCAGGTCAACAACCAGGTCCCGCCGCTCTAGCCCTCCGCGAAACTCGCCGGGGTGACCGCCGCGAGCGCCAGTGTCACGTCCGCGTGTGGGCGCGAGCCGGCGACGGGGATTCCGTCTTGCGCAACATGTTCTGCTGGGCGTACACTACGGATGCATCGGCGGAGGTTTGCGGTCCTCGGATTCCGTCGTATGAAGGGAGGGAGAGGAGAGTGACGGTCGAGGCCCGGTCGCGGTCTCAGGGCAGGCGGCGCTGTGCCTGCGCGGTGACCCGGCGAAGCGCGGCGACGATCTCGCCGATGCGCTCCTGCGACACGCGAACCTCGGGGGCCGACACGGCCAGCGCGCCGGCGATCCTGCCGCTGGAGGTGCGCTGCACCATGCCGACGGCGCAGATCCCGAGCTCGGTCTCGGCGCGGTTGAGGCCGTATCCCTGCGCCCTCACCTCGCCGAGGTGCTCGATCAGCGCAGCGCGGGTTGCCAGCGAGCGCTCGTTGAACTTGGGAAGGTCCTCGGCCGGAAACAGCTCACACAGCTCGTGCTCGTCGAGCTCGGCCAGTAGCGCCTTGCCGCCGGAGGTGGCGTGTGCCGGATACGCGACGCCGACGTGCGCGATCGCGCGCAGCGCATGCGTCCCCTCGACGCTCTCCACGAACCTGCAGTTCACTCCCTCGCGGACGATCAGGTGAGCGGATTCCCCCAGCTCAGCCACCAACTGCTCCAGGAAGGGCCGGATCTGCACCCGGACATCCCCCTGGCGCAGCGCCGACAAGCCGATCTCGGCGAGCACCGGACCGATCCGGTACGTGCGGTTCGGGCCGCGCTCGACAAGCCCGTAACTGTGGAGCATGGCGAGCAGGCGATGGGCGGTCGAACGGGCCACCCCGAGCTCGGCGCTGGCCCGCGAGATCGTGATCTCGTCACGGTCGCGCAGACTCACCAGCAGTCGCAGCGCATTGTCAACCGAGCTGATCGGGTAGGCCGGCTGCGAGGCAGCGGGTTCGAGCACCGCCCGAGCATACGCCGCCCCGACCCGGCGCCGGCTCGGTGTCACACGACGGCCCGCCGCGAGGCGGGCGCCGGCGAGGGAGCGGTCACGCGATGACGCCGGCGTGCCTGAGCGTGCTCGCGGTCGACGACGAGCTGCCCCAGCTGGAGGACCTGGCGCGCATGCTCCGAGGTAACCCGCGCGTGGCCGAGGTCAAGACCGCGGCCAGCGGCGACGAAGCCGTTGCGATCGCCAGCCGCCGCGGCTTTGACGCGATCTTCCTCGATGTGCGCATGCCGCGACTCAACGGCCTGGACCTCGGGCGCAAGCTCCGATGCTGCGCGCACTCCGCCAGCCTCGTCTTCGTCAGCGGGTTCGACGCGTCCGCGGCCGCGGTGTCCGAGCTGCGAGCCGTCGACTTCCTCACCAAGCCCGTCAGCACCCAGCGCCTCGACGAGGCGCTGCGGCGCGTGTCGGCGCTCGCAACCGGCGCGCCCCGCCTGCGCCCGGGTCGCGATCAGGATGACACCGGCGACGTGATCGCCGTCGAGCACGTCTCCGAGGGCACGACGCGCCTGCTCGAGACCGGCTCGATCCTCTATGCCAAGTCCTACGGCGACTACGTCAGGCTGTTCACCGCGACCGACCGGTACCTGCTTCGCGCCACCCTCAACCACGTCGAGGAGCGGCTCGCCAGCCAGGGGTTCCGGCGCGTTCACCGTCAGTACCTGGCTCACCTCACGCGTGCCGCCGAGGTCCGTCGGGCAATCAACGGAACGGCGCTGCTCGTCTATGAGAACGGCGGTCGCGTTCCCGTCGCGCGTCGCCACGCCGCCGAGATCCGGCGGCAACTGCGACCGTAACGCGGCCGCCCGGCGGTGCGGCGGGCCGGCGGGAGACGGACGGTCGGCCACGCGCCGCCCGGCGGCATGCACTACGAGTTGGCGGCGGCGGGTACGACCGCGGACGACGGCGCCGCAGCGCGTCCGTTGCGCGGGACCACACGCGCCCCGAGCAGCCCGATCGCCAGCGCCACGGCGCACACGCCGAACGTGACGGTGAAGCCACTGTCGGAGGGCAGGCCACCGTGGCGTGATGCGCCGATGCAGGTCGCGGCGAGCTGCGCGCCGAAGGCGCCGCCCAGGGTCCGCATCACGGTGTTCATGGCAGTCGCGACCCCGGTCTGGCGGCGGTCGACCGCCACGACGATCAGGTTGGCGAGCGAGCTCAGCCCCAGACCGAGCCCGAGACCGAGGACGACCATCGAGGCGAGCACCTCGAGCACGGTGCCGGGCGCGACCACCAGGACCGCGTAGGCGAGCAACATGCAGGCCATCGCCGCCTGCAGCTGCCGGCGCGATCCGATCCGGCGCTCGATCCGAGCCGCCATCATCCGCATGTCGACCAGCGGCTCGGGCGACCGCAGTTCGCTGCGCGTCCAGGCGATGACCATCGCGACGGAGGCCGCGAGCACAACGAGGGCTCGCGACGAGGTCCAGCCCCAGCTCGGCGCCTGGCTGATGGCGACGAGCAGGCCGGCCAGCCCGGCGGTCATCTGCGCCGCCGACCTGAGGTTGACGGTCGCCGCGGCGCGCACCGGCGATG
>JBELAG010000595.1:0-2684 GCA_049509055.1 Solirubrobacteraceae bacterium
CCGCCGGCGAGCTCGAGGTTGTAGGCGAGCACGAGGAACGCGCCGGCCGCGACCAGCGGCGCCAGCAGCGGTGACACGATGATCATCCCGGCGACGCCGATCGCGACCGCCGCGCCGAGCGCAACGGCCGCCATGGCGATCAGGGCACGGCGGCTCAGCAGGGTCTGCAGCGGACGCCCGCGCAGCTCGTCGAGGGCGTGAGCGGCGACGCCCACCGCCAACAGGAAGGCGCCGAGCGCGGCGGCCAATCGGCCGACGTGCAGGGTCGGTGCCACCGCGGCACCGAGCGCGACGTAGCTGAGGTGCCACGCCGTGTAGGGCGGATGCAGGAGCGTGACGAGGTCGCGCCAGCCCCCGGACCGCAGGGCGTAGAACGCGGGGCGGTCCAGCCTATGCGGTGGCGCGGCCGTCCCTGACCCCCCACATCACCAGCCCGGCCCCGAAGCTCATCCGCCGCACGGCCACGTCGCGCACGCCGGCCGCCCGCCACAGCCCGGCGAGGTCGGGCTCGGCCATGTGCAGCTGCTCGATGTTCGGTCCCAGGAAGCGGCCGACCTCATACCACGCCGGCGAGACCGCCCGGCCGAGCGCCGGCAGCCCGAGCCGGGTGTACACGCGCCACATCGCACGCAGGACGGCGTTCCCCGGAACGCCGAACTCCAGCATCCCGATCCGCCCGCCCGGCCGGACGACGCGCACCAGCTCGCGCATCGTCGCCGCGCGGTCGTCGACGTAACGCAGCAGGTAGGTGAAGCTCAGCGCGTCGAACTCGGAGTCGGCGAACGGCAACCGCTCCGCCTGCCCGCCGACGAAGCTCACCCGCCCGCTCAGACCGGGGGCGCGGCTCAGCCGGGCACGCGCGCCCGACAGCATCGCCTCGCTCTGGTCGAGCCCCACCACCGTGCTGCCGCCGCGCTGTGCGAGCGCGAAGGCGACCATGCCGGTGCCGGTGGCGACGTCGAGGATGCGCTGCCCGGGCCGCGGGTCGATCGCGGCGACGAGCGCGCGGCGCCACCGCGGGTCCTGTCCGAAGCTCATCGCCGCACCCATCCGGTCATAGCGCCCGGGCAGGCCGGAGAAGAGCTGCAGCGCATGGCGCTTGCGGGGGGAGTCCGAGCTGTGCACTGGCGCGCCCAAGACTACGGACCGGGCGATCCCGGCGGCCCAGGCCACCATCTGGCGGGGCGGTCTCGGGACGGGCGTAGCATGAGCGGATGGGACCTCACCCCGGCCAGGAGCGGTGATGCCAAGACTCATCCGACTTGATCAGACCGGTCACACGACGCTGGCGGAATGGAGCGTCGACGACCAGGTCGCGTTCGAGGCGGCCGCCGTCGCCTTCCGCGCGCAGCTCGACCGCGGCTACTTCGGGATCGCGTCGCTGCCCGACGGCGGCGCCGAGCAGATCACCGAGCTTCCGCTCGACGGCCCGACGGTGATCCTCCGCCGGCCGATCGCCGGCGGCTGATCGGCATTCTCGCGCCGCCGGCATCGCTGGAGGGCCTGCCCGAGCGCGCGGCCGTCTACTGGCGCCCGCGGGTCGACAGCCGCTCGCTGCGCCGCGTCGAGCGGCTGTGGACGGTCTCGGCGGTCTGGCACACCCTGCCGTTCATCGCGGCCGCGACGTTGCTCGCGGTCCTCAAACCGATCACCACGCCGGTGGCGCTCGTGCTGCTGGCGCACGCCTGGATCATCCCTGAGCTCTGCGCCGCCCGCGGCGCGGGCGTGCTGCGCCCCCGTGCTCCGGGACCGGAGGGGCCAGAACAGCGCGCGCTGCTGCTGCTGGGCGACCTGATCGACGACCCGGCGCGGCGCCTGCACGCGCGCACCGGCACGGTCGTCGAGCGAGGGGCGCTCGGCGTGTGGGTGATCGGCGAGGCGGGCGCGCTGCTCGTGCGCCCCGGAGGCCGGCGGGTGGATTGCTACTGCGTGAAGGCCACCGGAAGCGATCTTCCGTCGGCCGACCGGATCGCGCACCTGCTGCTGGCACTGCGCTGCGATGAGCTGGACTTCGTCACGATCGCCAACCTCGCGTTCTCCGGCGCCTCCTGGCGCCTGCGGCGCCGCCTGCGCGCGCCGCAGCGTCCCGCGCTTGACGCCGCCCGTGACGCGTCCCGGGGCCCTCAGGCCCCGGCCGGCGGGTGACCGCCGGCGCGCCGGCGCCGGTGGGCGGCATCGACGATCGCCAGCACCTCGGCCGGGCCGGCGGCGAGGGCCATCGAGTCGAGGTCGGCGGCATCGACGCGGCCGTCGGCCAGCGCGTGGCCGCGCAGCCACCGCAGCAGGCCGTCCCACTCCCCGTCGCCGAGCAGGACGACGGGGAAGTGCCGGATCGTCCGCGTCTGGATCAGCGTGAGCGCCTCGAACAGCTCGTCGAGCGTCCCGAAGCCGCCCGGGCCGATGACGAACGCGGAGGCGTAACGCACGAACATCACCTTGCGCGCGAAGAAGTGACGGAAGCGCAGGCCGATGTCGACGTAGGGGTTGAGGCTCTGCTCGCGGGGCAGCTCGATGTTGCAGCCGATCGACAGCGCTCCGGCGTCCCGCGCACCGCGGTTGGCGGCCTCCATCAGTCCGGGGCCGCCGCCGGTCACGATCGCGTACCCGGCGCGGCCGAGCGTCGCGGCCACCTCGCGCACCAGCGCGTAATCGGGATGCTCGCGCGCGGTCCGCGCCGATCCGAA
>JBELAG010000596.1:0-2675 GCA_049509055.1 Solirubrobacteraceae bacterium
TTGGCGAACAGGTCCTCCCACGCGTCGTGGTGGGGCAGGATCCCGACGTGCAGCATGTCGGGGTTGGTGATCACCAGGTTGCTGCGCTTGCGGATCGCGGCTCGCTCGGCGCGCGGCGTGTCACCGTCGTAGATCGCCGGGCGGATCGCCTTCTGCAGGCCGAAGCGGTGCAGCGAGCGGGCCTGATCCTGTGCGAGCGCCTTCGTCGGGTAGATGTACAGCGCCCGCGCGCTCGGATCGCCGGTGAGCACCTCGAGCGTCGGGAGTTGAAAGCACAGCGACTTCCCCGATGCCGTCCCCGTGGTGACGATCGTCGGGCCGGCGATCGCCCGCTCCAGCGCCTCGGCCTGGTGGGCGTACAGCTCCTCGATGCCGGCGTGACGCAGTGCCGAGGTGACCAGCGAGCTGAGCTGCGCGGGGATCGGCACCAGCCGCCCGGACCGTCCCTCCTCGACATCGTCGTGCACGAGCCGCTCGTCGGACCGGCCGCTGGCCAGCAGTGCCTCCCAGGGCTCGGTTTCACGAACGGCCGTCACGCGCTCCTGTGAGTATGGCCATCCACGACGGCGGCGACTCGGCGACCGGCCACGCGTGGCTCTGCCGACCCTCTAGCGACCCTCTGGCGACCCTCTGGCGACCCTCTGGCGACCCTCTGGCGACCCTCTGGCGACCCTCTGGCGACCCTCTGGCGACCCTCTGGCGACCCTCTGGCGACCCTGAGATCGTCCCCGGGGCGCGGACGGGTGCTAGCGTCGCGCCGCCATGCGCTGTCTCTACGTCGACATGGACGGAACGCTGCTCGGCCCCAACGCGTCGCTGCTGACCGGCGCCGACGGCCGCTTCAGCACGCTCGGCGTCCGCGCGCTCGAGGCCTGCGCGCGGGTCGGCGCGGAAGTCGTGATCTACTCCGGTCGCCGTCAGGGCAGCGTGTTCGACGCCGCCCGCCTGATCGGCTCCTCGGCCTACATCTTCGAGCTCGGCTGCGGACTGGTGGTCGATGGCGAGCTGGAGTGGATCACCGACGGGCTCACCCCATCCCCTCAGGCGGGCACGATCTACGAGCAGATCCAGGCTTCCGGGGCGCCCGCCCTCCTGCTCGCGCACTTCGCGGGTCTGATCGAGTACCACACGCCGTGGTCGGCCGACCGCGAGGTTTCGCACCTGTTTCGCGGCGACGTCAACCTCGCCGACGTGGCCGCCGTGCTCCACGACGCCGGTCTCGGCTGGCTGCGCCTCGTGGACAACGGCGTGATCCCCGAGGCCGCCCGGGTGATGCCGGCGCTGCCGGTCGTTCACGCCTATCACCTGATCCCGGCCGGCGCCTCCAAGGCGCGCGCGGTCGCTCGCCACATGCAGACGCGCGGGTACGCCCGTGAGGAGTGCATCGCCGCCGGCGATTCACGTGAGGACATGGACGCCGCGTCCGTGGTCGGCACCTTCTGGCTGGTCGCCAACGCCCTCGAGCGCGACGCCACGCTCGAACACGACGTCCTCGGCCGCCCGGGGGTGCGGGTCGCGTCGGAGCGCTACGGCGCCGGCGTCTATGAGGCCGTGGTGACGACGCTCGCCGAGCGGTGAGCGGTCGCCGCGCGCTGGACCTACCGTGCGCGGTTGAGCGCGTCGGCGTCGCCGACCGCCCAGCCCAGCCGCTGCACGAGCTGTCTGGCGAAGTGGTCTGACTTGAAGTCGTCGACGTTCACGCGCTCGCGGAACATCACCGGCGGATCGTCGCCGTCCGTCCGGTTATCCGCAATCACGATGATCTGAGGCATCTGCCCTCCCGTCGGGTGTGTTCGGGGTTCAGGCTGACAGCCTCATCTTGATCCCCAGTAAACATTCTGTTGTCGTTGCGTCCGGCTGCGCTTTTGGGCACCGGCTGCGATCCCGCGATTCGCCGGTCTGCGTTCTTAAGGCACCGCCGGGTTGGCGAGAGAAGGACCGTACCAGCCAGGGAGGCGAGCATGAAGATGTCACGACGGATGATTGGCTGTTGATCATCACGACGGCAATGTCGTCAACAATCCGATCAACAGCCGACTGCCCCGGCTCGGCCTACCGCCCGGCGTCGTGATGCGGCGCCGCCCGGCGCGGTCGGCCCGTGCCGCGCCCGGGCGGTTCCTGGCGCGCCGCGGAACCGGCGCGGTCATCCAACTCCGGCCGTCGGCCTTCCGGCGCCGCCCGCCGCCGACGCGGCGCCCCCGCACAACGCCCTCCAGACGTGTGTCATTCTGGCTCCGCATGCGGTGCATACTGACGCCACGTCGTGCGCGGGGTCATGCCGCGCCGCGCGCGCGGCCCCGGCCGCTCGGCAGTGCAGCGGCGTCCTCCTGCGCGATGGTTCCGGCGAGCGCACCGGCCGCCTCTGAGATCTCCCCGAACGCGTCGGCGACCTCTGCCGCACTCGACCCGGTGATCGCATGGTTGAGCCCCGCGACGGCGGCATCGAAGCGCTCCCACATTCGTGCCGGACCGCGCCGCCCGGTGCCCGGGCGCAGCTCGTAGGGCGGGGCGGCGTTCTCGGCGCCGGGCACCGGGCGCCACAGCAGGCCGGCCGCATGGGCGTGCTCCCAGGCCACCTGTTCGGTGGCGGCCGCCTCGGCCAAGTTCCGCAGCCGCTCTGCGAAACCCGCGTCCGGCGGCGCGAGCTTGTGCGCTCTCATCGCCTCCGCCCAGTC
>JBELAG010000597.1:0-2672 GCA_049509055.1 Solirubrobacteraceae bacterium
GGCGGCGGTCTCGTTCGCTATTGGTCGTCTTCGGTGACCCAATCGGGGAGCGACCCGGCGAAGGCCACGAGTCGCTCGTAGCTGCCGCTCTCACGGAGCAGTTCTCGTAGCGATGGCATCCGCCGGCGCGGTGCGGCGTACCGAGGAATCTCGGCGTGTGAGGCGATGAACAGTTGTTGGGCGATGTACAGGCAGGCGGCGGCTGCGCCGGTGTCCTCTTCGCGGTTGCGTGTGATCCAGCGAAGCCATTTCCGCGCGGTCAGAAGTTGCGAGCAGGCGTGGTTTTTCGCGTTTGTGGTCGTCAGCGCCGTCCGCCCGGTCGGGGAGTCGGTGAGAATGCCGAGCCACTCATAGAGGTAGGCCATGGTGAGAAAGAAGCGAACCAGGTTCTCCTCGGAGAACACGCCGTCTCCCAATGCTTGCTCGTCCGGCCCGGGCTCGATGCTCGCGTGGGCCAGCTCGAGCCGCGGCTCGGGCAGAGTGAGCCGGCAGCCGTGTTCGGCCGCCCACTCGTCAATATGGCACTCGCGGACCTGAGTCATCCAGGCGTCGGTTCGCCGCGGGAGCAGCAGCCCGCGCCGATCCGACGCAGACCATGACGTGGCAAGGAGCGCGTAGCCGTCCGCTACGCCGCGGACCAAGCCCGCGGCAGCATGCGTCGCGACGCCCGCGTCCGGTTCTCCGGGGAATACCCACGGTTCGGTGAGCAGGTAGAGATCGACTGCTCTCTCGGCCATCAACGCCCGCGGCTGTGTCTGTTCCGTGGCGTCGAAGCATGACCAGCACCCCTCGCCGTGCACGATGTCTGCCACCGCGGCGGCGAGGTCCGACTCGAGCGGAGTATCGGCGTCTGGAGCCTCGGCCACTGACGTCGCGTGAACGTCATCAAGCAGTCCGGTCAGCTGGCCGCTGAGCTGGCGTACCTCATGACCTCGGTCGAGCTGCGAGAACTGCTCCAGCTTCGCGATCATCGCCGTCACGGCCACCCCGAGTCGGTTCGTGCCGCCCCCACTTGCCTTCACCGCCCGGTAGGCCGACACGGCGCCGTCCAACACCACGATCGATTCCTCCGCTCGTCCAAGCAGGCGCAGAGCCTGGCCTTTGGCTGCGAGAACCGCGACCGCGGCGCCGTTGAACTCCGGTGCCCTCACGTCGCCGATCAGCGCGAGCGCCAGGTCGTAGACCGCGATCGCGTCCGTGACCCGGCCAATCCCGGCCAGGAGCGCCGCTCTGGGCAGCAAGGTCGTGACGAGCGATGACCGGACCTCCACGTCGGGAATGTCCCGGAACCTCGCCTCGATCTCATCGAACGCCGCAAGCGCGTCCTCCGAACGCCCCGCCTTGTTCAGGTCGTCCGCCAAGATAAAGAGCGCACGCAAGACGCTCTGACCGACCTTCGGGTCGGAGCTGCCACCGAACGCTCGGCGAACCTCAGCGCAAACCCGCGCCTGCTCATCTAAGCGGCCAGTTCGCCCGAGTCTCAGCACGTGGTCCGCCATGCAGTCAGCGATGTTTCTGTCGAGCCTCGGATCGAGTCCTGCGTCGTGGCGGGCGATCAATTGATCGCGGACAGCGTCGGCCTCCTCGAGACGTGAGAAACGAGTCAGGATGAGCGCCTTGCCCAAAAGGGCCCTGACCACGAGCCGACGAACCTCCGGTTCGCTCGCGTCGCCGAAACGCCCGATCAGCTCATCAAAGGGCAAGAGCGCCTGATCGGAGCAGCCAAGCTTGTGCAGCGCGGCGCCTCGATAGCTCAACGCGCGCGCCACGCGAGCACGAGACTCCCGGTCGGTGGACGTCCCCAGCCGAGAGACCACCTCCTCCCATACGCCAATCTCCTCCTGGGCGCGACCCAACTGGCTCAGGCACCGACCCTTCAACTCAAGCGCTTCACCAGCGAGCACCTCCACCGCCGAACCCGACAGACCAGACACGCTCTTCAGAACGCTCTCGCAGGACCCCAGCGACTCCTCGAACCGCCGGGCGTTGAGCAAGCCACCAGCCTCGTTGAGCGACGCCCGAGCAGCGGCAGCGCCCGCGTCATCCAACTCCGGCAAATCGATGCGTGCGCGAAACCACACCCGACGAGTATTCGCGATCCACGCGGTCGATGCCGGCCGCCAACGACACAAACACCAAGGAACCGCGGGCACACGGCCCGCCGCTGCTCCAGCACCCCCACCTCTGCAAAGTGCGGGTCGGGGCGCACCGCAACGATCCCCGAGCTGGCCGCTGCCGCCCAAACCGCGCACGGCGCGGCGCGACCGACGAGCAACGAGCGTCGCTTTCACGAAGATGCAGACACGCAAAAGGTGGTCTTCGAGCCGACGAGGTCGCTGCTGTCCGCCGGAAGGAGCGACGCATGATGCGCGTGACTGCGTCGCTGGTTCGCCGCTATCTCAGCCACGTCGCACGCCGCCGCGACGTCGCTGCTCGGCGCCGAATGCAGCCACCGAGCTCACCGCCGACCGCTGATCCCCTTCGGACAGATTGGGCCGCAGATATGCGACGCGCCGGACGACCGCTTTCATTGCTCGCCAGTCGCGGAGCTCACGAGCGCAAAGGCGACGTAGGGGTGGCCAGCCGGTCGACTCGGCGCGACTCGAGCCGAGGCTGGGGCCTACGAAGTCCGGGCTCGGCCTCGTCGCTGGGTGCGATCCTCGCGCCGGGCG
>JBELAG010000598.1:0-2668 GCA_049509055.1 Solirubrobacteraceae bacterium
TCGACCTGGTCTCGCTGTGCGGCCCGCGCGACGTGGTCCGCGAGCGGATCGCCGCCTTCCGTGCCGCCGGCGTCGGCACGCTGATGGTGAGCCCGATGGCGTTTGACCGCGACGAGCGGATCGCCCAGCTGCGCGCGGTGGCCGAGCTGGCGGCTTGAGCGCGGCTCCGGGCGCCGGCTAGGCGTCACGTCGTGACGCTGCGGATCTTCCTCGGGGCGTTCGGCCAGCCGGGCCACGCCTTCCCGATGCTCGCGCTCGGCGCCGAGCTGGCCGCGCGGGGGCACGCCGTCACATTCGAGACCTGGGCGCGCTGGCGCGAGCACGCGGAGGGCGCCGGCATGGCGTTCGTGGCGGCGCCCGAGTACCCCGTGTTCCCCACCCGCGAGCGGCCGCTCGGGCCCTACGAGGCGACGCTGCGAGCGACGATCGACACGCGGCCCGCGCTCGTCGCCGCCCGGCCCGACGTCGTCGTCCACGACATCCTCACGCTCGCCCCGGCGCTGGCCGGCGAGCTGGAGTCGGTGCCGGTGGCGACCCTGATCCCGCATGTCTATCCGGTCGGCGCGCCCGGACTGCCGCCCTACGCCGTCGGCGCGCGGATGCCGCGCACCGCCCTCGGGCGCCGCCTGTGGCGCGCGCTGGACCGGCCGGTGGCGGCCGGGCTCAGCCGCGGGCGCCGCGAGCTCAACGAGGTGCGCCGCCGCGTCGGCCTCGGCCCCGTCGGCGGCTTTCACGGCGGCCTCAGCACGCAGCTGTGCATGGTCGCCACCCTGCCCCAGCTCGAGTACCCGCGGGCCTGGCCGCCCCACGTCCACGTCGTCGGGCCGCTGCTGTGGGAGCCGCCGTCGGGCCCGGTGTCGACCCCGCCGGGCGAGGCGCCGCTCGTGCTCGTCGCGCCGAGCACCGCTCAGGACCCCGATCACCGCCTGCTGCGGGCCGCGGTCGCCGGCCTGGCGGGCGAGCCGGTCCGCCTGCTGGCGACCTGGAACCGCCGGCCGCTGCCGGGCCCGGTCGCGGCGGCGGCGAACACGCGTGTGGTCGAGTGGCTCTCCTACGCGCGCACGATGCCCGGCTGCGCGCTGGTCATCTGCCATGCCGGCCACGGCACGCTCGCCCGGGCGCTGGCCTCGTCCTGCCCGGTGCTGGCCGTCCCCCATGTCGGCGACATGGCCGAGAACGCCGCCCGGGTCGACTGGGCGGGCGCGGGGATCCGCCTGCCGTGGGCGCTGCTGACCGCGCGCACGCTGCGGATGGCCACCCGGGCGGCCCTCGCCCGCCCGGGCCTGGGCCGGCGCGCCGCCGAGCTCGGCGACTGGGCGGCGCGCCACCCGGGCCCGGCGCGGGCCGCCGACCTCGTCGAGCAGCTCGCGCGCCGGGCCGCTTAGGCCGTCGTCGGAGCCGGCGCGGCGGCTGACAGCCAGGCGTCCTGCAGCAGCGTCGCCGCCGCCAGCGGCGGGTTCTCGCCGGCCGTCCACACGGCGCGCAGCCGGCCGGGATCGATCAGCTCCTCGTCGAGCCCGGTCCCGTCCCAGGACACCGCGAAGCGACGTGCTCGCTCACCCCAGAACGCCCGGCCGAACTCCGCCTTGGAGCGGCGCTGCAGGATCGCCGCGGGCAGCAGGTCGTCGAACAGGCGCCGCATCGCGCGATCGCGCGGGCCGAGCCCGCCGCGCCCGCCGGCGCGCGCCAGCGCCGCCAGGAAGGCGCGATCCTGCAGCGGGTGCACCACCCGGGTGTCGTGCGGGTGGCCGAACCGCCCGACGCTCCACAGGCCGACGCTGAGATGGCGCCGGCCGGCGAACCACTCGACGCGCCGGTCCCAGCGGACCGGCTCGCGGGCGGCGTCGTCGGCCAGTAGCGCCCCGACGCGGCGCTGCCCCGCAACGGTGAGCCACGGCAGGTCGGGGCGATGGGCGCGCCGGTGGCGGGCGGACCGCACCCCGGCCGGGGCGACGGCGAGCGCGGCGCGCGCCAGCGCCCGCGGCCCCAGAACCCCGGGGCGGGTGAGATCGGCGCGGACCCGGGCAAACCGCCAGCCGAACAACCCGTCGCCGTCGAGGCCGGTGATCAGGCACCCGCCCGGCACGCGCGCCAGCAGCGGCGCGTGGGCGTGGGCGTTGGCGGGCCACAGCAGGCCGTCGCGGCGCAGCGCGCCGGTCGCGATCTCGCCGAGGAAGTCGAGCTCGGCACCGATCGGCACCCGCTCCCAGTCGGCGAGCCCGAGATGGGCGGCGACGAGCTCCTGCCAGCCGGTCTCCTGCGCGCCGGCGATCTCGGGAAAGCGCAGCGTGAGCGCCACCGGCGCGGGCAGCCCGTCCTCGCGCGCGACCGCCAGCGCGAGCGCGAGCATCGCCGAGGAGTCCCGGCCCCCGGAGAAGCTGACCCCGCACGGCGGCCGCAGCAGCGCCCGCCGGACCGCGGCGCGCAGCGCCGCCCGCGGGTCGGGCGGCAGCGACGGCGCCCCGGGCGAGCGCCGCGATCGCGCCCCGCGCGGGCACCGCTCACCGTCCGGATCGGCGCCGATCGTCGTGCCGGCCGCGCGTTCCTCGCGCGTCAGCCCGGCGCCCGCGCCGCCGCCGCGACGCCCCGGCGCCGTCGCGGTCATCGGCCCGCCCGGCGCCGGCTATCCGAACGAGCCGACCGGGAACGTCAGGTCGCTGGTGTGCCC
>JBELAG010000599.1:0-2668 GCA_049509055.1 Solirubrobacteraceae bacterium
GGCCCCCGGGCCGCATGGGTCGGCTACGAGCGCGAGCGGCTGGCGCGCCCCCACCCCGACGTGGTGGTCGTGGAGGAGACCGAGTCGCCGACCGGACGGCCGCGGCACGCCTACGAGACGCCGGTGTTCGGGATCGCGCCGGGCGTGACCGAGCTGCGCTTCGACTCGTGGCCCCGCATCGACGACGCGATCGACGGTTACCGGCGGTTCCGGTCGCTGCGCGACGAGGGCGTGATCCCCGCCGGGCTGCGCTTCCAGGTCGGGCTGCCGTTCCCATCGAGCGCGATGAATGCGTTCAAGGCCGACTTCGCCGCCGACTATCCGATCGCCGAGCGCGGCTTCGAGGAGCTCGTCGCCCGCGAGCTGCGGCGGCTCACCGAGGAGATCCCGCCCGCCGACCTGGCGATCCAGTGGGACTGCGCGTACGAGACGCAGGACATCGAGGGAGTGCTGGCGTGGACGTCGGAGGGCGGATGGGAGCGCTTCGCCGGACCGGTCACGCGCCTGACCCGGCTGATCCCCGAGGAGGTCCTGGTCGGCTATCACCTCTGCTACGGCACGTTTCCAGAGTGGCCGATGTACGAGGCCAGGGACTACGGGGTCCTGGTCCGGATGGCCAACTTCGCGGTCGCCGAGTCCGGGCGCACCGTCGACTGGCTGCACCTGGCCGGTCCGCGTTACCTGCGCAGCGAGGACCGCAGCTTCTTCCGCCCGCTGATCGACCTCGAGACCGGTCCGGCGCGCGTGTTCCTCGGCATCGTGCTTCCGCTCGACGGCGTCGCCGGCCTCCGGCGCCGGCACGCCACCGCGTCGCGGTACCTCAGCGACTTCGGCGTCGCGATGTACTGCGGCTTCGGTCGCCAGCCCGGCGAGGACGGGCTGGAGACGATGCGCGAACACCGCCGCGTCGCCCGCTCGGTGAGCTGAATCCAGGACGCGAGACGGGCCTCGGCGTGGCGGGGCGGCGGCAGGACGGGCGAACGCGCCGCGAGCTACGCCGGCGGCCGCACGGCCGCTGACAGCACGCGGGCGACCGCGAGCGCCACGATCACCGCGGCGAGCGCGTGCGGCACCGAGGAGAGCTGGCCGAGGAACCCGATCAACGGCGGCCCGCCGAGGAACGCGCAGTAACCCACCGAGGAGATGACGCTCACGCGGGACGCCGCGAGCGCCGGGTCGTCGGCCCCGGCGCTCATCCCGACGGGGAACCCGAGCGCCGTGCCGGCGCCCCACAGCACCGCACCGGCCGCCGCCACCGGGGTGCTCGGCCCGAACGCGAACAGGGCGACGCCGGCGATCGCCACCAGGATCATGGCGCGGATCACGGCGACACGGCCATGACGGTGCAGCAGCCATGGCCCGACCCAGCGAACGGAGGTCATCGCGGTCACGAAGGCGGCGTAGCCGAGCGTTCCCACCACCGGCGCGGCGCGATGGCCGTCGATCAGCCCCACGCTGATCCAGTCGTTGCCCGCGCCCTCGGCCAGCGCGAAGGCCAGCACGACGACGCCGATCAGCAGCGTCCGCCGCTCACGCCATGCCGCCAGCGACTGGCGGGCGGCGGTGCGGCCGGCTGTGCGCTCGCGTTGGCGGCCGGCGTGATCGGGAAGGAAGCGCGACACCGCGACCGGCGCGCCGGTCCCGATCGCGATGCCGACGACGATCAGATGGGCGGTGACCGACACCCCGAGCGCCACCATCGCGGCGCCGCTGAGCGCGCCGATCACCGTGCCCAGGCTGAACCCGGCGTGGAATCGCGACATGATCGCGTCGCCCCGGCGGCGCTCGACGATTGCGCCCTGCACGTTCATCGACACGTCCCAGATGCCGCTCGCGAACCCGAACGTGAACAGGCCGGCGGCCACCATCGCGACGCCGATCCGCTCGCCGATCGCGACCGTCGCGAGGCTCGCGCCGGCCAGCGCCGCTGCCGTCGCGACCGCGCGCCGCGATCCGAAGCGCGCCACGACCGGACCTGACAGCGGCAGCGCGATCGTGGAGCCGACGGCGATCGCCAGCAGCAACAGCCCGAGCTCGGAGGCGTCGAGTCCGAGCCGGCTCTTGATCTGGGGAATCCGCGACGCCCAGCTCGAGAAGCCAAAGCCCGCGGCGACGAACGCCGCATAGGTGGATTGCGTCGCGGCCGCGACCTCGCCACGGTGGCTCAGTCGCGCCACGCGCTCCGCGGTGCCGGTCTCGACGTCGTCGCCACCGGCCTGACGTTATCGGCGGACGGCGCACGCCCGCGAGCGACGACAATCGCTCGCTCGCCGAAATGCTCACCGCAATGCCCAGGGAGGTGCCAGTGATCGAGATCCGCCCGCTCGGGCCCGAGGACCGCGCGCAATGGACGGCGCTGTTTGACGTGAGCCCCGAATGAAGGGTCGGCGCTTCCCGCCGATTAACCGGCGAGCGTGACCCATGCACAACGACCACAGCCCCGCCGTGGCCCGGCGCCCGGCTCCGACCGGAGGTTCATCGCTGCGCTGATGGACGTGCAGAGCCTCGTGTCGCGCGGGGCTCCGGCGCCGACGATCTACCAGGCCGTGGTCGACGGGGCGCTGCGCCTGCTCGACGGCGACGGCGGCTCGCTGCGGTTCATCGACGCCGAGGACCCGAACTGGATGGTGGCCGTGGCCTGGCACGGCTCGGCCGGCCAGGGCGAGCG
>JBELAG010000006.1:0-49152 GCA_049509055.1 Solirubrobacteraceae bacterium
CGGGCTGACCCGGGCGGTCAACGACTCGCGCCTGCAGGGCATCCTGCACGTCGCGCAGCTCACCGAACTGCTGGAGCGCTGCCCCAGCCATCCGGGCGCGCGGCGGCTCCGCGCCGTCGCCGACCCGGACCCGGGCCGCGCCACGCGGCCGACGCGGTCGGCGTTCGAGGACCGGTTCCTGGCGTTCGCGGCCGAGTACGGGCTGCCGGCGCCGATGGTCAACGCCCGCGTCAACGGCTATGAGGTCGACGCCCTGTTCGTCGACCAGCGCGTGATCGTCGAACTCGACGGCTGGGACTTTCACGGCGGCCGGGCGGCCTTCGAGCGCGACCGGGAGCGCGACGCCGCGGCGCTGGCCAGCGGCCACCGGACGCTGCGGGTCACCTGGGAGCGCCTGCACGACGAGCCCGACCGGGAGGCCGCCCGCCTGAAAGCGATTCTGGACACCCAGGTCTAGCCTCCTCTTACAGACTTCTTCCCGAACTCTGAATCCTTTATCAAGGGGGAGTGGTCTCCTTCATCGCGGTAAGTAACGTCCTTAGGAGATGAGAAGCACGTCATGAGAAGTCTGAGCCGATGGATCCCGATCATCGGCGGCGCCGTCGCGGGGGGCATCATCGCGCTGGTCATCGCCAGCACCAGCACCAGCACCACCACCCACTACGTGACGACGACCGTCGTTCAGCAGACCAAGAGCGGAGAGCCGACGTCGCTCAGCAGCGGCGGCGGCATGACGATCAACCAGATCTACCAGGCCGCCAGCCCGGGGGTCGTCGACATCCTCGTCACCTCGCAGACGACGAGCTCGAATCAGGGCTTCTTCGGGGGCGGCGGCGGCACTCAACAGAGCGAGGGCGAGGGCGCCGGCGTCGTCTACAACACCAAGGGCGACATCCTCACCGACGAGCACGTCGTCTCCGGGGCGATCTCGGTCAAGGTGAACTTCCAGAACGGCAGGAGCTATCCGGCGACCGTCGTCGGCACCGACCCGTCGACCGACGTCGCGGTGGTTCACGTCAACGCACCCGCCTCGGAGCTGCACCCGATCCCGCTGGCCAACTCCAGCGACGCCGCGGTCGGCGACCCGGTGGTGGCGATCGGCAGCCCGTTCAGCCTGCCGGAGACGACCACCGCGGGGATCGTCAGCCAGACCGGGCGCAGCATCACCGCGCCCAACAACTACACGATCCCCAACGCGATCCAGACCGACGCGGCGATCAACCCCGGCAACTCGGGCGGTCCGCTGCTCGACGCCAACGGGCACGTGCTCGGTCTCAACGACCAGATCGAGACCAACAACACGACCGCCACCGGCGAGGGATCGAGCTCGGGCGTGGGCTTCGCGATCCCGTCCAACACGGTCGCCCAGGTCGCCAACGAGCTGATCGCCGGAGAAAAGGTGCAGCACGCCTACGTCGGCGTCGAGCTGGCGGGCAACTCGGCGGGCGGCGCCCAGATCAGCACGGTCCAGACCGGCACCCCGGCCAGCACGGCGGGGCTGCAGTCCGGCGACGTGGTGACCGCGATCGACGGCAAGGCGATCACCTCGACCGACGACTTCATCGCGGCGATCGATAACTACACGCCGGGTCAGACGATCAAGCTCACGGTCACGCGTCAGGGCCAGACCAAGCAGATCTCGGTCAAGCTCGGGACGCGGCCCGCTCAGACCCCGAGCGGAGGCTAGAAGCCCGGTTAGCCGCCTACGCGCTCGCGACCTGTGCCGGACGGCGGCGACGGGTCGCGAGCGCGCCGGCCAGCGCCCCCGCCGCCAGCACGATGATCAGCAGCGGCCCGAGCGCGCCGCTGCCGAACAGCGCGGCCACCGCGTAGACGAGCGCCCCGAGCAGGGCGGCGGCGGGCAGCGTCGCCAGCCAGGCGAGCGCGATCGAGCCCGCCACGCCCCAGCGCACCGCCGACAACCGCTTCGCCGCGCCGGCGCCGATCACGCCCCCGGAGATGACCTGCGTCGATGACAGCGGGTAGCCGAGGTGCGAGGAGACGAGGATCACCGCGGCGCCGGCGGACTGCGCGGCGAACCCCTGGGCGCCGTCCATCTTGATGATCCGGCTGCCGACCGTGCGGATGATCCGCCAGCCGCCGGCGTACGTCCCGGCGGCGATCGCCGCCGCCGCGCAGATCACCACCCAGCCCGGCACATGGGTGTGGTGGCGGCTGAGATCGCCGTTGGCGACGAGCGCGAGGGTGATCACCGCCATCGTCTTCTGCGCGTCGTTGCTGCCGTGGGCGAGGGCGAGCGCCGCGTTGGCGATGATCTGCCCACCGCGCAGGCCGCGCGTCACCGGCCCGGGGCTGCGGCGGCCCAGCAGCCGGTAGAGGACGATGATCAGCACGCCGGCCGCCACCAGCGCGATGGCCGGAGCGACGAGCGCCGGGATCATCACCAGCGTGAGGATCCCGTGCACGCGCACCCCGCCGCTGCCCACCGCGGCGAGCATCGCGCCGACGACGCCGCCGATCAGGGCGTGCGACGAGCTCGACGGCAGCCCGCGGGCCCAGGTCATGAGGTTCCAGATGATCGCGCCGATCAGTCCCGCGAAGGCGATCGTGCCGGTGACCTGACCGGTCCGCACGATCCCGGTGGCGATCGTCGCCGCGACCTTGAGCGAGATGAACGCGCCCGCGAAGTTCAGCAGTGAGGCGAGCGCGATCGCCGTCCGCGGCGCGAGCGCGCGGGTGGAGATCGCGCAGGCCACGACGTTGGCGGTGTCGTGAAACCCGTTGGTGAAGTCGAACGCCAGGGCCGCCGCGACGACGATGATCAGCAGGAGATCGTTGTGCACGCGGCGCCGCTGCGCCTCAACTGGAGGCGCCCGCAGCCCATGCCAACGTGCGTTCCATCAGCTCGTTGTGCACGCTGCGCGTCCGTCCGGTGCTCCGGATCCACTGGCCGTCGGCGGACAGCGTCCAGGAGTACGTGTCGTCGGCCAGGCAGCGCTGGAGGGTGTCCTCCAGCTCGGCCTGGAGCTCCGGCTGCTCGATCGGCGTCAGCAGCTCGACGCGGGTGTCGAGGTTGCGCGGCATCAGATCGGCCGAGCCGATGTAGTAGTGGTGCTCGTCGCCGCGATGGAAGGAGTAGATCCGCGAGTGCTCGAGGAAGCGCCCGACCACCGAGACCACCCGGATCGTGTCGCTCACGCCGGGGACCCCGGGCAGCAGGCAGCAGATCCCGCGCACGTTGAGCTCGATCGGGACGCCGGCCTGCGAGGCGCGGTAGAGCGATTCGATGATCTTCGGGTCCACGAGCGCGTTCATCTTCATCACGATCCGCGAGTCGATCCCGGCGCGGTGCGCCTCGATCGTCTCATCGACCTCGTCGATCAGCGGTCGCCGCAGCCAGGTCGGCGCCACCAGCGTCTTGCGCTGGGGCTCGGGATGGCCGTAGCCGGTGAGCGTGTTGAACAGGTTGGCGACCTCGTTGCCGATCTGATGGTCGGTCGTGAAGAAGCCGAAGTCCTCGTAGAGCCGGGCGTTCTTGGCGTGGAAGTTGCCGGTCCCGATCATCACGTAGTGGCGGACCGAGCCCCGCTCCCGGCGGACGATGAGGATCGCCTTGGCGTGGGTCTTCAGGCCCGGGATGCCGTGGACGACGTGTGCGCCCACCTCCTCCAGCGCCCGGGACCAGTGGATGTTCTGGCGTTCCTCGAAGCGCGCCTTGAGCTCGACCAGGCAGACCGCCTGCTTGCCCTTCTCGGCGGCCTCGATCAGCGACGGGACGAGCGCGGAGTCGTCGGAGGTCCGGTACACCGTCATCTTGATCGCCAGCACGTTGGGGTCGTCGACGGCCTGCTTGACGAAGCGCTCGACGCTGTTGGAGAACGACTGATACGGATAGTGCACGAGCACGTCGGAGGCGCGCATCATCGCGAACAGGTCGGGTTGGGTGTCGCCGTCGCCCGGGGCGGTGACGAGTCCGGGGAGGGTGACCGGCGTCCACCCGGGCCAGCGGATGTCGGACGGCTCCTTGATCGAGGCGATCTGCCACAGGTCGCCGAGGTCGAGCAACCCGTCGACGTCGTAGACCTGGACCTCGTCGACGTTGAGCCATTCGATCAGCCGCGTGCGCAGCGCCGGATCGATGCCGGCGCCGACCTCGAGCCGGACGACCTCGCCGAACCGGCGGCGGCGCAGCTCGTCCTCGACCGCCTGCAGCAGGTCGTCGGCCTCGTCGGAGATCTCGAAGTCGGCGTCGCGGGTGACCCGGAAGAGGTCGTGGCTGAGGATCTCCATCCCCGGGAACAGCGCCTCGAGGTGCTCGGCGATGATGTCCTCGAGCGGGATGAAGGTGCCCGGCTCGATCTGGACGAACCGCGGCAGTGCCTCCTTGGGAACCTTGACCCGGGCGAACGCCTCGTGGTCGTTCTCGGGGTCGCGCAGGCGCACGATCAGGCTCAGCGAGAGGTTGGAGATGTAGGGGAACGGCCGCCCGGCGCCGACCGCCAGCGGGGTGAGCACCGGGAAGATCTGGTCGCGGAAGTGGCGCTCGATCGCGCCCGGCGGCGCGTCGGACTCCGCGCAGCTGACGATCCGGATCTCGTGCTCGGCCAGCTCGGGGAGCACCACGCGCAGGAACTGCTCGGCGTGGCGGCGGTCCTGTCCGCGGACCCGCTCGGCGATGCTCCGCAGGACCTCGGTGGGCGCCATCCCATCGGGCGCGCGGGCGTCGATCCGGGCGTCCACCTGATCGTGCACTCCGGCCACGCGGATCATGAAGAACTCGTCGAGGTTGGTGACGAAGATCGCCAGGAACTTGAGGCGCTCGATCACCGGCAGCATCGGGTCCTCGGCGAGCTGCAGCACCCGGTCGTTGAAGTCCAGCCAGGAGAGCTCGCGGTTGACGTACAGCGCTCGGTCCTTGAGGTCGGCCGGCGCAGGGCGCACGGCGGCCTGATCCTCGCCGCCGTCGATTGCGGTGGGCCGGGCGCCCGGCCCGGACCAGTCGCCGGCGGCCTCGCTCACGCCACCCTCTGGGCGGCGATCGCGCTCAGCTCGGTCGGGCGCAGCAGGACGACGAGCTCGCCCTTGGCGATCCCCGCCAGCCCGCCCTTGCGCATCCGCGCCTGCACGCCGGTGAGATCGTGCAGCGTCAGCGAGAACGACGGGTCGTGGCCGACGAGCAGCACGTCGCCGAGCCCCGCAGCGAGCTCGACGGCGTCGAACGGCTCGCCCGACAGCCGGCGGTCGACCGTCACCTCCACGCCGAGCGGCGCGCAGGCCAGCTGCGCGGTCTGGATCGCCCGCGCCTTCGGGCTCGTCAGGCAGGCGTCGATGTGGGCGCCGAGCTGCTCGAGCGCGTGACCGACGGCCTCCGCCTGCGCGACGCCGCGTTCGGTCAAGGCACGTTCATCGTCGGGGGTGCCGTCCACCGCCTCGGCGTGACGGAGCAGCCAGAGCATCCCAACACTGTAGTCCGCGCGCGCAGCCGAAGCCACAGCGCCGGCGGTGGCGTCGCCGCACCCATCGCTGAGACGGAGCGTACGGTCCCGGCGCCGCCGCCGCGTAACCGTTCGGTGAACCCGCGCGGCGCGTCGATCAGCCGACGACCAGGCGGCGGCGGAAGACCCGCTTGAACGCCTCGCCGTCGCCGTAGCGCTCGACGCTCCACCGGGGCAGCGTGAGATCGCCGGCCGCCTCGAGATGGAGGTCGACGCCGTCGCCGTTGGTGTGCAGCCAGGCCTGGGAGACCGACTGGTCGCGCCCCCGCTCCAGGTGCTCGGCGAGGCGCAGGATCACCGCGCAGCGGTCCAGCACCTGCTCGTCGCCGCCGCGGGTGATCGCCTCGATGTCGCCCAGCCGGGGCACGCCCTTGCGGTGATACCGGGTCATCTGCGCGATCAGCGCGCGCTCCCGGGGATCGAAGCCCGGCAGCTCCGCGCTCTCGATCAGGTAGCGCGAGTGCTTGTGGTGGTCGTCGTAGGAGATCGTCATGCCGACGTCGTGGAGCATCGACGCGGCCCACAGCAGCTCGCGCTCGCCCGGCGCCGGCGCAAACAGGCCGGCGGCGACGAGCGAGTCGTGCATCTGCAGCGACAGCAATGCGACGTGCTCGACGTGGGCGAGGTCGGACTCGTACTGGACGGCGAGGTTGGCGACGGCGGCGGCGCGCACGTCATCGAACAGCGGCTCGGGCTGGTTGGCGAGCAGGGTGCGCGCCAGGAAGACGCCCTCGCGCAGGCCGGCCTCGGTCGCCTCGATGCCGTCGAAGTCCCCGTGCCGGACGACCGTCTCGAGCACGACCGCGGCCGCGAGCACGATGTCGCCGCGACCGGGCTTGATCCCCGGCACGGCCCCCCGCTCGGAGGCCGGCAGCGCCGCGAGCATCGCGACGAGCTCCGACAGCGCGTCGGGCGAGATCACGAACCCCTGGACGCCGAGATCGACCCCGCCGTCGACGTGCTGGGCGGCGGCGGCCAGGTTGCGCACCGCGCCGCCCACCCCGACCATGCGCGGGCCGCTGCCCGCCAGCCAGGCAACGCGCTCGAGCTCGCCGCGCACGTGGTCGCGCAGCCGCGCCAGGTCCTTCTTGCGGACGGGCGCGTCGCCCGGCAGCCACTGCTCGGTGACCCGCACGGCGCCGAGCGGGAACGACACCATCTCCCGGGACCGGCGGTCCTCCACGCGCGTCAGCTGCATGCTGCCGCCGCCGATGTCGAGGACGACGCCGTCGCTCAGCGTCGTCGTGTTGACCGCCGCCACGTAGCCGAAGTAGGCCTCGTCGGTCGCCGACAGGATCTCGATCTCCAGCCCGGCGTCCTGCTGGGCGGTGGTCAGGAAGCGCTGGCCGTTGGCCGCGTCGCGGATCGCCGAGGTGGCGACCACGTGCACGTCGGAGGAGGCGATGTGGTTGGCGCGGCAGAACCGCGCGAACACCGACAGCGTCTCCAGGCCGCGGGCGATCGCGTCCTCGCCGAGCAGGCCGGTGGCGGCGAGCCCGGCGCCGATCCGGACGGTCTCATACAGCTCGTCGGTGCGCTTCCACCACGCGTCGGGGGCGTAGGTGAAGACCACCAGCCGCCAGGAGTTGGAGCCCAGGTCGACGACCGCCACCTGCCGGTTGCCCTGCTCCACGTGGCCCGCGGCCCGAGTCGATCTCCAACTCACGCCTGCATCATCCGCTGCCCGTCGGACGCCTGAACGCCCAGGAACCCGCATTGTGCGAGAAGATCGATCAGCAGCGTCGCGAAGCCGAACCCCCGCGCGCCGAGCCCGCGGCCGCTGAGCGGGTTGTAGTACTCCCGGTAGCCGTGGCGATCGACCGCCAGCTCCAGCGAGCGGACGATCCGCTCGGCCTGACGGCGGAAGCCGATCGCGCGCATCGCCGGCACGAGCAGCCAGGCGGTGTTCATCCACGACGGCCCCCGCCAGCAGCGCCACATCGCAAAGCCGGGGGTGAACGCCGGCTCGTGCATCGCCACCGACGGGATCCCGCACGGGGCCTGATAGCCGCGAGGGTCGAGCAGGTGCTCCTCGACCAGCCGCCGGCGGACCGCCGCCGGGATCCCGGGGAGCGCCAGCGGCGCCAGCGACGACCAGGTCGAGACCGCGACCGGGCGCTCGTCGCGGCCGGCGAGGTCGTAGAACAGGCCGGTGCGCTCGTCATAGCAGCGCTCCATCAGCGCCCTCTCGGTCTGCGCCGCACGCCCGGCCCAGTCCGCGCCCCGGGCGTCGTCCAGGCGCGACAGTGCCTGCAGGCCGAGGGCATAGAAGACGTTGACGAGCACGTCCTCGAGGTGCTCGTCGTAGCGCGCGACGATCGTCCGCGCGTCGTAACCGAGGCGGCGGTAACGCTCCACCAGCCACCAGTAGCCGGCGCTGTCGTGGCGCAGGCGGCCGAACACGCGGTCGTTCTTGGGCGAGTCGTCGAGCCCTGACTCGTCGGGGTGAATCGTCGTCAGCAGCCCGTCGCCGTCGACGTCGCGCTCGCGGGCCAGCCAGTCGTAGTGCAGCCGCAGCGACGGCAGCCCCTCGGCGACGAACGCGTCGCGGTCCTCGCCGGCGCCCGCCACCAGCTCCCAGGCGAGCGCCAGCAGCGGGGTCTGGATCGTCGCGGTGGCGGTAGCGCCGAACATCGTGTGGGTGCCGTAGAACGGCGCGCGGCGCCAGTACGCCGGCCGGTCCCAGAACGCGGTGTGGGGGATGAAGCCGTCGAGGCGCCCCGCCCGCACGAGCGTGCGCAGCTCAGCGCGGGCGCGGGCGGGATCGAAGTGGCGCCAGGCGATCGCGTGAAAGCACGAGTCCCAGTACCACTGGTGGCGATAGCGCGGGGTCGCGGGGCAGGTGAAGGCGTAGGGGAGCCCGTCGGCGGCGCGGTGACCCTGCCGCCAGTTGGCGCGCAGCACCCGCTCGGCGCCGGCGCGCAGCCGCAGCCGGCGGCCGGCGTCGGCGTCGTGCTCAGTCGCCGCGCTCAGCGCATCCACCGATCTCGTCGTAGGTGATCGCCCGCCGCCCGCGGGCCCGCTCCAGCAGCGCCTCGAGCGTCGCGACGTGGCGGGGATGGTCGAAGTCGGCGGGATGGACGTCGATCCGCATGATCGGCCCCGTCGCCCGGGCCGCGGCGCGGACGACGGCCGGGGACACCGCGCGCTTGAAGGTGGTCGAGCTGCCGAGGCACAGCGCCGTGCCCGCCACCCGGCCGTGCGCCCGGGTGCTGACGCCCCGGAGGTCGGCGAACCAGCGAAACGTGCCGGTGAGCGTGCGGCGCAGCGTACGCGTGTAGGCATAGCCGGGCGCGACGAAGCCCAGCGGGTCGAGCTCCACCTCGCGCAGCAGCCGCAGCCCGACCTCGACGCGCTGGCGCGTCTCGACGGCGTCGAGCCCCGGGAACTCGGCCGCGCCCGCCCCCTGCCAGTGCGCGAGCGCCGACCGCGGCCAGGCCGCCCGGGCGGCCGCCCGGTGGGAGAGGCCGTGCTGGGCCACGCTGTCGCCGCCGGCCACCCGCCCGCGCAGCCACGCGATCAGACCGGGCGAGCGTTCGCCGATCGGGTGCAGCTCGGCCGCCGGGATCACGAGCAGGGTCGCCTGCGTGACGCCGCGCGCCGACAGCCACTGCCGGATCTCGCGGCTGCGCTCAAACGATCGCGGCGCGACGTCGTGGATCGCCACCGCCAGCGTGCCGGTCACCGGCGCCCCAGCAGCCGCTGCAGGTCGGCGAGCTCGGCGCTGAAGGCCCGCTCCCAGGTGTGGCGCGCGGCGAGCGCCGCGGCCGCGACCGGGTCCGGAGCCCGCGCTCGAGCCCGCTCGATCGCCGCCAGCAGGCCGGCGGTGTTGCCGCCGGTGAACGTCTCCACCACGCCGTCCAGCAGCCCGGCGGCGGGCGTCGTATCGGCGGTGACGACGGTCGTGGCACAGGCGCCGGCCTCGAGCGCGGCGAGTCCGAAGGTCTCGTGCGGGCCGGGCAGCACCGCGCAGCGCGCGGCGGCGTAACGGCGGGCGAGCTGCTCCCGATCGCCCTCAAACGGGGCGAACGTGACCCGCCCGGCCAACCCGAGCGACCGCGCGCGATCGCGCAGCGCGTCGCCGAGCGGGCCGGTCCCCAGCAGCACCAGCGGCCACGGCGTCGATGCGGCCGCGGCCGCGTGCAGCAGCTCGCGGACGCCCTTCTCCCGGGACAGGCGCCCGACGTAGAGGACCTCGTCGCCGCGGGCGATCTCGGGCCGCGGCACGAACGCGGGATCGAGCCCGAGCCGCAGCGGCAGCGTCGTCGTCCGCCGCGTGTCGAACGCCGGGTCGATCACCGACATCACGGCGTCGACGTCGAGGTAGGCGTGGCGGTACCAGCGCCGCAGCGCCGGCGCGTAGACCGCGCCGGGGCCGGGCAGCCCGGCGGCCTGCAGCGAGGCCGACGAGTGGTGCACGGCGATCACGGTGGCGCCCTGCTCGTGCGCGACGCGGCTGACCAGCCGCGGCGTCCAGAACGGGTCGTGGATCAGCACGACGTCGGGGGTCAGCGATTCCAGCGTCTCCTGGACGCCGGCGCCGCCGAGCGGCAGCCGGTAGCCGTTGGCCGCCGCCAGGCGCAGCGACCGCTGCGGATGGCGGCCGCAGCCGTCGCTCGCCGTCGTCGGGCCGGGGACGACGAGATGGTGCTCGAAGCGCCCGGTCTCGGCGGCGAACCGCGCCTTGGCCTCCAGATACGTCCGGATCCCGCCGGTGCGCTCGCCGTAGAAGATCGCGACGTCGGCGATCCGCAGCGGCCGGGCGCGGGGGGGAGGGGCGTGACCGCGGCCGCCGGGGGCGGTCAGGGGCAGCTCGGCGCCGGCCTGCGCATGCACGGACTCAGACGATCACGCCACCGCGGCCCGAGCTGGTGAAGGAACGACGAACTTCCTGTGATCAGGATGTGACGGCGGCGCGGGGCCGCTCGCCGGCGCCGGCGGTCAGCCTGGTGGGGGTGATCACGTACCGGATCACCGCGCAGATCAGCAGGATCGTGATGAACACGGCGCTGGTGGCGCACTCCTCGCAGACCGCGTGGATCGAGAACAGCTCCCGGTAGGTCAGGTAGGCGCTGAAGCCGAAGCCGATCAGGGTCATCCCCAGCGTCGCCAGCCGCGTCTCCTCGCGGTCGGGCGCCAGCAGCGTGCCGAGGATCGCGACGTAGCCGATCAGCCCCATCAGCGCGACCGGCACGCCGTCGAGCTCAGACCACTGCGACGTCTGGACCTTGATGCAGGACTGGCCGGCCGTGCAGGCGGGCTTGATCCCCGAGTAGTGGACGTAGGTGAGATACGCAGCGAGCACGATCCCGAGCGCGGTCAGGACCAGCATCCCGCGATGGATCTTGGCGCTCGCGCTCACGACACCGATTTGATCGCCGACTCCAGCGTGCCGTAGTCGGTGTCGCCGACGATCGGCTGAGCCTGGCTCTTGGGGCCCTTGACGACGATCGTCGGGGTGCTGTTGTAGCCCGCGGCGTTGGCGGCCTGCTCGTCCTTGTCGACCTGAGCGGTGAGCGCCGGGTTGAACCGCTGGGTGTTCCACTCGCCGTAGTTGAGACCCGGGACCTGGCGGGCGAGGCCGCCGAGGTAGGTGGGCGTCACGTAGGCGGTGTCCTCTGCCCCCTGCTCGTTGTAGAACAGCTCGATGTAGTACCAGCCGAGCTTCTGCTGGCCGGCGGCGAGCGCGGCGGCCTGCTGGGTCGGGAAGATCCCCGGGTCGGGCCCGTTGGCGGTGGCGGTCGGCAGCGAGCGGTAGACGAGCGCCACCTTGCCCGAGCGCACGTCCTTGGCGATCAGCTGATTCTCAGCGCCGGTCGCGAAGTCCTTGCATACCGGGCACTCGAGGTCACCGAACTCGGTCACCGTGACCGGCGCCGAGGGCGACCCGAGGCGGGTGCCGTCCTGCGGGATGCCCGCCAGCAGCGTGTCGACCTTCTGGGCGGCCGTCTTGGCCTGGGGGCTGGTCGGCTTGGGCGCCGTCGTGCTGTTGGAGCCGCCGGAGGCGATGATCAGCACGACCACGACGGCCACCGCCACGACGACCACGCCCCCGAGCATCTGCAGCCGGCGGTTTCGCGCCGCGCGCTCGGCGAGCGCTCGCTCCTGCTCCAGCCGCGCCTGGCGCGCCGCTTCCTTCTGCTCTTTGCGTGAGGCCATTTCCGGTGGTGTCGTGTCGCGGTTCGTCGACGGCTGAGGGTGCGCCCAGCGCCCGGGAGCCCCGAGGCCGCAGGGCCCCTGGGAACCCGTCTGAGCATACCGACGGACGCCTTAGGCGGGCCTCAAGGTCGGCGATGGCTTTCGCAAGTGTCGGCCGCGGTGGCCACCGAAAGTCAGCGCAGCGCCGCCTTCAGCGCCTGGGTCAGCTCGGTGGTGCCGAACGCCCCCTCCAGCCGGGCGACGATGATCCCCCGGCGGTCGATCGCGAACAGCCACGGCTCGGTGCGCAGATGGAAGGCCTTCAGCTGCGGGCGCAGCCCCCGGCTGGGCTGGTTGTCGACGTAGACCTCCTCGTGGATGAAGGTGATGCGGTCACCGAAGCGGTGCTGGAGCTCGACGGCGACGTCGGTCACCGGGCCACACACCCGGGACACGCACAGCTGCGGGGTCGAGAACAACAGCACCACCGGGCGCGAGCCGAGCACCCGGTTGAAGGAGACCGAATGCATCTGCTCGGGGGGAGAGCGGGTGGTGAGCAGGGTGACGTCCCCGTGGACGGTGGCGAGCGTGTCGGTGGCGATGTCCGGCGGGCGCTGGCCGACGTCGGGGATCGGCGAGGACGCGGCCACCGCGATCTCGCCGGTGGCGCCGGTCAGGCCGGTCGAGGTCCGCGTCAGCGACAGCACGTCCTCGGTCCCGGGCCGGTGTACCGGCACCTGCGCCGCGTAGATCGCCTGGATCCCGCCGGGGCCCGCATTCTGCTTGCTGCGGTACTGCGAGCTCACGGTCATCGGGTCGGCCGCGGCCAGGAACGGCCCCTGGGCGGGCGCCTGAGGATTGGGGGCGATGTAGACCGCGGTCGGCGCGTAGACGTAGCGCCCCGACGCGGCGGTGAGCGCGAACGCGAACCGCCGCGTGCCCGGCGTGAACGTGCCGGTGGCGGCGCCGAGCGTGGCGGTCGGGCCGGCGAGATCGCCGAGCTGGGTGAGGCTGCGGCCCTGCGTGGCCGGAAACAGCGCCAGCCCCGGGTGCTCGGCGCCGGTCAGCTCGTCGATCGCCGGCGGCGCGGCGGCAGTGGCCGACGACGCCGACGCTCTCGCGCGCGCCGGCCCGCGGTCAGACGTCGCGCTCGCGGGGCCGTACGACGAGCCGCAGCCGGCGATCAGGAGCGCCGCCACGGCGGTCGCCGGCCACGCGCAGCGAGGGCTCCAGGGGCGCACGGCGACCAGCGTAGCGTCCGCCGGCGCCCGCGCGAGACGCGAGAACGATCGCTGTTTGCAAGTAAAGATCCTGTGATCACGCCCGTCGGCGCGATCGCCGTCGCGGGGGTGTGGTTTAGAGTGCGCCGCATGTCTAGTGAGCGCAGTGAGACGCTGGCGGGGATCGCAGGAGCGGGGCCGCGTGCGCAGAACCGGCTGCGCCTGGCGGTGCTCGACCGCGACCCCGGATTCATGCAGGTGCTGTCCAAGCGGCTGGATGCCCTCGGGTGCGAGTACCGGCCGCTGGGCGCGCCGATGAGCGTCGAGGCGCTCGTCTCGCTGCGGCTCAACGCGCTCGTCCTCGACCTGGCGATCCTCGGCCCCAACAGCTGGTCCTACCTGGAGCAGGTCTGCTCGCGGCTGCCCGGGCTCGCGGTGATCGTCTGCACGGGACCGTCGTCGGTCGCCCAGCGGGTCCGCGGCCTGCGGCTCGGCGCCGATGCCTGGGTCACCAAGCCCTGCCACGCCGAGGAGCTCATCTGCGTGATCGAGGCCACCGTCCGTCGCCATCGCCGGACCGAGATGCCCGTCGTCGAGGAATCCAGCAGCTTCGGCCAGATCACGGTCCGCCCCGATCTCTATCAGGCGTATGTCGACGATGTCAGCCTGGAGCTGACCGCCCGTGAGTTCGAGATCCTGCATCTGCTCTCCGGCTCCGATCGCGTCCTGCGCCGCGAGGAGATCTACGAGCGGGTGTGGGGCTATGCGATGGCCCACGGCGACCGCTCGGTCGACGTGTTCGTCCGCAAGCTGCGCCAGAAGCTGCGCCAGGGCTCGCCGGAATGGAACTACATCCACACCCATTTCGGGGTCGGCTACCGGTTCGCGCCCGACCGCGAGGGCGCCGCCGCCGAGCCCGACCTCGATCTCGTCGCCGCCGTCGAGGTCGAGGAGCTGGATCCGGCGCTGACGGGCTGATCGCCGCCCGTTCACGACCCGTTCACAGGTTGGTCACCGACGGGTAACGCGCCCTCCCACGGTGGGGGGGAGCATCCGACGGGATGATCCAGGCCACGCCGTCGCGCCAGGAGGTTCTCGACGTCGGTCCGCTGCAGATCGTGCCCGACGAGCACCTCGCTCGCGCCGACGGTCGGGCGTTGATGCTGTCGATCCGCGAGCTGCGCCTGCTCACCGAACTGGCGCGCCGCGAAGACCGGATCGTCGCGCGAGACGAGCTGTTCCGGCTGGTGTGGGGGAGGGAGATGCGGTCGCGCGACCGGTCCGTCGACGTGTACGTGCGCAAGCTGAGGGTCAAGCTCGAGGCCGCGTTGCCCGGGTGGCGCTTCATCCACACCCACTTCGGCCTGGGATACCGGCTCGCCGCCGAGAACGAGTCACAACCGCACCACCGCCGGTTCACAAACCGTTAACAACAGCCGGACCGCCGGGGCACAGACTGCTCCGACGACGAAGAGATCAAGGAGAACACCAGTGCGCATCACACGTCACGGAGCGATCGCGGTGAGCATGCTCGCGGCGCTCGGACTGGCCGCCTGCGGATCCAGCTCCAGTTCCAGCAGCAGTTCCAGCAGCAGTTCCAGCGCGGCCTCCAGCTCCGCCGCCGCGCCCGCCGCGAGCGCGAGCTCCGCGCCAAGCGTCTCGGCGACGATCGACGGCGCCGGCTCGACGCTGGCCGCGCCGATCTATCAGCAGTGGGCCAGCGCCCTGAAGTCCAAGGGCCTGACGATCAACTACAACGCGGTCGGCTCGGGCGCCGGCCAGACCGACCTGGAGTCGGCCACGGTCGCCTTCGCCGGCTCCGATCCCGCGCTCAAGCCGGCCGACGTCAAGGCGATGAAGGGCCCGGTGCTCCAGTTCCCGGTCGCCGCCGGGGCGATCACCGTCTCCTACAACCTGCCCGGCGTCAAGACCGGCCTCAAGCTCGACGGCCCGACGATCGCCGAGATCTTCAGCGGCAAGATCACCAAGTGGAACGACCCGGCGATCAAGGCGCTCAATCCGGGCCTCAGCCTGCCGGGCACGGCGATCACGGTCATCCATCGCTCGGATTCCTCGGGCACGACCAACGGATTCACCACCTACCTGTCCGACGTCAGTTCGAGCTGGAAGTCGTCGATCGGCGCCGGCAAGGACGTCAAGTGGCCCGTCGGCACCGGCGCGGCGAAGAACTCGGGCGTCGCCGCGGCGGTCAAGCAGACGGCGGGCGCGGTCGGCTATGTCGAGCAGGCCTACGCGCTGGAGAACGGATTCACCTACGCCTCGGTGAAGAACTCTGCCGGCACGTACATCGCGCCGACGATCACCAACACCTCGGCGGCGTTCCTCGGGGTCGCCGTCCCCGCCAACCTCGGCATCTCGACGATCAACTCGCCGAGCTCGGCCGCGTACCCGATCGTCTCCCAGACGTTCCTGGAGGCCTACACCGACCCCTGCAAGGATGGGGGCTTGAGCTCGACCACGGCCAAGGGCCTGTATGAGTTCCTGTCCTACGCCTTCGGCGCCGGGCAGAGCACGCTCGGGTCCGGCGGCAACCAGCTGCCCTACGCTCCGGTGCCGGCGACGCTGCAGGCCAAGGACCAGGCCCAGCTCAAGACGATGACCTGCAACGGGGCCCCCCTCTCCTAGAGGGATCGGGGATCGCCTTGGAGGCAAGCACATCCACGGTGGGCGGCCGCTCGGCTCTCGAGCGGTCGCCGCTGCACCGCCTGCCCGATCGGGCCCTGTCGTGGGGGCTGGCCACCCTGGCCGTCCTCATCCTGGCCCTGATCGTCTACTTCTTCATCCGCCTGATCGGCGAGTCGGGGTCGACGTTCAGCACCTTCGGGCTGTCGTTCGTGTTCGGCAACGACTGGGACGTCTCGCGCAACGTCTTCCACGGCGGGCCGCTCGTCCTCGGCACGCTGATCACCTCGGGGGTCGCGCTCGTGATCGGCGTCCCGGTCGCGGTCGCCACCGCGCTGTACATCACCGAGCTGTGCCCGCGCCGTGCCCGCGCGCCGCTGTCGATGCTCGTCGACCTGCTCGCGGCGGTGCCGTCGGTCGTCTACGGGCTGTGGGGCGTGTTCTTCCTGGCGCCCAAGCTGCTCGGGGCCGAGAAGTGGTTCGCCGCCACCTTCTCGTTCATCCCCTGGATCGGCGGCGGGAGCGCGACGGCCACGCCGACCAACTACTTCATCGCCAGCCTCGTGCTGGCGATCATGATCCTGCCGATCGTCTCGGCGATCGCGCGGGAGGTGCTGGCCACCGTGCCCCTCGAGCACAAGGAGGCGGCGCTCGCCCTCGGCGCGACCCGCTGGGAGATGATCCGCATGGCGATCCTGCCCTACGCCCGCTCCGGCATCGTCGGCGGCGCGATGCTCGGCCTCGGCCGCGCGCTCGGCGAGACGATCGCCGTCGTGCTGCTGATCGGCGACGCGCCGGTGATCGGCCACCATCTGTTCAGCCAGGGCTACAGCCTCGCCGCGGTGATCGCCAACGAGTTCGGCGAGGCGACCGGCATCCACCGCTCGGCGCTGTTCGCCGCCGGGCTCGTGCTGTTCGTGCTGACCCTGCTGGTCAACATCGTCGCGCGCTGGTACGTGGCGCGGGGGACCCGGGGGATGCGGGCGCCCGCCGGGGACGACCCGGTCGGCACCGCCGCCGCGGCGGGGACGGCGCTGCCATGAGCGCCGTCTCGCTGCCCGAGGTGAGCGCGCGCCGGCGCCGCACCGACCGGATCATGCGCGGCACCCTGCTGGCCGCGACGATCGTGGCGCTGATCCCGCTCGTGCTGGTCATCTACTACCTGCTCAAGCAGGGGCTGAGCTCGATCAGCGGGACGTTCTTCACCCAGGACCCGAGCGGCAGCTTCTTCGGCAACATCGGCGGTGTGCGCAGCGCGATCCTCGGCTCGCTGGAGATCGTCGCGCTGGCCACGGTGATCGCCGTCCCGATCGGGATCGGGGTCGCGCTCTACCTCACCGAATATGGGAAGGACGCGCGCTTCGCCAACGTCGTGCGCTACTTCGTCGACGTGATGACCGGCGTCCCGTCGATCGTCTTCGGCCTGTTCATCTACATCACGCTCGTGCTCAACCACGTCAACGGCAACTTCACCGGCTGGAAGGGCTCGGTGGCGATCGCGCTGCTGATGCTGCCGATCGTGATCCGCTCCTCCGAGGTCGTGCTGCTGCTCGTCCCGGGCAGCCTGCGCGAGGCGGCGCTCGCGCTCGGTGCCCCGCGCTGGCGGGTCATCTTCCGGGTGGTGCTGCCGACCGCCGTCCCCGGACTGGTCACCGGCTCGCTGCTGGCGATCGCCCGCGGAATGGGAGAGACCGCGCCGCTGCTGTTCACGGCGGCCGGCGCCTCCGGCCTCACCTTCAACCTCAGCCAGCAGATGAACGCGATGCCGCTGCAGATCTACAACGACATCCTGTCTCCCCGCGCGGTCGTCGTCTCCCAGGCGTGGGGGCTGGCGCTGACGCTCGTCGCGATCGTCCTGATCTTCAATCTGCTGGCGAGAGCCATCTCGAGAAGGAGCCGCATGGCATGATCCCTCCACACACCACGAGCAAGGAATCCAGCCAGATGTCAACTGCCGGCGGGCAACCTGAGCAGATGGAGGAAGCAGCGCCCGACCTCTCCGCGATGGGGGAGAGCCGAACGGGACACGGCGTCAAGGTCAAGGACCTGCACGCGTACTACGGCGCTCAGGAAGCCGTCAAGGGGATCGGGATCGACTTCCCCGCCAACGAGGTGACCGCGATCATCGGCCCGTCGGGGTGCGGCAAGTCGACGATGGTGCGCTGCATCAACCGGATGCACGAGGAGATCCCCGGCGCGCGCGCCACGGGCAGCGTCACCGTCGATGAGCTCGATGTATACGACGCCAGGGTCGACGTCACCGCGGTGCGCAAGATGATCGGGATGGTCTTCCAGAAGCCCAACCCGTTCCCGACGATGTCGATCTACGACAACGTCGCCGCGGGCCTGCGCCTGAGCGGCACCAAGAGCGACAACCTCCGCGAGCGCGTCCACCGGGCGCTGCGCGCGGTCGGCCTGTGGGGCGAGGTCAAGAACCGGCTCAGCGAGCCCGGCATCGGCCTCTCCGGCGGCCAGCAGCAGCGCCTGTGCATCGCCCGGACGGTCGCCGTCGAGCCCGAGGTGATCCTGATGGACGAGCCGTGCTCGGCGCTGGACCCGATCGCCACGCTCAAGGTGGAGGAGCTGATCGACGAGCTCAAGGCGCGTTACACGATCGTGATCGTCACCCACAACATGCAGCAGGCGGCGCGCGTCGCCGACTCGACGGTGTTCATGCTCGACGGCGAGGTGATCGAGCACGCGCCGACCAACGACGTGTTCACCAACCCCAGGGATGAGCGGACCGAGCGCTACGTGACCGGGAAGTTCGGCTGATGCAGGAGACACGCCATCAGTTCATCGAGGACCTCAAGGGGCTCGAGCAGCAGGTGCTCGGCGGCATCGATCTCGTCATCGGCCAGCTCGACCGCGCGATGGAGGCCGTCACCTATCAGGACGTCGAGCTGGCGGCGATGGTCGTCGCCGACGACGACCGGATCGACGGCCGCTATCTGGAGGTCCACCAGGGGATCCTGTCGCTGCTGGCGCGCCAGGCGCCGGTCGCCGGGGATCTGCGGACCGTCGCCGCGCTGCTGCACTGCATCCGCTGCATCGAACGGATGGGCGACCAGTGCGTCAACATCGCCAAGCTCGTGCCGCTCTCGGGCCACGAGTCGCCCAAGGACAAGGACATCCTCGACGCGATCGAGCGGATGGGCCAGCTCGCCCGCTCTCAGCTGTCGCAGTCCAAGGAGGCGCTCGGCTCCCGCAACGTCGAGCTCGCCCAGGACCTCGTCCATCAGGACCGGGAGCTCAACCGGCTCAACCGCACGATCTTCAAGCGCGCGGTCGAGGTCGGCGACGACCTCGACATGCGCGAGTGGGGGATGTTCATGATCCTCGTCGCGCGCTGCCTGGAGCGCGTCGGCGACAACACCGTGGAGATCGCCGAACAGGTCGTGTTCGTCGTCACCGGTCTGTTCCGCGAGATGGCCGACGCGCCGAGCGGCTCCTCGGAGGCGGCCCCCTCGCGCTGACGCCGGTGCCCTCGCGCCGGCACCGGCGTGTGGCTGGAAGGTCGCCGCCCCCAAGCTTTAGCCACCGGGCCAATGACGGTGCGTACGGTGCCTCCGTACTTTGTGCCCATGAGCACGCGCCCACCTCAGATCGTGGCGTTCGGTGGTGGAGGCTTCTCGATGGAGTGGGGCAACCCGCTGCTCGACGATCACGTGCTGTCGCTCACCGGAGCCGACAACCCGAAGGTGTGCTTTCTGCCGACCGCCAGCGGCGACGCCGACCACTACGTCGTACGCTTCTACCGCGCCTTCCCGGCGACGCGCTGCCGGCCGTCGCACATCTCGCTGTTTCGCCGTGAGACCGGCGTCGGCGATCCGCGCGCGCACCTGCTCGACCAGGACCTCGTCTACGTCGGCGGGGGCAGCCTCGTCTCGCTGATGGGGACCTGGCGCGCGCACGGGATCGACGCCGCCCTGCACGAGGCCTGGGCGGCCGGCGTCGTGCTGTGCGGCGGCTCGGCGGGGTCGCTGTGCTGGTTCTCACACGCCGTCTCGAGCTTCCACGAGGGCCCGGCCCGGCGCCTGGAGGGGCTCGGCTTCCTGCCCTGGTCAAACGCCGTGCACTACGACGACGAGCCGGGGCGGCGCTCGGCCTTCCTCGACGCCGTGGCGGCCGGCATGCCCTCCGGCTACGGCGTCGGCGACGCGGCCGCCCTGCACTTCGTCGGGACCGACCTGGCCGAGGTGGTGTCCTCGCGCCCGGGCGCCCGGGCGCGCTACGTGTCGGCCGACGGCAGCGGCGGCGCCGGCGAGCACGAGCTGCCGGTGCGGTTCCTCGGCGCCGCCGCCCTGGCCGAGGCCACGGTGGCCCTGGCGGCGTGAGCGACTCCGACCTCGGCGATGACCCCCGCCGGATCCTGGCGATGGGCGGCGGCGGGTTCACGATGGCCGACCGCAGCTCCGCGCTGGACCGCTTCGCGCTGGCGCTGAGCGGCAAGCCGGTCCCGAGGATCTGCTTCCTGCCGACCGCCAGCGGCGACCCGCGTGAGCAGGCGACCCGCTTCTACGAGCGCTTTGCGGGCTGGCCATGCGTGCCGAGCATCCTCTCGCTCTTTCATCTCGGGCGCGACCGCGTCGACCCGTACGCGCACCTGCTGGCGCAGGACGTGATCTACGTCGGCGGCGGCTCGATGCGCAACATGCTCGCCGTCTGGCGCGAGCACGGCGTCCATGAGGCGATGCGCTCGGCATGGGAGCGCGGGATCATCCTCGCCGGGCTGAGCGCCGGGGCGATGTGCTGGTTCGAAGGCGGGATCACCCGCAGCGGCGGCGCTCCCCGCCCGGCTCCGGGGCTCGGCCTGCTGGAGGGCAGCCTCTCGGTCCACAGCGACGGCGAGCCCGAGCGGCTGCCGGTCTACCGGGCGGCGATCGCCACCGGCGCGCTGCCCGCGGGCTACGCCGCCGATGACTGCGCCGCGCTCGTGTTCGCCGGCACCCGGCTGGCCGAGGCCGTCAGCTCGCGCGTCGGCGCCCGCGTCGTCCGGGTCATCGCCGACGGCGCAGGCGGCGCGGCGGAGCAGAGCCTCGAGGTGCGCGTCCTGCCCGGCGCGGCGCCGGGCGGACCGGGCCAGCCGGGGGCGATCGGCGTCCCCGGCCTCGAGGCCGAGTCCTACGGCGTCTCGGAGCTGCGCGCGCTGCGCGGCGGCCGCCACCGCTGGGACTGACCGTCAGCGCCGTCAGCGCCGCCGGGGCCGCCGGGGCCGGCGGGGCCGCCGGGGCCGGGAGCGCACGGCGAGCACGAGCCCGGCGGTGAGCACCGCCGCCGCCGCGACCACGGCGAGCAGCACGAGGCGTGAGCCGTGGCCGTCTGAGCCCGCCACGGCGGCGTCGTGCGGCGTGGCGTCACGCTCGCCGTCGATCGGATGGCCGTCGGCGGCCGCGAGCCGGGCGACGGCGGCGGTCGCCGCCAGCGCCAGCGCGTTCGGGCTGGCGCCGCGCGGCCTGGCGAGGGTGGGCAGCGCGCGGACGGCGGCGCTCGGCGCGCCCTGCAGGCCGTAGCCGTCGGCCATCACCACGAGCACCGGCTGTTTGCCCTGGAAGCTGATCTCGACATCGAGATAGTTGGCGTAGGCCTGGGGCTTGCCGAACAGCTCGGGCACCGTGCCGAGGTCGATCGGGCTGGCGATCAGCGCCACCTTGAGCGGGAAACCCGCCTGGTGGGCGGCCGCGGTGGCGGCGTCGAGACCGGCGGCGATCGAGCCCGAGACCGCCGGCTGATAGGGATAGAAGACGTTCTCGCCGAGCAGGATGTCGCTGGCCGGGTCGCCGTCGGCGCCGGCCGGGGCGGCGCAATGCGCGGCGAGCAGCACCAGCGCGGTGAGGATCGTCGCTGCGCGGCGCGCCATCGCCGACATTATCCTCAAGCGCCCGTGCCCTCCCGGAGCTCCAAACGGTCGCGCAAGCGCCGCAGTCCGGGCACCGCTCCGCGGGCGGTGGCATCGACCCGGCGCGAGACCCGCGTCCAGCTCGAGGTCGGCGCCGAACGCCGGCGCCGCCGCGAACGCCGGACGCTCGGCCGCGAGGGCGAGCGGCCGCGTGGGCCGTTCGGCGGGCTGCCGGTCTCCGAGGTCGTGATCCTGCTGGGGTTGATCGCGCTCGTCGCCGGGTTCATCGACGGCGGCGGCCCGGCGGTGATCGCCGGCATCGTCCTGTGCGCGCTGGGCGTGGTGGAGATCACCGCCCGCGAGCACTTCGCCGGCTACCGCTCGCACACCGCGCTGCTGGCGGCGATCCCCGCGATCGCGGTCGAGGCCGCGGTCGTCCTGGCGTTCGGCGAGCCCCGCCAGCGCGCGCTGCTGCTGCTCGCCGCGGTGCCGGTGTTCGCGGTCCTGTTCTGGTGGTTGCGCCGCCGCTTCCTGCGCGCCCGTCAGGCGCGGATCGCCCGCGAATCGGTGCCGCGGGCGCCGGCCGGCTGATCGCCGTCCTCGCCGTCGGCGGACTCCGGCGCCACCCCCGCCAGCGACAGCGTGAACACCGCGCCGCCGTCGGGCGCGTTGGCCACCTCGACGGCCCCGCCGTGCTGCTCGGCGACCTGGCGCACGATCGCCAGCCCGAGGCCGCTGCCCTGGCGCCCGCGCGAGTTGGTCCCGCGGAAGAAGCGGTCGAACACGTAGGGCTGATCCTCCTCGGGCACTCCGGGGCCGTGGTCGCGGACGCGGACGCCCTCGGGCCCGACGCGCAGCTCGACGACGCCGTCGGGGTCGGAATGGCGCGCGGCGTTGTCGAGCAGGTTGTTGATCGCCCGGCCGAGCCGCTCGGGCACGCCGTCGATCAGCGCCGGCTCGAGCGTCGCCTCGAAGCGGATCCCCGGCGCGTTGCGCCGCGCGCGGGCGAGCGACTCGCCGGCGACCCCGTCGAGCCGGACGTCGTCGGTGTCGGGCCCGGGCTGGTCGCCGCGGGCGAGCTCGATCAGGTCGTTGACCAGCGACGTCAGCTCCTCGCTCTGCTCGACGACGTCGGACAGCAGCCGCCGGCGATCCTCGGGGTCGAGCTCGCCGCCGGCGAGCAGCACCTCGATGTTCGTGCGCAGGCTCGTCACCGGCGTGCGCAGCTCGTGCGAGGCGTCGGCGACGAGCTGGCGCTGAGCGCGCATCGACTCGTCGAGCGCGGCGCGCGAGCCCTCCAGCCGGTCGAGCATCGTGTTGAAACGGGTCGCGAGCTGCCCGACCTCGTCGTCGGCGTGGACCTTGAGGCGCTCGGTGAGGTCGTCGGTCTCGCCGATGTGCTCGGCGACCTGCGCCACCTCGGCCAGCGGGCTGAGCACGCGGCGCGAGGCCATCTTGCCCAGCAGCGCGGCGAGCGCGATCCCGCCGACCAGCAGCAGTGCGAGGACGAGGCGCAGGTTGCGCAGGATCGAGTCGACGCCGTTGAGCGGGCGGGCGAGCTCGAGCACCGCCTGCGTCGGTCCGTTGAAGGTGTCGATCACGATCGGGAAGCACAGCATCCGCAGATGGCTGCCGCCGACGTAGACGTCGGTCATCAGCGAGCCGGTGCCGGTGGCGGCGATGCGCTCGGTGGCCGCCGTGATCGGCAGCGCCACCCCGCCCGTGCTGCGCCTGACCACCTGACCGCTGGACAGGACGACCTGGTAGTACGGGGCCGGGCCGCCGGAGCTGGCGTTGTTGCCCGGCACTCCCTGCTGCAGCTCGCCGTAGCGCTGCACGACCGCCGCCTGCGCGTTGAGCGCGTCGTCCACCTGGCCGCGCACCTGGCTGCGCACGACGGCGTAGCTGACCCCCGCCGCCAGGAGCACCGCCACCCCGACGGTCGTGGCGGCGATCAGGGTGAGACGCTTGCGCAGGGTCACGGCGTCAGGGAATCAATCGCGCAGGACGTAACCGACGCCGCGCACCGTGTGCAGCAGTCGCGGCTCGCCCCCGGCCTCGGTCTTGCGGCGCAGGTAGCCCATGTACACGCCGAGCGCGTTGGAGGTCGGCCCGAAGTCGTAGCCCCACACGTTCTCGAAGATCGTCGTCCGCGTCAGCACCTGGCGGGGATGGCGCAGGAACAGCTCGAGCAGCAGGAATTCGGTCCGCGACAGCTCGATCAGGCGGTCGCCGCGCCGGACCTCGTGGGCGATCGGGTCGAGCACGAGATCGCCGTAGCGCAGGATCTCGCCGGGCGTGCCGTCGCCGGAGCGCCGCAGCAGGGCCCGCAGCCGCGCCTGCAGCTCGCGCAGCGCGAACGGCTTGACGAGGTAGTCGTCGGCGCCGACGTCGAGGCCCTCCACCCGGTCGTCGATCGCGTCGCGCGCGGTCAGCATCAGCACCGGGGTGCGGTCGCCCGCCTTGCGCAGCCGCCGGCAGACCTCGAGGCCGTCGAGCTTGGGCATCATCACGTCGAGGATCACGGCGTCGGCGGGCTCGGTGACGAGGGCGTCGAGCGCCTCCTCGCCGTCGGCGGCGAGCAGCACCTCGTGGTTCTCCAGGCGCAGCGCGCGCTCCAGCGCGCGTCTCACCGCGGGTTCGTCATCGACCACCAGCACGCGCGCCATGGCGGCAATGATCGCGCGTACGCGTAACAAATGGTGAAGAAGGGCGCCGCTACGCGTCCGGACCCGCGAGGTCGACGAGCAGCGGCGCGTGGTCGGAGGGCTTGGCGCCCTTGCGGTAGTCGCGGTCGATCCCGCAGGACCGCAGGCGCGGCGCCAGCTCGGCGCTGACCAGCACGAGGTCGATCCGCAGCCCGAGGCCCTTGTGGAAGTTGCCCGCCCGGTAGTCCCACCAGGTGTGCTGGATCTCGTCGGGATGCAGTGCGCGGTAGGCGTCGACGAGGCCGTCGTCGAGGATCCGCTGCAGGCGCCCGCGCTCCTGCGGGGTCACGTGGGTGGAGCCGGCGAACGCGGCGGGATCGTAGACGTCGCGATCGGCCGGGGCGATGTTCATGTCGCCGGCCACGATCAGCGGCGCGCCGCGCACCGCGCTCACGCGCTGCGCCACGGCGTCCAGGAAGGCGAGCTTGCGCGGGAACTCCGGGTTGTCGGGGGCCCGGCCGTTGGGCACGTAGACGCTGGCCAAGCGGATCCCCTCGACGGTCGCCTCACACCAGCGCGCCTCCTCGGGCACCGGATCGCCGGGCAGCCCGAGCAGCGGGTCCTCGAGCGCGAGCCCCTCGCGGGCCAGCAGCGCGACGCCGGCCCACCGGCCGCCGGACTCGTGCACGGCGCCGTAGCCGGCGCCGGCGAGCTCGGCCACCGGGAACGCGTCGGGCGCGCACTTGGTCTCCTGCAGGCAGGCGACATCGGGGCGGTGCTCCGCCAGCAGTTGCAGGACCCGCGGCAGGCGCGCGCGCAGCGAGTTGACGTTCCAGGTGACGATGCGCATGGTGCGGGCGCCGAATCGTAACCTTGCCGCTCGGAGTACCGATGCCCGACAAGCTCCATCGCTATCGCGCCAAGCGCGACTTCATGGCCTCGCCGGAGCCCGCGGGCGCCGAAGCGGCTCGTGCGGGGTCGGCGCGCTTCGTCGTCCAGGAGCACCACGCGACCCGGCTGCACTGGGATCTGCGGCTCGAGCACGACGGCGTGCTCGCCTCCTGGGCGATCCCCAACGGGATCCCGCCCGATCCCGCCGACAACCGGCTCGCCGTCCACACCGAGGACCATCCGCTGGAGTACCTGGACTTCCACGGCGAGATCCCCGCCGGCGAGTACGGCGCGGGGACGATGACGATCTGGGACCGCGGGACGTTCGACACCCACCTGTGGGACGAGCGCAAGGTCGAGGTCACCTTTCACGGCGAGCGGCTGATCGGGCGCTACGGACTGTTCCCGATCGGCCGCGGCCCCGACGACGTCAAGGACTGGATGATCCACCGCATGGACCCGCCCGGCGACCCGGCGCGCGAGCCGATGCCCGAGCGGATCCTGCCAATGCTGGCCGGCGCCGGGGGGCTGCCGCGTGACCCGTCCGGGTGGAGCTTCGAGGTCAAGTGGGACGGCGTGCGCGCGATCGCCTATCTGCGACCGGGCCGGTTGCGCCTGGAGAGCCGCAACCTCAACGAGATCACCGATGCCTATCCCGAGGTGCGCGGGATCCTCGGCGACCTGGGGATGCGCGAGGCCGTGCTCGACGGCGAGATCGTCGCCTTCGACGACGCCGGGCGGCCGAGCTTCGAGCGCCTGCAGCGGCGGATGCACGTCGTCGCCCCGGGCGCGGTGCGCCGGCTGATGGCCAGCACCCCCGTCGTCTACGCGATCTTCGACCTGCTCTACCTCGACGGCCACAGCCTGATGGCCCTTCCCTACGAGCGCCGCCGGGCGGCGCTGGCGGAGCTGGGGCTCAGCGGCGCGGCGTGGCGCACGCCGGCGGCGCATCCGGGCCGCGGCCAGGGCCTGCTCGACGCCACCGAGGCCCAGGGCCTGGAGGGGATCGTCGCCAAGCGGCTGGATTCCCGGTATGAGCCGGGGCGCCGCACCGGCGCCTGGATCAAGATCAAGCACACGCGCCGCCAGGAGCTGGTGATCGCCGGCTGGCTGCCGGGCGAGGGCCGGCGCACCGACCGGATCGGCGCGCTGCTGATGGGCTACTGGGCCGAGGCGGTGGACGGCAGGCGCGCGCTGCGCTATGCCGGCCGCGTGGGTACGGGCTTCACCGAGGCCACGCTCGGGCTGCTGGCGCGGCGCCTGGCGCCGCTGCGGACCGACCGGCGCCCGTTCGACACGGCGCCCCGGCTCCCGCGCACCGCGGTGTTCGTGAAGCCCGAGCTCGTCGCCGAGGTGGAGTTCCGCGAGTGGACGGCCGAGGGGGTCATGCGCGCCCCGTCGTTCAAGGGCCTGCGCGACGACAAGGACGCCTCCACGGTGGTCCGCGAGCCGATGGGCGTGACCGCGGGCGAGGACCGCGCCGCCGCGCAGCCCGGCTCGCCGGAGGCGCTGTTCGACGAGATCGAGCGGCTGACCGACGGATCGCTGGCGGTGGTCGCCGACGGCCGGCGCCTGAAGATCTCCAACTGGGACAAGGTGCTGTTCCCCGCCTCCGGCTTCACCAAGGGGGACCTGATCGCCTATTACGCGACGATCGCGCCGGCCGTGCTCCCCCATCTGCGCGACCGGCCGCTGACGCTCAAGCGCTACCCCGGCGGGGTCGCCGCCGAGCACTTCTACGAGAAGCAGTCGCCGTCGCACCGTCCCGACTGGGTGCAGACCGCGCGGGTCGGCTCGATCGACTACACGCTCGCGCAGGACCGCCCGACGCTGATCTGGCTGGCGAACCTGGCCGACATCGAGCTGCACACGCCGCTGGCTCTCGCCGGCCACCCGCGGCGCCCGACGATGCTCGTCTTCGACCTCGATCCCGGCGCCCCGGCCAGCCTCGTGGAGTGCGCGGAGGTGGCGCTCGTGCTGCGCGGCCTGTTCGGTGCGCTGCACCTGGAGAGCGTGGTCAAGACGTCGGGGTCGAAGGGGATGCAGGTCTACGTGCCGATCAACGGCGGCGCGGTCACCTACGAGCAGACCAAGCCGTTCGCCCGCCGCGTCGCCGAGCTGCTCGAGCAGCGGCTGCCCGAGCTGGTCGTCTCGCGGATGACCAAGCGGCTGCGCGGGGGCAAGGTGCTCGTCGACTGGAGCCAGAACGACGAGCACAAGACGACGGTGACGGTGTACTCGGTGCGGGCCCGCGAGCGGCCGTTCGTGTCGGCTCCAGTGAGCTGGGACGAGGTGCGGCGTTGCCGGGAGGAGCGCGATCCCGAGCTGCTCAGCTTCGACACCGCCGAGGTGCTGGCGCGGGTCGCGCGCGACGGCGATCCGTTCGCGATGCTGCTCTCCACCCGCCAGGATCTGCCCCGTCTGTCGTGAACGGCCGCGAGCTTTAGGATGATGCGCCATGGATCAGATCCAACTGCGAAATCGACTGCTGGTGGCGACCGGGATGTGGAAGGAGGCGACCGGTGAGCCGTTGCCGCGGCTGGCGCCGGGGGACCCAGCCGATCAGATCGAGAGCTTCGAGCTGCAGCTCGTCAACCGGCTGTGGGAGAGCGCCACGCCGGCCAACGCTCGGGAGATCGCCGATCGCACCTGGGACCTGGTCCACGACCGCCCTGACAACGACGCCGTCAAGCTCCGGGTCGTCCAGTGCCACGAGGCGCTGGCCCGGATGACGCGGCTGTCGGACTGACCCGCGGCGCCGTCCTCATTGAACGACCGGCGGAGCCTCCTGCGGCTGGGCCCGCGGGTTGGGCTCGAGGCCGGCGGCGGCGTAGGCGTCGACCTGGTCCAGCGTCTCCTGGAGGAGCAGCTCGGAGACGAGCGAGTCGAGGTTGGACCGGTGCGAGGACAGCAGCTCGGTCGCCTCCTCATGGGCGGTCTCGACGATCCGGCGCACCTCCTCGTCGACGAGTCGCTGGGTGTGCTCGGAGGTTTCGCTGACCCCGGGCAGCAGCAGGCTCTGGCCGTCGGCCGGCAGCACCGCGATCGGCCCGATCGCGCGGCTCATGCCCCAGCGGCCGACCATCCCCCGCGCGATCCGCGTCAGCTGCTGGATGTCGGATTCGGCGCCGGTCGTGAGGTCCCCGAACACCACCTCCTCGGCGACGCGGCCGCCGAGCGCGACCTTGATCTGGGCCAGCAGATGGCGCTCGTCGAAGTTGAAGCGGTCGGCGTCGGGGGCCGAGAAGGTCACTCCGAGAGCCATCCCGCGCGGGATGATCGACACCTTGCGCACCGGGTCCGCGCCGGGTGTCAGCATCCCCATGATCGCGTGGCCCGCCTCGTGGTAGGCGGTGCGGCGGCGGTCCTCCTCCGAGATCATCACCTTGCGCGCCGCGCCGAGCACGATCCGCTCCAGAGCGTCGGTGATGTCCTGGCGCGCAACCCGGTCGTGGGCGCGCTTGGCGGCGAGCAGCGCCGCCTCGTTGGCGACGTTGGCGAGGTCGGCGCCGACCATCCCGGGCGTGGTGGCGGCGATCGCCCCGAGGTCGACGTCGGGCGCCAGCGGCACCGACCGGGTGTGCACCTCGAGGATCGCCTCGCGGCCGGCCCGGTCGGGCGGCACCACGACCACCCGCCGGTCGAAGCGCCCGGGGCGCAGCAGCGCCTGGTCGAGCACCTCGGGACGGTTGGTGGCCCCCAGCACGATCACGCTCGTGCGAGGATCGAAGCCGTCCATCTCGGTGAGGATCTGGTTGAGGGTCTGCTCGCGCTCGTCGTGGCCCCCCGACAGGTTGGGACCGCCGCCGGCGCGCGAGCGGCCGATCGCGTCGAGCTCGTCGATGAAGATGATCGCGGGGGCGGCCAGCTTGGCCTGGGCGAACAGGTCGCGCACGCGCGAGGCGCCGACGCCGACGATCATCTCGACGAACTCCGACGCCGACATCTGGAAGAACGGCACCCCGGCCTCCCCGGCGACGGCGCGGGCGAGCAGCGTCTTGCCGGTGCCGGGCGGTCCGCTCAGCAGTACGCCGCGGGGAATCCGGGCTCCCAGCTTGAGGTACTTGTCGGGTGTCTTGAGGAAGTCGACGATCTCGGTCAGCTCCTCCTTGGCCTCGTCGATCCCGGCCACGTCCTCGAACGTGATGAGCTGGTCGGACGCCTCGACCCGCCGCGCCCGCGAGCGCCCGAACGACATCAGGCCTCCCGCCCCGCCGCCACCGGCCGCCCGCCGGAAGATGAACACGAACAGCAGGATGAACAGCAGCGTCGGCCCGAACCCGAAGATCACGCTCTCCAGCACCGACGGGCCGCTGTTGGGCGACTGGGCGTCGATCGTCACGTTCTTGGACTGCAGCAGCGACGAGAGCACCTGGTTGTCGGCGAACGACGGGACCTGGGTCGCGAAGTTGGTCGACGCCGTCACCGTCGTGCTGCTCGCCGGGTACTTGATCGCGGTCTTCAGGCTGCCGGTGATCGCGTCGCCCTTGGAGTAGATCTCCGAGACGTTGCCGTCCTTGACCTGGGTGATGAACGTCGGGAAGTACGGGATCTTGATCGGCGAGTTGGGCTGCAGCGCCTGCGAGGAGATCCACAGGTTCAGGCCGAGCAGGACGATCACGACGGCCGGGATCCACCAGCGCATGCGCGGCGATCGCGGCGGCGCCGGCGTCGGCCGCGCGCCGCGGCCGTCGGGGGCGGGCGTCACCCGCCAGCCGTGGGTGCCGGGCGCCGGGGGCTGCGCGCGGCCACCGGAGCGCGTCGGGCGGCGAGAGGGCTGGTCGGGCATCTCCATGAGATTGTGTCAAGGTCCGCGGCCCGCGCCGTCCCGCGCCGCCGTCCGATTGCCATCGCTCGCCGGCGACCGTTCGCGCCCGGTCGTCAGCCCTCTTCCAGCAGCGAGCGGAACATCTCGGCTCCGTGCACGCCTGCGCCGGCCGCGCCCGCCTGGTCGGCGAGCCAGCGATCGGAGGTGACCACCCGCACGAGCGCCGGCGTCGCCTCGAGCCGCAGCCGGCGCATGATCTCGTCGTCGGCAGCGTCGCGGCCCGGACGGGGCGCGTGCGCGATCTCGATCACCGTCGAGCGGATCGGGGGCGACGGCGGGCGCTCGAACACCACGACGACGTCCTCGTTCTCGGCGGCCGCCCATCGTTCGAGCAGGTCGACGAGGTGCAGCATGGCGGCGTCGCGGTCGCGCCACCAGCCGTCTGGCCGGGTCCCGATCACGTTCATCCCGTCGACGTACCAGCGCATCGGACCGGCTACTCCTCTCCGGACGGCGGGCGCCGGTCGCGCTTGCGCTGCGCCTGGCGGTTCTTGCTCGCGAGGCGGCGCGTCTTGGAGGCGGCCGTGGGACGCGTGGGGCGGCGCACGCGTCGCACCGCCAGCGCCGAGGAGAGCCGGCGGGCGAGGCGCTCCAGCGCCAGCTCGCGGTTGCGCGCCTGGCTGCGCTCGTCCTGGGCAACCGCGACGACCACCGGGCCCAGGCGGGCCGTGATCCGACGCTTCTGCTCGTCGCTGAGCGCGGTCGAGCCGGCGACCTCGAACGAGGCCTCGATCCGCGTCGCCGACGTGTTGGCGTGCTGCCCTCCGGGGCCCGACGAGCGCGATGCCCGGATCGTCACCTCTCGCAGCGGAATCGCGGTCTGGCCGCGCACGGGCATCGGATCGTCCATCTCGACTCAGGATGATGACCTGTGTCCAGGCGGTGAAGCGCGGCGACCGCGGATTGCAGATTCCGCGGCAAGTGATACTTTTCCGCGCGACAGGCTGCTCGCCCTGGCGATCGGCAACACGCAGGTGCAGGCCTCGGGGAAGCAACCTCCGCGGTAGCGCACTGTTCAAGCTACGGAGGGGAGACTTCCATGGCAACCGGAACGGTCAAGTGGTTCAGCGACGAGAAGGGCTTCGGCTTCATCACGCCCGATGAGGGCAGCCGCGACCTGTTCGTCCATCATTCCAGCATCCAGGCCGAGGGCTACCGGTCACTCGCCGAGGGCGCCAAGGTGTCCTACGAGGAGGAGGCCGGGCCCAAGGGCCCCAAAGCCATCAACGTCCAGAAGATCTAGCCGCGGTCATCCGATGCCGGGGCTTGCTCCGGCATCGATCGGGCCCCCGGTCGGCGATGGCTGACTGGGTGACGATCTCGTCGCTGGCGACCGCCGGCGGCACGCTGGTGCTCGCGGTCGCCACGTTCAGCTCGGTGCGCTCGGCGAACCGCTCCGCGCGGGTCGCCCAGCAGTCACTGCTCGTCGGCATGCGGCCGGTGCTGATCCCGTCGCGCCAGGACGACCCGGTGGAGCGCGTCGCCTTCGGCGACGGCCGGCTGCTGATCGTGCCGGGAAACGGCGGCGCCGTGGAGCGCAGCGGCGGTGTCGTCTACCTCGCGATCGGGCTGCGCAACGGCGGCTCGGGGCTGGCGGTGATCCACTCCTGGCGCGCGCGCCCGCGCGGGCAGCCCGCCGATGGTTCCCAGCCCGCTCCCGACACCGGCGACTTCCGTCGCCAGCAGATCGATCTCTACATCCCCGCCGGCGACACCGGCCGCTGGCTGGGCGCGCTGCGCGATCCCGGCGAGCCGGGCTACGCGGAGGTCAACGCCGCGATCCGCGCCGGCGAGCCGGTCGTGGTCGACCTGCTGTACGGCGACCACGAGGGCGGCCAGCGGACGATCGCGCGCTTCTCGCTGACTCCGTGGCCGACGACCGACGACGGCCCGAGCAACGACGTCGGCCTGCGCGCGATCGTGCTGCGCTACTGGAACCTCGATCGCGACGACCCTCGCTAGGGTTGCGGTGTCGGCCGGCGCGTCCGCGGCGCAGCGGCGGACACCGGGCCGACGGCCGGCCTGGTTACAATGCTCACAAGGGGAAGGCGAGTCAGAGGGCCCGATGCGCGCACACAATCGAGGTGGGGCATGACCAAAGAGGTCGAAGAGCTCGAGCGCGTCATCATCCGGTTCGCGGGCGACTCGGGCGACGGCATGCAGCTGACCGGCAGCCGGTTCACGGATGCCACCGCGGTGGTCGGCAACGACCTCGCGACGCTGCCGAACTTCCCGGCCGAGATCCGTGCCCCGGCGGGCACCCTGGCCGGCGTCTCGGCCTTCCAGATCCATTTCGCGTCGCGCGACATTCTCACGCCCGGCGACCACCCCGACGTGCTGGTGGCGATGAATCCGGCGGCGCTGCTGGCCAACATCGCCGAGCTGCCGCGCGGCGCCACGATCATCGTCAACGAGGACGCGTTCACCAAGCGCAACCTGGAGAAGGCCGGCTACGCCGCCAACCCACTCGAGGACGGGACGCTGAAGGCCAACCGGGTGCACCGGATCCCGATGAGCACGCTCACCACCCGGGCGGTGGAGGAGATCGAGGGCGTCTCGACCCGGGAGGCGAGCCGGGCCAAGAACCTGTTCGCGCTCGGCGTCGTCTCGTGGCTGTACGGCCGCCCGACCGACGTCACCCAGCGCTGGATCGAGAAGCGCTTCGCCCGTGACCCGTCGGTCGCCCAGGCCAACCTGGCGGCGTTCAACGCCGGCTGGTCGTTCGGCGAGACGACCGAGCTGCTCGACGTCCAGTACCGGGTGCCCGCCGCCACCGACGTCCCGCCCGGCACGTATCGCAACGTCAACGGCACCACCGCGCTCACGCTCGGGTTGATCGCGGCCAGCGTGCGCAGCGGCCTGCCGCTCGTCCTGGCCAGCTATCCGATCACGCCGGCCTCGGAGATCCTGCACGAGCTCTCCAAGCACGCCGGCCTCGGCGTCTCGACGATCCAGGCCGAGGACGAGATCGCCGCCGCGGGGATGGCGCTCGGAGCGTCGTTCGGCGGCCGTCTCGGGGTCACCGCGACGAGCGGGCCGGGGATGGACCTCAAGGCGGAGATGATCGGCCTGGCGGTGATGCTGGAGCTGCCGCTGATCGTGATCGACGTCCAGCGCGCCGGTCCGTCGACCGGGATGCCGACCAAGACCGAGCAGTCGGACCTGCTGCTGGCGATGTACGGCCGCCACGGCGAGTCGCCGCTGCCGGTGATCGCGCCGAGCACCGCCGGCGGCTGCTTCGAGGCGGCGTTCGAAGCGGCCCGGATCGCGATCACCTACCGGACGCCGGTGATCCTGCTGTCGGACTCGTTCCTGGCCTCGTCCTCGGAGCCGTGGCTGGTCCCCGATCCGGCCACGCTGCCGGCGATCGACCCCCGCTTCGCGACCGCGCCGGCCGACGGCGAGGTGTTCGAGCCCTACAGCCGCGACGAACGGCTCGCCCGTCCCTGGGCGATCCCGGGCACGCCCGGCCTCGCCCACCGGATCGGCGGGCTCGAGAAGGCCCACGGGTCGGGCAACATCTCCTACGACGGGCCCAACCACGAGCGGATGACCGAGCTGCGCGCCGCCAAGGTCGCCGCGATCGCCGACGAGATCCCGCCGTTGGTCGTCGACTCCGAGCCCGGGGCCAACCTGCTCGTGCTCGGCTGGGGATCGACCGAGGGCGCGATCCGCGCCGGCGTGCGGCGCGCCCGCCTGGCCGGCCACCGCGTGGCCTGCGCGCAGCTGCGCCATCTCAACCCGCTGCCCGCCAACACCGGCGACGTGCTGCGCTCGTTCGAGCGGGTGCTCGTCCCCGAGCTCAACACCGGCCAGCTGGCGATGCTGCTGAGGTCGCGCTTCCTGGTCGACGTCGAGTCCTATCGCAAGCTGCAGGGACAGCCGCTGTTCGCTGCGGAGATCGTCGAGCAGATCGAGGAGCGGACATGAGCGCCACGCTCGGCAAGGCCGACTTCCAATCAGACCAGGAGACGCGCTGGTGCCCGGGCTGCGGAGACTACGCCGTGCTGTCGGCCGTCCAGCAGTTCATGCCGGAGCTCGGGATCCCTCCGGAGCGGATCGTGTTCATCACCGGCATCGGCTGCGCCGGTCGCTTCGCGTACTACATGGATACCTACGGCATGCACGGGATCCACGGCCGCGCGCCGGCGCTGGCGACCGGTCTGGCCACCGCTCGCGCCGACCTCTCGATCTGGGTGGTGACCGGTGACGGCGACTCGCTGTCGATCGGCGGCAACCATCTCATTCACGCTCTGCGCCGCAACGTGCCGGTCAAGATCCTGCTGTTCAACAACCAGATCTACGGCCTCACCAAGGGCCAGGCGTCGCCCACCTCCGAGCTGGGCAAGATCACCAAGTCGACCCCATTCGGCGTGGCCGACCATCCGTTCAACCCGGTCGCGCTCGCGCTCGGCGCCGAGGCGACGTTCGTGGCGCGGACGATCGACCGCGACCGCCATCACCTCACCGACGTGCTGCGCGCGGCCGCGCAGCACGAGGGCGCCGCGCTCGTCGAGATCTACCAGAACTGCCCGGTGTTCAACGACGGCGCGTTCTCCGCGCTCACCGACAAGGACGTCAAGGACGCCCACCAGATCCGCCTCCAGGCCGGCCGGCCGATCCGCTTCGGCGCCGACGCCGAGCACGGCGTGATCCGTGACGCCGACGGCTGCCTGACGATCGTCGACGTCGCCGACGTCGAGGAGGATGCGCTGCTCGTCCACGAGCCGTCCCGCCCCGATCCGGGCCTCGCCTTCTCGCTCGCCAAGCTCGCCGAGACGCCGACCGCGCCGACCCCGATCGGCATCTTCCGCGACGTCGACCGACCGGTCTACCGCCACCGCGGCACCGACCAGCCCGCCAGCGAGGACCAGCTCGCCGAGCTGCTGCTCGCGGGCGACAGCTGGACCGTCGCCTGAGCGGTCCTGGGTCCATTAGCCTCCGGGGCGTGGCGCGCGTGCCGAGTCTCGAGTTGCTGTGGTGGGAGGGCTGCCCGTCCACCGCCCGCGCGCTGTCGGAGCTGCAGGCGGCGGCGACGCAGGCCGGGATCGCGGGCGCCGAGGTCGCGCTGCGCGAGATCCGCACCGACGGCGACGCGCAGCAGGCCGGGTTCGTGGGCTCGCCGACGATCCTGATCGACGGCGTCGATCCGTTCGCCGGCGGTGGCCTGGACGGTGTCTCGGACGATGTCGTGGGCGGCCCGCCGGAGCCGGCCGGGCTGAGCTGCCGCGTCTACCCGCGCCGTGACGGCCGCGTGTCGCCCACCCCGGATCCGCTTGACCTGCGCGACGCGCTGGCCGCCGCCGCGGCCCGTTGCGCTACCGAGCCCGGGGCGGCGCGGCGATGACGGTGGCGATCGGCGCTCCCGCGCCGGGCTTTTCGCTGGCCGACACCGCCGGGGCGACGTGGTCGCCCACCGACCCCGATGTCGGCGCGACGGTGATCGTCTTCACCTGCAACCACTGTCCCTACGCGCTGGCGTGGCAGGACCGGATCGCCGACGCCGCGCGCGACTACGCGCAGCGGGGCGTCCGCTTCCTGGCGATCAACTCCAACGACGGCGCCCGCTACCCGCGTGACTCCTATGAGGCGATGCAGCGCCGCGTCGAGCGCGAGGACTGGCCGATGCCCTACCTGCACGACGCCTCCCAGGAGGTCGCCCGAGCCTACGGCGCCACGACGACGCCCGACGTGTTCGTGCTCGACGCCGGCGGCATCCTCCGCTACCGGGGCGCGCCCGACGGCGACTACGACGACCCCGCCCGCCGCGCGGACTGGCTGCGCGGCGCGCTGGAGGCGATCCTCGAGCACCGCTCGCCGGAGCCGGCCGAGACCGCGCCGGTCGGCTGCTCGATCAAGTGGACCTCGCGGTAGACGGCTGACCTTCCCCGGCGGCCCGCCGCGTGTCAACCGTGCGTCGAGCGACTGCAACCCGCGGGTTGCGTGGTCGAAAAGTGGGTAAATAGGCCGGAGATCGACCGCACCCCCGGGCCAGCGCCACGCTGTCGACGGCGCACTCCAGGTCCTCCACGCGGGCGCAGGCGCGGCACGCCACGTGCAGGTCCAGTGTGACGTACACCGTCGGGGTCGAGGTGCCGCGGGACTCCGCCTACGGCTCGGCGACGTGGCCGCCGGGCGGCTCGAGCGGGAGCCCGGTGGCGTGCCATTCCAGCAGCCCGCCGGTCATGTTGTGGGCGTCGAAGCCGGCCTGCTCGAACGCCGCCGTCGCCATCGCCGATCGGCCGCCGCTGCGGCAGTAGAACACGACGGGGCGGGATCGGTCGATCGTCTCGGCCTCGCCGGAGAGCCGGTCGAGCTCGATCAGGCGACCGCCGGCGATCCGCCCGGCGGCGTGCTCGTGCTCCTGGCGCACGTCGATCAGCTGGATCTCTCCGGCCGCCAGCAGCTCGGAGACCTCGCGCGGGGTGTAGTCGCCTGCCATCTGACAGCCAGGGTACCGTCTGGCGGCGCCACCGGCGGCGCTCCCGCGCACCGGGAGGGTTGAAGTCTCGCGCACCGGGAGGACTCAAGTCCTCCGCGCAGGCGGCCGATTCTCCTGCGTGGCGGTCACCGGCTCAGCCGGCATGACAGATGTCTTGCAGTTCATGTAGGCTGCCCAACCGATAATCACCCATGCCGAATCGTCGAGGCGTCCACAAGCCAAGACGATCGGGGAACCCATTGGGGCCACCACGGCTCCAGGGGGCGAATCGCCGGGTATCCGGCGTAGCGCAACTCTTTCAGCGCGAGCCCGTCAGCTAACCCCGAAGGCGCCAGAAAGAGAAGGGTTAGTTTCCGTGTCGCGAGTCTGTATCGCAGTGCCACGTCGGCTGGTCGGAGCACTCACGCTCGCCGCGGCCTTCGCTCCCGTCGCGCCCGCCCTGGCCGCGTCGCCACAGCTCGGCAGCCGCGTGCTGCGCGAGGGCATGACCGGAACCGACGTCCGCGCGCTCCAGCGCGACCTCACGCAGGCCGGCTTCAGCACACCGGCGGCCGGGATGTTCGGGCCGGTCACGGCGCACAGCGTCAAGAGTTTCGAATCCCGCTACCGCCTGCAGGTCAACGGCGTCGTCGGCCGGACCTTCGTCCGCGCGCTGCACATCGTGCTGGCCGCCGACCTCAGCCAGAGCGATGTCGTCAGCGGCAGCGGCGGGACCGGGCTCGGCGCCGCGCAGGTGAGCAAGCCGGCCACCGTCGCTGCGACGCCCACCCCCACGGCCAGCGCGGTCGACCCGACCAGCGTGACCGATCCGATCACCGCTCCGGTCGTCCAGGACGGCGGCTCCCAGCATCTCGGCGAGCGCGTGCTCCAGCAGGGCATGCAGGGGCACGACGTCCGCGTGCTCCAGGGCTTTCTCACGACCGCCGGCTATCCCACCACCGTCGACGGCCAGTTCGGCGCCACGACCGAGACGAGCGTCGTCGCGTTCCAGACGGCCAACGCGCTCGTCGCCAACGGGATCGTCACCTACGCCGACTCGGTGATCCTGCGCCAGCTCGTCGCCAAGGCGCTCGCCGGCGGCGCGGTCGGCAAGGCGACGATCAACGCCGACGGGACGGCCACCGCCCCGGCCGGCGCCCCGCTGATCGTCCAGCAGGTGATCGCGGCGGCCAACCAGATCATCGACAAGCCCTACATCTACGGCGGCGGGCACGCCAGCTTCAACGATGTCGGCTATGACTGCTCGGGCTCGGTCAGCTACGCGCTGCACGGCGGCAACCTGCTCAGCGCGCCGCTGGATTCGACCGGTCTGGAGACCTACGGCAGCGCGGGCCCCGGCACCTGGATCACGATCTACGCCGACGCCTCGCACACCTGGATGGCCGTCGCCGGGATCGCGTTCGACACCGCCGATTACGGCGGCCCGAACATCCCCGCCGGCACCGGACCGCGGTGGCGCAGCGACCCGACGGGCAACCTCGCCGACGGCGGCGACTACGTCGTTCGCCATCCGTCAGGTCTCTGACCAACACGTGGATGCGGCGAAGGCCGCAAGTGACGTAGGATCTGAGTTCCATGTCGGCGCTGTCTGAGCTCTACACCGTCCCGCAGGAGTATCTGGACTTCCGGGACACGATCCGCGCGATCGCGCAGGAGCGGATCGCGCCACGCGCGGCCGAGATCGACGAGAACGCCGCCTACCCCCAGGACCTTCGCGCGCTGCTCGCCGAGCAGGACATCCTCGGACTGCCGTTCGAGGCCGAGCACGGCGGCACCGGCACCGGGACGCTGATGCTCAACATGGCGGTCGAGGAGATCGCCAAGGCGTGCGCCTCGACCGCGCTGATCCTGATGATCCAGGAGCTCGGGACGCTGCCGATCAAGCTGTTCGGCTCCGACGAGCTCAAGTCGCGGTTCCTGCCGCGCTGCGCGAGCGGCGAGTGGTCGCCGGCCTTCGCGCTCACCGAGGTAGAGGCCGGCTCGGACCCCGGCGGCATGACCACCCACGCGGTCCGCGACGGCGACGAGTGGGTGATCGACGGCACCAAGAACTGGATCACCAACCTCGGCGTCGCCGACTTCTATGTCGTGTTCGCGGTCACCGACCGCGAGGTCAGCCACTCCCGCGGCGTCACGGCGTTCGTCGTCGAGGCCGACCGTCCCGGCTTCAGCGTCGGCAAGCTCGAGCACAAGCTCGGGATCCGGGGCTCGCCGACCGGCCAGCCGGTGTTCGACGGCGTCCGGGTGCCGCACGAGAACGTCATCGGCGAGGTCGGCAAGGGCTTCAAGGTCGCGATGTCGACGCTTGATCGCTCCCGTCTGGGCGTCGCGGCCCAGGCGCTCGGCATCGCGCAGGGGGCGACCGATTACGCCGCCAGCTACGCCCGCGAGCGCAAGCAGTTCGGCCAGCCGATCAACTCCTTCCAGGCGATCCAGTTCAAGCTGGCCGACATGGAGACCGGGTGCGCCGCCGGGCGAGAGCTGCTCTACCAGGCCTGCTCCAAGGTCGATCGCGGCGACCACGACTTCGGCAAGTACTCGGCGATGGCCAAGCTGTTCTGCTCCGACATGGCGATGCGGGCGACGGTCGAGGCCGTCCAGGTGCTCGGCGGCTACGGCTATGTCAAGGAGTACCCGGTGGAGCGGATGATGCGCGACGCCAAGATCACCCAGATCTACGAGGGCACGAACGAGATCCAGCGGCTCGTGATCGCCCGCACGCTGAGGTAGGAGGGGGTGTCGGGCCGGCAGCCCACCCTGCGCCGCATCCTGTGCTCGGCGGCGGCGGCGCTGACCGTCGGGCTCGGCGCGGCAAGCCTCGCCACCGGATTCAGCGCCTCGCCGGGCGTGCGGGTGATCCAGGGCCTGGCGGTGTTCGCCGCGGGCGCGATCGTCCTCGGCGGCGCGGTGGTGCTGGTGCTCGTGCACCTCGCGGGCTGGCGCGACCCCGAGTCCGAGCAGGACTTCGAGGCGCTCGTCGAGCGCGCCGAGCAGCTCGCGGCCGACGGCCGCTGGGGCGACAGCGACGGGACGGGATCGCGCCGGCCCGATCCCTACGAGCCGACCGAGGACGAGGAGTTCAAGGCGCTCGTGCGCTCCGCGATCGACGAGCTTCCGCTCGAGTTCCATCGCGCTCTCGAGCACGTGGCGATCGTCGTCTCCGATGGCGGGCGCGAGCGCCACGCCTACGGCCTCTACCAGGGCGACACGATCGCCCGGGACTTCTTCCACGACCGTATCGTCATCTTCCGTGACACGCTGACGCGGGACTTCGGCCACGATCCCGAGCTGCTCAAGGCGCAGGTCAGGCGCACGGTGCGCCACGAGCTCGCCCACCATCTCGGGTGGGGCGAGAAGGGCGTTCGCGGCCTCGGCCTATAGCCGGGCCCGCTTCACAGGTCCCGGGCGATCCGCACGCCGGCGAAGATCTGGCGCCGCTGCGGGAAGTCCCAGTTGCGAAACGTCGCGGAGGCGACCCGCGGCCGCGTGGCCCACGAGCCGCCGCGCAGGACGCGGTGCTCGGGGCCGAAGAAGACCTCGGAGTACTCGCGATACGGGTAGGGCGCGAAGCCCGGATAGCCGCGAAAGTCGCTCGCCGTCCACTCCCAGACGTCGCCGATCATCCCCAGGCATCCCGACGGGGACGCGCCGGCGGGGTAGGACCCGGCGGGCGCGGTTCCGCAGCCGCGCTGATCGAGGTTGGCGTGCAGCCCGGGGACGGCCGGCTCGTCGCCCCACGGGTGAGTCGTGGCGCATGCCCGCTCCTGATCCCAGGTCGCCGCCTTCTCCCATTCCACTTCGCTCGGAAGGCGCGCGCCGTGCGCGCGGGCGAAGGCGTCGGCCTCGAACCAGGAGACGTGGACGACCGGGCGATCGGGGTGCAGCGGCTCGTACCCCGACAGGCGCCACTCGGCGCGGTGATCGGCCGTCCAGCCCTGTGGTCGCGTGATGTCGTGGTCCTCCTTCCACGCCCAGCCCTCGTCCGACCACCATTCGCGGCGTTCGTAGCCGCCGCCCTCCACGAACGTCAGGTAGGTGGCGTTGGTGATCGGCGTGCGGCCGATCAGGTAACCGCGCACGTCGGTGCGATGGCGCGGGCGCTCGTTGTCATAGGCAAAATCCGAACCCGCGACGCCGATCGCGCACTCGCCGGAGGGGATCTCGACGAGCTCGAGCCCCGTGAACGGCACCGGCGGCGGCGCGGCAAGTTCGAGCTCGGGCCCGTCGCCGATCGTCACCCCATCCAGGCGCGCCAGCGCCAGCGTCTGCAGCATCGTCTCGTTGTGCTGCTGCTCGTGGCGGATCACCAGCTCGCAGATCGAGCCGTCGCCGAGACCGCGCGCGGCGATCACCTCCAGGCACCGCCGGCGGACCGCGCGCAGGTACTCCTGCGCCTGCGCCGGGCGCAGGAACGGCAGCTCGCCGCGACCGGACCGCGGGGTCTCGAACGCGTCGTAGACGTCGGCCAGGTCACCGCGCAGCAGCGGCAGCCCGCCGTAGCGGTGGGCGAGCCACAGGTCCTCGAACGCCGCGATGTGCCCAAGGTCCCAGACGAGCGGGCTCATCAGCGGCGAGTGGACCCGCTCCATGTCCGGTTCGGAGATCGACTCGACGAGCGCCAGCGTGCGCTCACGCGCATCCTGGAGCGCGGCGACGGCGAGCTCCTCGGCGGGCGGTGCGGTGATCGCGACCATGCGGTCCATCGCCCATATTCTCACCCATTGAGTCTGACGGAAACCTTAATTGCGCACGGCGTAGCGCAGGTACAGCGACTGGTCGCTCTGCAGAGCCCACTCCAGCGTCAGGTTGGCGGGCTCGGGCAGCGCCGGCCCGGCGGTGATCCCCGGCCCCTCGCCGGCGGCGAGCTTGGCGGCGACGGTGAGGAACAGCTCGTCGACGAGCCGCTCGCGCAGCAGCGCCGCGAACACACTCGGCCCGCCCTCGCACAGCAGCAGCCGCACGTCGTGGTCGGCGCGCAGCTGCGCCATGACCCAGGACATGGTCAGCGCCTCGGGCTCGGCGCGGACCGTCTGGACCTGCGCGGCGGCGCCGCCGAGATCGATCGGCGCGGCGCTGAAGACGACGACCCTCGCCTCGGGCTCGGCGAACAGCGGGATGTCGGTGGCGACGTGCCCGCTGCGGGTCACGGTGACGGCGATCGGCTCGGGCGCGAGCCCTCGGCGCTCGCGCAGGCGGCGGCGGTCGGGGTCCTTGATCATGCGGCCGTAGCGCTCGGCGCTGAGCGTCCCCGGTCCGGCCATGACCGCGTCGGCGGCGCCGCGCAGCGCGCGGAAGATCTCGTGGTCGCCCTCGTCGCCGAGGCCGCCGGAGCGGCCGTCCACCGTCGCGCGGCCATCGGCGCTGGTGGCGAAGTTGACGATCGTGTACGGCCGCTGCGCGGGCGCGCGCCCGGCGAGGTCGAGGCCGGCGATCAGGTCGTCGGCGACGACCGGGGTCGCGTCGGCGATCAGCCGGTGCACGACCGCGCCGATCCGGCGGCCGTTGCGCTGCTGGGCCCTGCGCGATTCACGGCGGCCAAGCTACCAGACCGCGCCGTCGGGCCGAAAGCGGTTAGGCTGCAGGCCGATGAACTTCAAGGCGCTCGACCGCGGTGAGTTCGTGGCGATCGTCGGGGGGATCCTGTTGGGAGTGTCCTTGTTGATGAACTGGTACACGCTCGGAAACCGCAACACCATCCTCGGCAGCTGCCGCGGGCCGAACTCGACCTGCTCGGGCTGGGCCGCCCTGTCGGCGCTGCGGTTTCTCCTCCTGCTGGCGGCGATCGCGCCGCTGATCCTCGCCTACATCATCTTGCGCGGGCACGCGCTGTCGTGGCCGCGGGGCGAGCTGACCGCGCTGGCGGCGCTCGTCGCGCTGACCGTGACGCTGTTCGAGGGCCTGATCGATCGGCCGGGCTCGCCGTCGGGCGAGATCGGCGTCTCCACCGGCTGGTGGGTGGCCCTGGCCGCTGACGTGATGATCCTCTCGGGATCGCTGCGGCGCTCCCACGAAGGCGGCGTGCCGCGCAAGCCGCCGGGGGTCCTGTGAGCGCCACCCCACACCACGGCAGGCCCGACCGCAATCTCGCGCTCGAGCTCGTCCGCGTCACCGAGGCGGCCGCCCTGGCGGCGGCCCGGATGGTCGGCCGCGGCGACAAGGAGGGCGCCGACCAGGCTGCCGTCGACGCCATGCGGTTCGTGCTCGACTCGGTCCCGATGGACGGCATCGTGGTGATCGGCGAGGGCGAGAAGGACGAGGCGCCGATGCTCTACAACGGAGAGCAGATCGGCGACGGATCGCCGCCGAAGGTCGACATCGCGGTCGACCCGCTGGAGGGAACCCGCCTCACCGCGCTCGGGATGCCGAGCGCGCTCGCGGTGATCGCGCTTGCCGAGCGCGGCTCGATGTTCGACCCCGGGCCGTGCGTCTACATGCAGAAGATGGCCGGTGGCCCTGACATCGCCGACCTGCTCGATCTCGACCGTCCGCTCGCCGGCACGCTGGCGCTGATCGCCGAGCGAAAGAAGTGCGACATCCGCGACGTGATGGTCGTGATGCTCGACCGTGAGCGCCATCAGGACGCCATGCGCGAGGTGCGCGAGGCCGGCGCTCGCGTGCGGCTGATCACCGACGGCGACGTCTCGGCCTCACTGCTGGCGGTCAGCGAGAACTCGCCGGTCGACCTGCTGTGGGGGATCGGGGGGACGCCCGAGGGCGTCATCTCGGCGGCCGCGATCAAGTGCCTCGGCGGCCAGCTCGTCGCCCGCCTGTGGCCGCGCGACGATGCCGAGCGCACGGCCGCCGTCGACGCCGGCTACGACCTCGACAAGATCCTCACCTGCAACGACCTCGTCAAGAGCGACGACGCCTTCTTCTCGGCGACCGGCGTCACCGACGGCGACGTGCTCCAGGGCGTGCGCTATCAGAGCGGCGGCGGCGCCAGCACCGAGTCGCTCGTGATGCGCTCGCGCTCGGGTACGGTGCGGCGGGTCTTCGCCCGCCACGACCGCGCGAAGATGCGCTCGCTCGGCATCACCAGCTACGGCTGATCGGCGAGCGCTCCGACTTTGGAGCGCGCGAGGTCGAGCTTGGCCAGCGAGCGCAGGAAGGCGTGGGTGACGAGCACGTGGATCGCCGACTGCGTCATCTCGTACACCGGCACGCTGAACCCGACGGCGATCGACGGATAGAAGTTGGCGACCGCGACCTCGATCCGCAGCTGGGCGCGGCCGTCCTCGCGCAGCGGCTCGCGGACCACGTCGACCGCCAGGTAGCCGGAGTGCCGGCCGGCGCGCGCGACCAGCAGGCCGTCCTGGATCGGCCAGCGCACCGCCCCGTGGTCGCTCTCGATCGTGTACTCGGGCGCGTCGAAGCGCAGCAGCGTCAGCGGGCGCCCGATCAGCACCACCGACCGCGTGTCGGCGTCGTAGACGACGCGGATCAGCCCCAGGGTCACCCGCGACAGGAAGCGCCAGTAGGTTCGCGCCAGGTTCTCCAGGTTCGCCGGGGTCCAGATCCGCTCCAGGTCCTCGGCGTCGAGCATCAGCCTGGCCGACTGCACCGACCGGATCGCGCCGTCATGCGCCACGACCGTCGACTTGCGCGGCGAGACGATCACCGCGTGGGCGGGCAGCTGGCGCCGGCGCCGGCGGCGCACGGCGGCCACCGCCGAGAGGCCGAGCGCGATGATCGACAGCGGGTACACCGGGGAGATTGTGGCGCTCGGCGCCCCCCGCCGCCTGCGCGGCGACCGCCGGGACACCGCGACGCTAATCGGCCAGCGCCGCGAGCGCGACCGTCGTGCCGGCGCCGAGGCGCCCGTCGCCCGCGGGGATCATCGCCAGCGCGTCGGCGCCGAGCAGCGAGGACAGGATGTGCGACCCCTGGGCGCCGTTGACGTGGGCCACCGCGCCGCGCGGGCCGTGCTCCAGCCGGACGCGCACCGCCTGCTCGCGCCGCGGGTTGCGCGCGACGTCGTGGCCGAGCACGGCCTCGCGGCACGGGGGACGTGGCGCGGCGGCCCCCTGCAGCGCGGCCAGCGCCGGCGCGACGAACAGCGAGAAGGTGACGACCGCGGAGACGGGGTTGCCGGGCAAACCGAACACCAGCGGCGATTGACCCAGCGCCCCGAACCAGGTCGGCTTGCCGGGCTGCAGCGCGACGCTCCAGAACGCCTCCCGCACGCCGAGGGCCGCCAGCGCGGGCTTGACGTGGTCGTGGGGCCCGACCGACACGCCGCCGGTGATCAGCACCACGTCGGCGCCCTGCAGCGCACGCGCGATCCCCGCCTCGGTGGCGGCCCGGTCGTCGGGCAGCCGCGTCGCCGGCGCGGTCGCCGCCCCCGCGCGCGCGGCCAGTCCGACGAGCATCGGCGCGTTGGAGTTGTGAATCTCGCCCGGGCCCAGCGGCTCGCCGGGCGCGCGCAGCTCATCGCCCGTGCACAGGACCGCGACGCGCGGGCGGCGCGCGACCGCCACCGCGCCCGCGCCCGCCGCCACCGCCGCCCCCAGCTCGACCGCGCCCAGGCGGCGGCCGGCGTTCAGCACGACCGTCGCCGCGCGCATGTCCTCGCCGGGGCGGCGGACGTTCTCGCCCGCCGCGACCGCCGCTTCGGTGACGATCGACCGATCGCCGTGGCGCCGCACGTTCTCCTGGGGGATCACCGCGTCGGCGCCCGCCGGGACGGCGGCGCCGGTCGACACCCGGATCGCCTCGCCGGGCCGCAGCGGCGCCGGCGCGGGCGCGCCCGCGCGCGATTCGCCGCTGATCACCAGCGTGCGCTCCGCGTCGCCGGCGAGCACCGCATAGCCGTCCATCGCCGAGCACGCGAACGGCGGCACGTCGGACGCGGCGCGGATCTCGCCGGCGAGCACCCGCCCGAGGGCATCGTCGATCGCGACGTCCTCCGCGGGGAGCGGCGCCACGGCGGCGAGGACGCGCTCGAGCGCCTCGGTGACGGTGATCAGAGTGGTCGACATCGCAGCCGCTGGCTCCAGGATATTCGCGGGCGCACGGCGATTGGAGCGCCGGCGCGACGGAGACCGTGATAGAAGAACGTGATGCCACCGGTGACGCCGCGTCGGCGGCGGGCCCGACCGGTCGCCGACGCCCCGATCGACGTCCTGCTCGGACGATCCGAGGACCTGGCCAAGGGGTGGCTGCTGGCTCTGCTGGAGCAGTCTCCGCTCGGTGACGCCTCGTCGATCCTGTCGGTCGACCTGATCCGCGACGGGCCGCGCGTGTGCGACGCGGTGCTGCGCGCGATCGCCGACGACACCGACCTTCACCGGCTCGAGCCCGACGGCGCGCTCACCCCGCTCATCGCCCGCCTCGGCGAGCTCGCCGGCGCCGGCGCGCCGGTCGCCGTGTCGCGGGCGGTCGATGCGCTGCAGGCGGTGATCTGGACCGCATTGCGTGACGAGCTGCGCGGACCGGACCCGGAACTGGTGTCCGGGCTCGCCGAGCGCCTGACGGTGATCGGCGAGCTGCTGCGGTCCGCGGCGCTGGCGGGCCTGGAGCTCCGCCACGCCGGCGACTCCCCGCCGGCGCGAGACCTGTTGGCCGTGCCTGATCCGGCGCCCACCGCGCGCCCGGATGATCCCGCGGGCCGGGGTTCCGTTCGCGGTCTGCCCGCCGCCGAGTCGCGCGACGCGCTGTGGGTGGGCGCGCTGGAGGACGAGATCCAGCGCGCGATCAGCGGCGGAGCGCCGCTGTCGCTGCTGCTCGCCGAGCTCCAGCACGCCGAGGATGCCGCCGCCATCGAGAGCCCGGCCGGCGGGCAGGCGACGTTCGGCCGGTTCGCGCGGGCGCTGCGCGCCGCCGTCCGCCGCCAGGAGATCCTCGCTTGCGAGACCGACACCCGTGCCTGGATCATCGCGCCCGACACTCCCCGCGGCGGAGCGGCCGCACTCGGCGCGCGGATCGCCGGCGCGCTGCGGGAGGCCGACCTGTGGCGCGGCGCGCCGCTGGTGGCGACGGTGGGGGTGGCCGTGCTCGGCGAGGACGGCCGCACCGGCGCCGAGCTGATGCAGGCCGCCGAGGAGGCGCGCTTGGCGGCGTCGGCGGCCGGCGTCGACGTGGCCACCGCCGGCAACGACCACTAGTTCCCCACCCTGGCCCGCGGCCGTCCGCCACGCCCGTCGCGACGGTCCCGTCAGCCCCGCCGGATCAGGGCAGCGGCAGCGAGACGGCGCCGATCTCGGCGGTGCCGGTGATGCCGAGCGCGGCCCCGGTGGCCTCGGTGAGGTCCCAGTCGGCGCCGTTGGCGTAGGGCCCGCGGTCGATCACCGGCACGACCATCGTGCGGCCGTGGTAGTAGAGCGCGACCGACTCGCCGCATTGCAGGGTGCGGCTGGCGACCCCGATCATCGCCGTGGTGAGCGTCGTCCCGCAGGCGGTCCGCCGGCCGTAGAAGCCGGGTCCGTACTGGGTGGCCAGCGAGGGGCGGTAGACGGTCACGTCCATCGGGGCGGTGGCCGATGCCTGCTGGGCCTGCGGAAAGGCGCTGGAGACGGCGACCGCGCGGATCGCGAACCGGCCGATGTGGTTGGTCTGCCACACGGCGCTGAAGGCGCCGCCGGGGGCCACGATCGCGGCCACCGTCGGGGCCCACTGCCAGTCGGTCTCGTGCCCGAGGCGCTCGATCTCGATTGTCTGGCCGGCGGAGCTCGGGGATGCGGTGCCGGAGAAGGTCAGGCCGTTGCGCAGCAGCGCGGATTCGTTGGCCTGCAGCGAGATGCCGTCGCCGCTCGTGCTGACGCTGACGTCTCCGTCCTGCACCGGCGGGACGGGGATGGTCGTGCTCGACCCGCTGGTGAGGCCGGCGCCCCCGGGGCCGGCGGTGGCGCCCGGCGAGGACGCCGCCGATCCGGCGGCGGGCAGCACGAGCGCGCCGCCCGCAAGGGTGGCCACGGCAACGACATGGGCGCTCAGCCGGCGAATTCCGATCACTCTTGTCCGTCCTCTGGCATGCCTACGGGGTGAGCTGACGGGCTCGCGCCTTGAATGGCGCTACGGTCCTGCCGGACCGATTCGCCCCCGCGGATCTCTGGAGATCCGCAAGTGGTTCCCCCGTCGGCCCCGCCCTGAGGTGGGGCCGCTCGGCTGGTCGCGCGGGAGTATATGCGAGGCCGGCGACCGAGGTCGGCTGATCAGGGGCGCGGCAGCCGCGCGAGCGCGCCGCGCAGCGCCCGTGCGCTGGCGTGCAGGCCGATCTCCGCGAGCTCGGCGGCGGCCTGGACCGCGGTCTCCAGCGGACCCGGGTAGGCGGCCGGCTCGGGCTCCGGCGGCTCGCGCGCCGGAACCACCGGCGGCGGGTCCGCCGCCGGGCGGCTCGCCGGCGGCGGCGGGCGGCTCGCGGGCGTGGCGCGCTTGTCACTACGGCGGTGGGGGCGGGTGCGCGGCAGCGAGCCGAGGACTCCGGGCTGTCGCTGATCGCTCATCTGCGCAGATCATGTCGCACGGGCAGGACGGGCTTTCTCAGCGGACGCCGGGACCCGCTGATCGCCAGCCAAAGCCAGAAATTTGTGCATTCCGGTTGAAACGCGGAGAGCTACGAAACGTATCTAGGGTAAAGGGGTCGTTCCGCTGCCCGCGAATCGTCCCCGACACGCGCTCATATCATCAGTCTCACGCCAGTGCAGGCACGATTGACTTCACAAAATATAGTGACTATAGTCACGCTGTGGTTGAGTAGCGGGCCTGCGCGCTCGACAGGCGTCGGACGGAATTGCACTCAGGAACGGCACTGCCCAGGTGCCGTCGCCAACGACGGAAACGGAACCAGATGTCTGTAGCGGAACTGCAAGAACTCGAAGAGATCAAGGGCCTGGTCAATCGTGGTCAGCAACTCGGCGTACTGACGTATTCGGAGATCGCCGGGGCCGTCGCGGAGCTCGATCTCGACGAAGCCGACGTCGAGGAGCTGCACGGATTCCTGGAGCGGGCCGAGATCGAGCTCGTGGAGGAAGTGGATCCCGCGCTCGCCGCCACCGAGGTGGAGCGCGCGCCGGACAAGCGCGGCCGGCGCAAGGCCAAGACCGCGCTCGATCTCAAGCCGGACATGACCACCGACTCCCTGCAGCTGTTCCTCAAGGACATCGGCAAGGTGAGGCTGCTCACCGCCCAGGAGGAGGTCGACCTCGCCAAGCGCATCGAGCGCGGTGACCTTGACGCCAAGCAGAAGATGGTCGAGTCCAACCTCCGTCTCGTCGTTTCGATCGCCAAGAACTATCGCAACCAGGGCCTGCCGTTCCTTGACCTGATCCAGGAGGGCACGCTCGGCCTCGTCCGCGCCGCCGAGAAGTTCGACTACCGCAAGGGCTTCAAGTTCTCGACCTACGCCACGTGGTGGATCCGCCAGGCGATCGCGCGCGCGCTGGCCGACAAGGCCCGCACGATCCGGATCCCGGTGCACGTCGTCGAGAAGCTCAACAAGATCGGGCGCGCCGAGCGCAAGCTCGTGACCGAGCTCGGCCGCGAGCCGACCGCGGAGGAGATCGCCGAGGTGACCGGCATCGAGCCCGAGGAGGTCGAGTCGATCAAGCGCTCCGCCCAGGCTCCCGTCTCGCTCGAGAAGCCCGTCGGGGACGAAGAGGAATCCGAGTTCGGGCAGTTCATCGCCGACGAGCGCGCCGAGTCCCCCTACGAGCGGGCCGCGGAGATCCTCACCAAGGAGGCGCTGCGCGAGGCGCTGGAGAACCTCAGCTACCGCGAGCGCCGCGTGCTCGAGCTGCGCTACGGCCTCGGCGGCGAGCACCCCCGCACGCTCGACGAGGTCGGCCGGACGTTCAACGTCACGCGCGAGCGGATCCGCCAGATCGAGAACCAGTCGCTCAAGAAGCTGCAGTCGCTGGCCGAAGCGCAGAAGCTCCGCGACGTCGCCTGAGCCGGCCGCCGCCCGGCGCCTCCAGCGGGTCCACCGGCTCGGTGGCGGTCAGCGGCGATCGGCGTCGCTGACCCGTCGTGGGGCGCCGCTCGCGGCGATATGCTCCTCGCCGTCAAGTGATCGGGGGCCGCCGGCACCGGTTCGGCGTCAAGGGAGGATGC
>JBELAG010000060.1:0-20531 GCA_049509055.1 Solirubrobacteraceae bacterium
CGTCGACGACGCCGACCGCCGTCGCGCCGAAACCTGGATGCGCGAGCGTCCCGAGGTCCGGGCCGAGGTGGCCGCCCAGCGGCGCGTCGCCGCCGAGCTGCACAGCTCGGGGCCGCCCGCGCCCGGGCACCTCGTGACGGCGGTGCGCCGGCGGGTGGCCGACGCCTACGGCCCCGCTGCTGCGCCCGCCGCGCCGGCCCGGCGCCGCTTCGCCTGGCGCCCGATGATCGCCGCGCCCGCGCTCGCCTGCGCCGCCATCGCCGTCGCGATCATCGTCGCCGTCGGGGGCGGCGGCAGCGGGCCGAGCATCGTCCGCGCGGCCCAGCTTGCGTTCGCCCCCTCCACGGCAGCGGCGCCGCCGGCGCGCGACGCGCACTTCCTCGACGTGTCCTACGGCGGCGTCACCTTCCCCAACTACCAGCGCGCGTTCGGGGCGGTGCCGGTCGGCCGGCGGACCGACCTGATCGGTGGCCGTCCCGCGCTCACCGTGTTCTACCGCCTGCGGGACGGCACCCGGCTCAGCTACACCGTGTTCTCCGGCCAAGCGGTGCCCCGGCCCGGCGACGCGAAGGCCGTCGTCTACGACGGCGTCCACCTGCACGTGTTCGCGACGCGCTCCCGGCTCGCGGTGGTGACGCTCGTCCGGTTCGGGCGCACCTGCGTGCTGGCGGCGCCGACGACCCAGGACGCGGTCCTGGCGCTCGCCGCTGAGCCGATCCGCGTCCAGGCCACCTGAGGATCCCTCACCCCGGCGTCCCTGGGCCTCGGACGCGGGACAGCCGCCCGAGACCTTCCGGGCGGCTGTGCCGGCGGGATCGCCTTCAGTGCGGCGCCAGCGTGTTGACGAAGCTCGGATCCGGGGTGCTCTGGCTGACCGTCCCGAAGTCATAGAACGCGCCGGGCGTCGCCCCCGGCGTGCCGAAGCCGACGCCGGCGGCCTCGAACTGCGCGATCGCGCCCTTCGGCGTCGTGAAGCCGGTCATCCCGGCTCCCGGACCGTCGGCGTGATCGGCCTGGTTGTACTTCATGAACGCCCGGTCGTTGGGCTGCAGCCCGAGCGCCTGACGGGCGAGCGCCCGATGGACGCCCTCGTTGCCGACCAGCTCCGCGCCCACCCGCGCGAGGAACGGGGAGCCGCCCTGGGCCCAGATCGTCGTGGCGACCAGATAGAGGTTGATGCAGATCTGCTCGCCGACGACGAGCGTCGTGAACAGCGACGTCGGGCTGGCGAACACCGCGTCGGGCACCCACACGCGGTGGGTGGCGGCATGCGCCCCGAAGCGCCCGGTGAGAACCTCGTAGTGGTCGAGCTCCTCCCGGGACGCCGCTCCGACCGTATCCACCGCCGCCTGCGGCAGGCTCAGCTTCGCCAGCGCGGTGGTGGTCACGACCGTGGTCAGCACCTCGACCGTGGCCGCGACGTTGAGCGCCTCCTGCGTCGAGCCGCCGTAGGGCCCGGTCGCTGCGGCGGCGCCGGGAACGGCGGACAGCGCGACCGCGATCGCTCCGGCCCCGCCGGCGAGCAGCAGCTCGCGGCGGGAGGCGCCTGAGCCCTCGCGCCGCCTGTCGGCCGTCGCAGCCGGGGTCTGGGTGGATCGTGGATGGTGGGTCATGCTCGGCTCCTCGTGTGGAGATTGACGTCGATCACTGACCAAGACGCTTGGCACCGCCCGCGCATTCCATGCGCGCGGACGCGGACGCGGACGCGCACGCGGGCGCGCGCGCATGACCGCCGCGCCACCGCCACGGCGCCGCAAACATTTCTCTGGCGGCGATGGAATAGGACCGGCGGGGACCGCGTCTTCCTCGATGTCGGACACACCAGGGCCGCGGCGGGGAACACCAGCCAGTCGGCACCGCGACCGGTGTGACATCAACACCCACCTCCATCAAGGGAGAGAGAAATGCATCTCAATCGCGTCACCGCGCGCCATCGCGCGCCGTCTCACCTCGACCTCGCCGGCCGCGGCCGGCGGATGATCCGTTGGAGCCGGCTCGCGCTGGCGGCGATCGTCGCTCTGCTCAGCACCGCCGCGATGGCCGGCACCGCGCTGGCCCAGGGAACGAGCTACTCGTTCCGCACACTCGACAACACCGGCGACGTGACGTTCAACCAGCTGCTCGGGATCAACAACCTCGGACAGATCGCCGGGTACTTCGGCTCCGGCGCTCAGGGCGCGCCGAACAAGGGCTACCTGCTGACCCGCAGCGGCTTGCAGCGGATCTATGGCAGCGAGAACTTCCCCGGATCGGTGCAGACGCAGGTCACCGGGATCAACGACCGCGGCGTGACCGTGGGCTTCTGGTCAGATCAGAACACCGCCAGCCAGATGAATGACAACTTCGGGTTCTACTCGGTCGGCGGAGATCACTTCCATTCCGTCAACTTCCCCACCACCGACAACTCCACGCCACCGGTCAACCAGCTGCTGGGTGTCAATGACAGCGACGTCGCGGTCGGCTTCTACACCGACAGCAACGGCGACGACCACGGGTACACCTACGACATCCGCACCAAGCAGTACCAGCTGATCTCGATCCCCGGCGCCACCAGCGTGACCGCCGCGGCGATCAACAACCATGACGAGACGGCGGGCTTCGAGACCGATTCCAGCGGCGCCGTCAACGGCTACCTGCTCAACGACCACGGCATCACGATCCTCGACGTTCCCGGCGCCGGGATGACCGAGGCCCTGGGCGTCAACGACAACGACGAGGTCGTCGGCGTCTACCAGTCCGGCACCGTGATGCACGGGTTCACCTGGACCCCCACGGGCGGCTACACCACCGTCGACGATCCGAATGGCGTCGGCACCACGACGCTCAACGGCGTCAACGATCGCGGGCAGCTGGTCGGCTTCTACGTCGACGCGGCCGGCAACACCGACGGTCTGCTCGCCAGCCCGCAGCTGTAGGCGACACCGCAGTCATCGGCAGGAGTTCACCGACCGGGCCGCCGTGGGGCGGCCCGGTCGGTCGTCGTTGACGGCGGCAGCGTTCGCGCGGCCGGCGTCGCCACCGGTCCCGTAGGATCTGCGCGGACCGGCATGAGCGTGCAGCCCATCATCCCGGGCGCGGTGGTGTCGCGGATCTGGGCGATCTACCGCGCGCAGGCCGTCCCGCTCATCGGGACGGCCATCATCCTGTTTGCGCTGCAGTTCGTCTTCGAGCTGCTGATCCCCAGCGCCTCGGTCGCGGTCGCGATCCTGTTCTGGGCGCTCAGCACGCTCTACCAGGGGATGGTGGTGGAGCTGGTCCGGGACATCGAAGCAGGTCAGCATCAGCATTCGGTCAGCGATCTCATCAGTAGCGTGTATCCGGTGCTCCTGCCGCTGATGGGCGTGTCGGTGCTGTATGCGGCCGGCGTCGCGATCGGCTTCATCCTGTTCATCATCCCCGGGCTGATGCTGATGGTCATCTGGGCGGTCGTCGCGCCGATCACGATCCTCGAGCGCCCCGGCGTGCTGCTCGCGTTCAGTCGCAGCCGCGAGCTGGTCAGGGGGAACGGGATGAACGTTTTCGGCGTCATCGCGATGGTCTACGTGGCGGTGCTGGTGATCAGCCTGGCCGCCTCGCTGGCCTCGAGCTCACTCGGGACGCTCGGCACCGCCCTGGTGCAGTGGGTGGTGATCGCCGCCCTGGCGCCGGTGAGCGCGCTCAGCGCGTCGGTCCTGTACTTCGCGCTGCGGGGGTGACCGAGGACGCGAGGGGCTTGCGGCCTCGTCGCCGCCGGACAGCGCGCGCGGCCAGCGTATGCGCGTTTGCAACAGATCCGCGTGCTCGGGCGTGGTTTAAGGCGGTAGAGCCCTCGGACTCTTGCGCCTATCGTGGATTTCGTGATCTCGGCGACCCTCCGCTCTCCCGCCCGGCGCCTGGTCGGCGCCGCGGCGGCGCTGACCACGCCGCTGCTGCCCGACGACTACCTCACCTACGTCAACCCGCTGTGGTCGCGGCGCGAGCCGCGCGGGATCGTCTGCAGCGTGGTGCCCGAGACCGAGGATGCCGCCACGATCTGGCTGCGAACCTCCGCGGGCTGGCCGGCGCACACGCCCGGGCAGTACGTGCGCGTCGGCGTCGACGTCGACGGGGTGAGGCACTGGCGCACCTACTCGCTGACGTCGCTCCCCGGCCGTCGCGACGGACGGATCGCGATCACCGTCAAGGCGCTCGTCGACGGAACGGTCTCCCAGCAGCTCGTCAGGCGGACCTGGTCGGGTGACGTCATCCGCCTCGCGCCGCCGGCAGGCGAGTTCACCCTGCCTTCCGGGCCCGCGCCGGCGATCCTGTTCATCACGGCCGGCAGCGGGATCACGCCGGTCGCCGCGATGCTGCGCGATCTCGCGCAGCGCCGGGCGCTGAGCAACGTCGTGCACGTCCACGTCGCCCCCACCCGAGCCGCGGCGATCTTCGGCGACGAGCTCCGGCGACTCGCCGCTCGCCACGGGCCGTCGCGCTACCTCCTGCACGAGCACTTCGACGATGCTGACGGCATCTTCACGATCCGGCGGCTGCGCGAGATGGCCGGCGATCTGCCGGAGCGCGAGACGTGGGCGTGCGGCCCCGCCGGGCTGCTCGACGCGCTGCGCGAGCACTGGAGCGGAGTCGTCGGCCGACCGGACGCGCTCAACATCGAGCGCTTTCGCCCGCTCGTCGCGGCGACGGTCGGCACCGGCGGCCACGTGCGCTTCACCGCCAGCGGTCGCGAAGCCGACGCCGACGGTTGCACCCCGATCCTCGTCGCCGGCGAGCGGACGGGGGCGCTGCTGCCGAGCGGATGCCGGATGGGGATCTGCAACAGCTGCGTCGGGCGCCTCACCGCCGGCGCGGTACGCGACCTGCGCACCGGCGCGATCCAGCACGCGGACGGCCAGATGATCCGGACCTGCTGCTCGGCCGCGGCCGGCGCCGTCGAGATCGAACTCTAGGAGCGAAAGGCCTGCGCATGACGCCCGATCCCATCGACCAGCTCACCCCCGATGACCTCACCGCGATCGCCGCGGAGCTCGACGCGATCCGCGACGAGGTGATGGCCGACCTCGGCGATCACGACGCCGACTACATCCGCCGGGTCATCAGGGCGCAGCGGACGCTCGAGGTCGGAGGCCGCGCGGCGCTGCTCGTCTCGCTGTTTCCGCCCGCGTGGCTCGTCGGGACGGCCGCGCTGTCGGTGGCGAAGGTCCTCGAGAACATGGAGATCGGCCACAACGTCATGCACGGCCAGTGGGACTGGATGCGCGACCCCGAGATCCACTCGTCGACCTGGGAGTGGGACAACGTCTCCAGCGCCGTGGACTGGAAGCAATCGCATAACTTCCAGCACCACACGTTCACCAACATCGTGGGCAAGGATCGCGACCTCGGTTACATGATCATGCGCGTCGACCCGGAGCAGCCTTGGCATCCGGTGTACCTCGCCCAGCCCGTCTACAACCTCATTTTGGCCGCGCTGTTCGAGTGGGGAGTGGCGCTGCACGACGTCGAGCTCGACGAGGCGGTGCGCGGCCGCAAGCCGTGGTCGAAGGCGCGCGCGGATGTGAAGCGGCTGGCCGGCAAGGCGGGCCGCCAGATCCTCAAGGATTACGTCGTCTGGCCCGCGCTCGCCGGACCGTCGGCCGTGCCGGCCTTCCTGGGCTCGGTCGGCGCGAACCTCGCGCGCAACGCCTGGGCGCACGCGATCATCTTCTGCGGCCACTTCCCCGACGGCGCCCAGACCTTCGAGTACGGCGAGGAGCGTCTCGAGGACGAGACCCGCGGCGGCTGGTACGTGCGCCAGCTGCTCGGCTCGGCCAACCTCGACGGCAGCCCGCTGTTCCATGTGATGGCGGGCAACCTCTCCTTTCAGATCGAGCACCATCTGTTCCCCGACGTTCCGAGCAACCGCTATCACGAGATCGCCCCGCGGGTGCGAGAGGTGTGCGAGCGCTACGGCCTGCCGTACACCAGCGGGCCGCTGTACAAGCAATACGCCCAGGTGCTGGCCAAGATCGCCCGCTATGCCTTCCCCGGCGGTGGCTCGTCGGCGGCCGCCTCCGACGCGCCTGTCGCGGAGGCGCCGACGCCGCTGCGGCCTGTCCGGGCCACCAGCGCTGCCGCCGCCTGAAGCGCCAGCGCGAGCTCCAGCCGGGCGACCGGCTCGTCGAGCGCCGGGTCGCCGAGCAGCTCGCGCAGGCCGTTGAGCCGGTAGCGCACCGTCTGGGGATGGACGTGCAGCGCCTGGGCCGCCACCGACACGTCGCCGTGGGCGTCGAGCCAGGCCTGCAGGGTGGCGATCGCGCGCTCCCGAGCGCCGTCGGACATGCCGGCCAGCACTCCGAGGCGCCGCGCCACGAGTTCTGCGGTCAGCCGCGGGCTGGCGGCCAGCAGCAGGGCCAGCGGGTGGTCGTCGGTCCGCGCCAGTGAGTCCGCGCCCAGCGCGCCGGCGGCATGCACCGGCCACGCCAGCAGCGCCCGCGTCACCGACACCTGCGCCTCCTGCCAGGTCACCGTCGGCCCCAGCACCGCCGGGCGGTCACGCACCGCGGCGCGCACACGGGCCGGGCGCCCCGGTCCGTCCGGGTCGCAGACGAGCACCACGCCGACCGGCTCCAGCGCGGCGCCGATCGACCCGGACGGCATCCCGCGCGCGATCCTGACCGGGTCGCTCACACCGACGGCCAGCGCCGCGACCTGCCGCGGCAGCGGCGACAGCCCGGCCTCCTGCGCCCGGCGATCGATCTCCGCACGGTCCAGCGGCGTCGCCCTGGCCAGCAGCTCCAGCAGGGCGTGGCGGCGTGCCTGCAGCGCCCCCGCCCGGATCGCATCGGCTTCGGTGAACCCGGCGACGGAGGCCGCCGCCAGCCGGTCGATGTAGGCGAAGATCGCTTCGGCGAGCCGGTACATCGTCGTCGACTCGACGCCCTCGGCGGCGCCGACCCGCGCGGACTCCCGCCAGGCCACCCGCGCGCCGACCCGGTAGGCCGACTGCAGCGCGTCGAGCGTCCGGCCCGCGCGCAGCTCCGCACGCCCCAGGCGTGCCGATGTCGCCAGGTCCGGCACGTCCTCGTCGCGTCCGAGCAGGCCGACGAACTGCTCCAGCGCGACCGAGACCCCTTGGGAGATCAGCGATCCGAACTCGCCCTCGAGCGGCTGGTCGTACTCCGGAACCTCCGCCCGGACCGCCGCGATCACCTCCTGCACGACGCCCGCCAGTCCGGGGCGAAGCAGGTCGCGCAGCGCGATCGGGAGGTCTCCCCAGGGATAGGTCGGAGCCATCACACCGCATCCTGCCAAGACGGCGGCGACGACCTACCATGCGCTGATGCCCGCTGTCGAATGGGAGCCTCGCTACGTCACCGCCAGCGGGCTGCGACTGCGCGTCGCCCATCACGGCAGCGGACGGCCGCCGCTGCTGCTGATCACGGGGATCGGCGCGAACCTCGACATGTGGGCCCCGTTCGCGCAGGTCGCCGGAGAGCGCACGTTGATCGCCTTTGACCCCCCCGGCGCCGGGCTGTCGCAGCGGCCGGCGTTGCCGCTGCGCATGGGCGGCCTCGCCCGGGTCGTCGTCGCGCTGCTCGATGAGCTGGGAGAGCCACGCGTGGACGTGTTGGGGTACTCGTTCGGCGGCGGGCTCGCCCAGGAGCTGGCTCACCGCGCTCCCGAGCGTGTGCGGCGGCTCGTGCTGTGCGCGACCAGCCCGGGATTGGGCGGACGGCCGCCGCGCCCGCTGGCCGCGCTGATGCTTGCCACGCCGGCGCGCTACTACCATCCGCGGCTGCTCGCCCTCAGCGTTCCGCACATCGCCGGCGGGCGCACGGCGCGTGAACCAGGCGTGCTGTCCGAGCACGCCGCCGCGCGGCTGAAGCGCCCGCCCGACCCGCTCGGCTACGCGTACCAGCTCTATGCCGTCGCCGGCTGGTCGAGCCTGCCGTGGCTGCACCGGCTGACGATGCCGACGCTCGTGGTGTCCGGCGAGAAGGACCCCAGCGTGCCGCTGCGCAACGGCCGGATGCTCGCCTCGCGCCTGCCCCACGGTCGCCTGCACGTCGTCGCAGGCGGCGGGCACCTGTTCCTGCTCGACGAGCCCGAGAACGTCGCCGGGGCGATCCGCGCGTTCCTCGACGAGAGCTGAACGCCGCCGGCTGCTCGATGGCTGCGACCGGATCAGAACCCGACGGCGACGCGCCGCTTGGCGGCGCGCCGTGGCCAGGATCGTCAGAGGCGGCGCGGGCCGCGTTGGACGTGATGCTCACCGAAGCGGTCGTCGGCGCGCCGCGGCGCATCCTGTCCCCGGGAGTCGCGGTCCACCTCGCCGGCGGCATCGCTCGGCGGCCGGACCGGGCGGCGCGGCGGGCGGGCCGGCTCGCGTCAGAGTTGGGTCGCGTCGCGCGGGGCCGATCGGAGCTTGCAGCCGGCAAGCGCGACCGGCGGTTCGCCGACCCGGCGTGGGAGTCGAGCTGGCTGTTTCGCCGGCTGGTGCAGACCCACCTGGCGATCAGCGAGACCGTCGACGGCGTGATCTCCGACGCGCGCCTGGACTGGCGCGACGAGCGCCAGGCCCGCTTCGCCGCCGACAACGTGCTCGATGCGCTGGCGCCGAGCAACTTCCCGTGGTCGAACCCGACGGTGATCAAGGAGATCATCGACCAGGGCGGCGCCAACCTCGTCAAGGGCGCGCGCCGCTTCGCGCGTGACTTCCCCAACCTGCCGTCGACCGTCGACACCACCAAGTTCTCGATCGGCGAGAACCTCGCGGTCACCCCCGGCTCCGTCGTCCTGAGCACCGAGGTGTTCGAGCTCATCCACTACGCGCCCCAGACCACGCGCGTCCGCGAGGTGCCGCTCCTGTTCGCCCCTCCGACGATCAACAAGTTCTACGTGCTCGATCTCGCGCCCGGGCGCAGCTTGATCGAATGGCTCGTGCGCCAGGGACAGCAGGTGTTCTGCATCTCGTGGCGCAACCCCGGCGCCGATCAGAGCCACTTCGACCTCGACACCTATGCCGCCGCCGTGCTCGAAGCCCGCGACGCGGTCGCGGCGATCGCCAGGCAGCCCGCCGTGCACCTCAACGGCGTCTGCTCGGGGGGGATCATCAGCGCCGGCCTGCTCGGCCATCTCGCCGCGGGGGGCGGGCTCGGAGCGATCGCGTCGCTGACCCTGATGGTCACCGCGCTCGACAACGAGCGCGCCGGCACCGCCGCCGCGTTGAGCAGCCGAGAGCTTGCGGCGGTCGCCGTCGCCGAGTCGGCGCGGCGAGGCTACCTGGACGGCAAGGCGCTCGGCGGCGTGTTCACGTGGCTGCGCCCCAACGACCTCATCTGGAACTACGTGGTCAACAACTACCTGCTCGGCAAGCAGCCGCCGGCGTTCGACGTGCTCTACTGGAACCAGGACACCGTGCGTCTGGCCGCCGGTCTTCATCGGGATTTCATCCACCTGTCGCTCGACAACGCGATCACCCGTCCCGGCGCGCTGACCGTGCTGGGCAGCGCCGTCGACCTCGCCGCTGTCGACCTCGACAGCTATGTGCTCGCCGGGCTCAGCGATCACATCGTCCCGTGGGAGAACGCCTATCGCAGCACCCAGCTGCTGGGCGGCACGCCGCGCTTCGTGCTCTCCACCAGCGGGCACATCCAGGCGCTGGTCAACCCGCCAGGCCCCGACAGCCGCTCCAGCTTCCGCGTCGCCGGCGCGCATCCGCCGGCCACCGAGGAATGGATTTCCGCCGCGGCCGTCAGGCCCGGCAGCTGGTGGCAGGACTACGACGCGTGGCTCGCCGAGCGCAGCGGTGCGCTCAAGCCAGCCCCCAAGCGCCTCGGCCGCGGGCGCTATCGGCCCGGGGTCGCGGCGCCCGGACGCTACGTCCGCGTCGGATGAGCGCGCCGGGATTGGCATGATGCACGGGTGTGAGCGCCCCGCGGTCGCGGATCGCACCGGCGCACCGAGAGCTCGAGATTGCGATGGATATCCCCGTTTTCGTCTCCTGTCCGACAAGCCTCAGCGAGATGCAGGCGGCGTCGAGAGCCATGGTCCTGCGGCAGTTGAGGCGCTTCAATCTCGAGCCGCGCGCGCTCGGCCGGTCCGACTACCCGACCGAGCTGCCGCTCCGCGAGGTTCTCCTCCTGGCCCGCCACTGTTCCGGGGGCGTGATTCTCGGCTTCGAGCAGTATCGAAGCCTCAAGGGCGTCCGCAAGCCGGGCACCTCTGAGGAGCGGACGACCGACGCAGCAGTCGCAGTGCCGACGCCGTGGAACCACCTGGAGGCGGGAATCCTGTACGGGCAGGGCCTTCCGCTCTTGATCTTCCGCGAAGCCGGCGTCGAGGGAGGCGTCTTTGACCCGGGCGTCAGCGACGTCTTCATCCACGCGATGCCGAGCTCGACCGACGACACCGGCCGCAAGAACGCGCTCGGCGACGTGTTTCTCAAGTGGCAGGCCGAAGTCAGACGTCACTACTACGGCGATTGAGCACACGCCGGCGCGAAGCCGCCAACCGCCAGAGTGTCGGCGACGAGAACTGCTAACCCGAGCGGGGAGCGAGCGGCGACCGGTCGCCGACTGACCAACGATGGCCGAACGGATCGGTGAAGCCACCCTGGCGGTGGATCCCCCACGGAGCGCGATGCTCGGCGACCACCTCCACGTCGGAGGCTCCGGCTGCAGCCGCGCGGCCGATCAAAGCGCCGGGGTCGTCCACGAAGACCTCGATCCGAGTCGTCGTCAGCGCCGCGTCGGCCGGGCTTCGCTCGTTCGCTCTGCCCGGCACGGCCTCGTGCACGAAGAACGGCGCGCGGTCGAGATGCAGGCCGGCGACGCCGCCCAGGTCCCACAGGACGCCGGCGCCGAGGGCGCTCGTGTACCACTGCACCGCGGCCGTGCCGTCCGGGACGATCAACATCACCGACAGGGATGTCCGTGCCACGGCTACGGCGCGACCGGGCGTTCGTCCCGGGGCGCGTAGCGCTGATGCAGCGACAGCGGGTTGCCGTCAGGGTCCAGGCAGATCGCCTGCCAGCAGACACCGGAGTCAAACGTGTCGCTGACGAACCGAACGCCCTTCTGCTCGAGCGCCTCCCGCGCGACAGCCACGTCGTCGACCTGCAGGGCGATCGGCATCGCGTTGGGCGAGAAGGCGCCGCCGAAGTCTTCGGTGCGCATGATCGCCAGCGTCAGGTTACCGGCCTGGTACTCGGCGCCCGGCCGGCTTCCGTAGCGCTTGACGAACGCCAGGCCGAGCGTCTCGCCGTAGAAGGCGGTCATCGCGTCGAAGTCCTGCGCCGGGATACAGACGAAGTCCACACCGGTGATGAGGGGGGTCGTTTCGCTCATGGTGACTCGGACTGTCGCAGGCCTGCCGATTGATCGTCGGCGTGGGAGCCCGCGGCCGTCGGGTCACGCGATCCAGCAGCGCCGGGCGCGGGTTCCACCGGCGTCGGCGCGGATGTCCTGGAGCATGCCGCCGCAGCGCTCGATCGCGATCGCCGACGCTCGATCGTCGGCGTCGCAGGTCACCAGCACCCGGTCGACGCCCTCGGCGCGCGCGACGATCAGCGACTGACGGAGGATCTCGGTGGCAAGACCGCGCCGGCGATACCCCGGACGCACGCCGTCCACCTCAGCGATCAGGAACGTCGCGCGTACGCGGTCAGCCGGGATCCCGAGGCCGTGGCGCCGTCGATGCAACTTCTCCAGATACCAGGCACATCGCTCGTCGGGATCACGCGCCGGTGGATCGCGTACCGGTTGATCGCCGCCGGCGTGGCGCTCGCGGTCCTCCACCTCGTCGGAGGCCGCGTGAGCTGCGTTCGCGATGCGCTAGCGTCGTGGCGCGGTGGGAGACGACGCACCAACCATCTATCGGTGGGCGGGTGGGCGCAACGCGCTGGCCCGCTGGCTGAACCGGTTCTACGACCTTGTGGAGACCGAAGCTCCCGACATCGCTGCACTGTTCGGTGGACAGGTGAGCGACGAGCACCGTACCCACGTGATCGACTGGTGGGCGGAGGTCATGGGCGGCCCCGCCGCGTACACGGAGCGACGCGGCGGTTATGAGCACATGCTCGCTCGCCATCGCGATCTGGCAATCACCGCGGACCAACGGCTGGCGTTCGTCACGTTGCTGAGCCGAGCCGCTGACGATGCCGAACTTCCGGACGACCCCGAGTTTCGCGCAGCGATCATGGGCTACGCCGAGTGGGGCACCCGCTTGGCGCTGCACAACTCGCAGCCGGGCGCGCCGACTGTCGCCCACGCACCGGTGCCGCGCTGGGGATGGGGGGTCGCGCCGCCCTATCAGCCCGGAGACCTGCCCGATCCGTGACGAGCGCCATCAGCGGCGCATCACGAGCTCGATGATCTCGAGGATGGTCGCGGTGAGGTCGTCGACGTCCCACGGTGTGTCGAGCTCGAGCGCCTGCAGCAGCAACTCGTTGGCGCCGGCGACGGCGATCAGCAGCGCCGGGCGGCTGGGGATCCGCAGTGTGTCGTACTCCTCGGCGAGCGAGGCCGCGATCGCGGCCAGCTCCTCGATGTAGCGATCGATCACGGCGCGGCGCATCTGCCGACCACGCTCGCTGACCGCGGGCACCTCGACGAGCAACGGCCGGGCGAGATCGCCGCCGGCCTTCATTGAGGACAGGTAGGCGCGGACCGTCATCTCCACCCGCTCCAGCCAGCCGAGACCGGCCTCGCGCGCGCTGTGATCGGCCTCTCGGATGAGGCGCAGAAGCTGCTCGCTCGCCGCTCGGTAGAGCTCGAGGAAGATCTCCTCCTTGTCGGCGAAGTGCGCGTACACGGCGCTCTTGGAGACGCGCGCGGCAGCGGCCACGTCGGCGATCGTCGTCGCCGCGTAGCCCCGCTCGCCGACGGCGGATGCCATCCCGGCGAGAATCGCGCTGCGCCGGCGCGCGTCGGCGTCGGCCCGTTGGCGTTCGGTCAGCCGTGGCCGCGCCATCTCAGCGGCGCCGGTCGGTGGGTTCGATGGTGCTTCGCAATGGTCGTCCGCATCGCCGAGTGAGGGCACCGGTGGTTTCTGGTACCGTGCCGTACTGGTTATTGTTCCCGGTCCGCGCGGTCAGCGGCAGCCGGATCACCGGCGGCCAACGGCACGGTTGAACCCACGGAAGGAGAGCGGTGGATGCGAGGATACCTGCGACCGCTTCGTGCTCTGGCCGGCATCTGCGCCGTCCTGACCATCGGCGCGGCGATCACGGCGAGTACGGCATCGGCGTCGGTGACGACGCCGACGAGTCCCGGTGCAACACTGCCCGAGTACGCCCAGAGCGGACGCCTGTACCAGAGCGTCAGCTGTCACGTGCCGATCCTCGGGTCACAGGCGTTCACCGAGCAGATGAGCGGCACACTGACCACGGAGTTCGCGCCCGGGCAGCAGTTCTACATCTCCGACGGCAGCGGCTCACTGATCATCCCGGCGACGTTCGTCGACCTGCTCAAGTTGATCGGCGTGTCGCAGATCTCAGGAACGATCACGACGCTCGACTTCAACGTGCTCAACGGCTCGCCCTCGACCTATGACGCGGCGTTCCCGGCGATTCCGATTCCGGCCCCCCGGCCGGAAGCGTGCTCAAGGTGGGTCCGATCACGGCCGGCAGGACGGGCTACACGACGCTGCAGATCGGCGACGCCGGCGGCACCGTGCAACTCCTCATCGTACATGGCCGGCCGTATCTCGGGCTGCCCGCCCTGGCGATCACCTGCGCGGCGCCGAGTCCGAGCGTCAACCTGGCGGCGGTCAACATCTCCGGCGCTCCGACCGGCGTCGCCTCGGACCCTTCGGTCGGCGAGCCCTACAGCGCGCCGGGCCTGACGCTCGGCTACTTCGCCGGCACGGTGCGCACGCCGCTGTCGTGCACGGCGAACGGCCGCCCGGTGACCGTCGATACGTTCGAGACGGCCAGCGACGATCCCGACACACCGCCCGACAGCTCGTTTGACTTCATCGACTCCTCCGGTTCGCTGACCTTTCCGGCGAGCTTCGTCAAATCGCTGATCGCTCGCCATGCCGCTTGGGCCGCCGGCTCGATCACCACCCTGGACATCGAGCAGATCGGCGGGACGCCGTCGATCGTCAACGCCGCCAACCCGCCGTTCGTGATCACCAGAGCCCCGCTCGTGGCCGACCAGCCGCTCACGATCGCCCTGCCCCAAAGCGGCGGGACCTACACGGTCGGGCCGTTCGGGGTCGGCGCCGGCGGCGTCGACGTCCAGACCCAGGGCGCCGCCGGTGGCACCGTGCGCCTCGAGGGCTCGAGCGGCAACCAGATCGGCTCCCCGATCACGGTCTCGTGCCCGGCGCCGAGTCCGCGGGTGATCGTCAACGTCGAGGGGATCACCTGATCCAGGGCCGGCTTCGAGCCACGCGGAGCCGGCGTCTGGCAGAGATACGACCCCCTGTCCGATGCGCCGCGACGGCCTGCGGGTGAGACTGATTTCGGTCGCACCGCACACGGCACATCTTGAACTCGGAGGCTGTCTCATGTTCAGCTATCGCGCAGAGTCATGCGCTCACGCATTCGTCTCACGGCAGACGACGGTGACGTCCGCTCCGTCATCCGCGCGCGCGTCGAGCGATGCGCTCGGCCCCAGCCGCCGGGAGCTCAGCGCCGGTCCTTCGCGTGGACGACGCGTCCTGTCGCTGATCACGGCCACATCGCCGGGATCAACGAAACGGCTCGATGAAGTCGTTGCTGGGCGGCGGTCACCGCGGTTGAGGTTCACGTCATTCTGACCTGCCGGCCTATCGGGCCGCGGCGGCCCACGCGAGCTCTGGGACGAACAGGCCGGCGTCGACCGTTCCCACGCCCGAGGCCAGGTCATAACCGGGCCCGGCGCTGAATCCCGGCACCGTGTAGAACGCCTGGTTTTGGGCGAACGAGACCGTGTTGTTGCCCTTGGTGACGTCGATCAGGCCCGGTGCGTGGTCAGCCGACAGCGCATAGAGAGCGGGGTTGATGAGGCCCAGCGGGTGGTGGGCGACCTGGTCAGCGAGCGCGACGATGCCGGCGAACATCGGGGTCGCTTCGCTGGTCCCGCAGGCCGGCGACCAGCCGGCCGGTGCGCCGCCATAGGTGGAATAGGTGTCCACCAGACCCGAGCACGCGGCGCTCATGGCGATGTCGGGCACTCCCCGCTGGTCGCCGACGATGTCGGCGACGCCGTCCTGATACCAGGGCCGCGGGAAGATCACCGACTTGCCGCCGCCGCCGGCCAGCGGGTTGGGCCCGTTATCGCCGAATGTGGCCTGATTGACGGCCTGGTTGTAGGTGTCGTTCCACGCCTGATCGGGAGCGGTGCGGACGCCGGCCGCGTTGAGCTGCAGTTCGGTGCCGCCGACTCCGGTCACGAGCGGATCGCTGTCGGGCCACGAGGTCACCGGCATGGTGAAGAACAGCGTTCCAGCGGCGTCGGAGTAGTCGGTCGACCCCGAGTCGCCTGACGCCGCCAGCACGGTGACGCCGTGCTGATCGGCGTTGATGTACGCGCTGCGGAGCGACAGCAGCGACTGCGCGGTCGGGAACGTCTGCTCGGTGGCGCTGAAGCTCTGGCTGATGACCCCGCCGAGGTGGTGGTCGATCACATAGTTCTCGGCTTCGACGATCTGCGGGAAGCCCGCGGTTCCCTCCGTCTCGGAGACCGGAGTCTCCACCAGCAGGATGTTGGCGCCCGGAGCGATGCTGTGAGCCCACTCCACGTCGAGGGTGGTCTCTCCGGCCCAGCCGACCATGTCGCCGTTGGTCGGGTCAAAGGGCGGGACTGGGCCGGCCGGCTGGATGATCCGCAGCGACGGAGGATCGGGCAGGCCGAACTGCCGGTCAAAGACGCTCAAGTCCGCCTGGATCGTCGGGGACCCGAACGGGTCGACGATCACGATCGTCTGGCCCGCGCCGGTGATCCCCTGGGCGAACAGGGGGCGCTCGTCATACGCCGTCTGGATCTGCGCCGGCACGTAGCAGGGAGCGGCGAACTCCGTCAGGCACTGCGCCCGGGTCGGCGGCTGGCTGCTCGACGCCCACCGGCTGATCACCCCCGGCCTGACGGTGATCTGCGCCGCCAGAGCGGGCGCGCCGCCGAGCACGACGAACGCGCTGACCAGCGCAAGCGCTCCCACCACGCCACCAGACCGTCCCCGATGTCGCAACGCGTTCTCCCCCTCCGCTCGCCGGTGTGCGGCACTCTACTGCGGCTCCGCCGATAACGTGAGCGCGTATGCGGGCGTGCATCGATCACGTCATCTACGGGACCAGTGATCTCGACGGCGCCGCGGCGCGGATCGAAGCCGAGCTCGGCGTGCCGGCCGCCGCCGGCGGCCGTCATGACGGGGTCGGGACCGAGAACCGGATCGTCGCGCTCGGGGACGGGAGCTTCATCGAGTTGCTGGCGATCGCCGACGAGCGGGAGGCCAGATCGTCGGCGCTCGGCGCAGCCCTCCTGGCGGGGATCGCCGGCGGTGACGGACTGCTGGGCTGGGCGGTCGCGGTGCAGGACGTCGGCTCGGTCGCCGCTCGGCTGGGGCTGGCGGTCACCACCGTCGGCCGCCAGGGCATGACGGCCTCACTGGTCGGGGTGAAGGAGGCGCTCGGCGAGCCATGCCTCCCGTTCTTCATCCAGCGTGCCGAGGCTCGGTTCGCGTCCGAGGTCGAGCCGGTCATCGTCAGGATCGAGGTGGCCGGAGATGCCGGCCGGCTACGCCGTTGGCTCGGCGACGCCGAGTTGCCGGTCACGGTCCTCGACGGTCCGCCCGGCGTGCGAGCGGTCGTGATTGCCGGGCGCGAGCTCCGCGGGCACGCCGGACCGCGTCGCTGAGGCCCGGCCCCGGGTGCCGTCGAGGCCCAGCCGCGGCGATCGGGTCATGGGCATCGCCCTGCCCCGCCCACCGCGGTGAAGGCTATGCTCCGCGTCGCTCCATCCGCCGGAACCCGCGGTGATCCGCGCACCACACGACGACATGGCGACACCGCTGCTTCCCGGAATCACCGCGTCCGATGTCGCGACCGGCCGTCTGCGCGCTCACGTTCTCGAGCGCGCCGGCGCGGGACACGACGCGGCCCCGGTCGTGCTCGTCCACGGCAACGTGTCGTCGTCGCTGTTCTGGCAGCCGGTGATGCTCGCGCTGCCCGCGTCGCTGCGGCCCGTCGCGATCGACCTGCGCGGCTTTGGCGGCAGCCAGCGCCTACCGGTCGACGCCACGCGCGGACTGGACGATTTCGCCGACGACGTGTCCGCGGTGATCGGCGCCCTCGGGCTCGATCAGGTGCATCTCGTCGGGTGGAGCATGGGCGGCGGGGTCGTCATGGCGCAGCTGCTCGGCGCTCCCGCCACGATCCGGACGGTGACGCTCGTCGCGCCGGTGTCGCCGTACGGCTTCGGCGGGACGGCCGGGACCGACGGCCGCCGGCTGACCACGGACGGCGCCGGCACCGGCGGCGGCGGCGTCAACCCGGACTTCGTCGCCCGCCTGGAGTCCGGCGACACCTCCGACGAGGCGCGGACGTCGCCGCGGTCGGTGTTCCGCTCGTCCTACGTGGCGCCCGGCTTCGTCTCCGAGCACGAGGACCTGTGGGTCGCTTCGATGCTGAGCACCGCGACCGGGCCCGACAACTATCCGGGTGACAGCGTGGCCAGCGACGCCTGGCCCGGCTTCGCCGCCGGGCGCCGGGGAGTGCTCAACACGATGGCCCCGCACCATCTCGACCTGACCGGGATCGCCGGCCTCGGCGTCAAGCCACCGATCCTGTGGGTCCGCGGCGCCGACGACGTGATCGTCTCCGACACCAGCCGCTTCGACGTCAACCGCCTCGGCGCGCTCGGGCTGATCCCCGGCTGGCCGGGCGCGGACATCGCTCCGCCCCAGCCGATGATCGCCCAGACGCGCGCGGTGCTCGAGCGCTACGCCGCTGGCGGCGGCACCTACCGCGAACTGGTGCTCGCCGGCTGCGGTCACGCGCCGCACATCGAGCGGCCCGACGAGTTCACGGCCGCGCTCGTCGCCCACCTCGGCGTGTAGCGCGAGCCGGTGGCCGACGCGAACCCGGCGGGGATCCACGGACCATCCGCGCCATCCCATACCGGAGGCTGCCTGTGCGGCGCGGTCGGCTACGAGGTCACCGGGCCGCTGCGCGAGGTCGAGAACTGCCATTGCCGCCGCTGCCGGCGCACCCACGGCCACGTCGGGGCCTACACCGCGGCGCCGAACGACGCGCTGGCCCTCACGGAGTCGCGCGGGCTGCGCTGGTACGTCGCCGACGGGCGCGAGCGGGGCTTTTGCGCCGAGTGCGGCGCCAGCCTGTTCTGGCGGCGGTCCGGGTCTGACCAGACCTCGATCGCCGCCGGCACCCTCGATGCCCCCACCGGCCTGCGCACCGCAGTCCACATCTTCACCGGCAGCCGCGGCGACTACTACGAGATCACCGACGACCTACCCCGGTACCCGGGCAGCGCCGACTCCCCGGCGCAGTGAGACCACGGCCCGGGGCCGGCTCGCCGGCGGAAGCCCCACGATGACACTGCGCCAGATCAGCCGATCACAAGCCCGCTGACGCGGGCCATCGCGTCCGTTCGATCGCGGGCTACTCGGACCTCATCCTCATTTCGCGGGCCAGACCCGGCCCCGCGGAAGGCTCTGATCGACCGAGACCAGGTAGGGCTGCTTCTTGGCGGGTTCGGTCAGAAGCTCAGGCGGCGAGCGAGTCCGCCGGCGCCTCGTTGGGCGCGGCCTCGGCGCGCCGGTCGGCGAGCGCGACGACCGGGTTGGCGGCCCGGCGGCGGCGCAGTAACGTGGCCGCGATCAGCGCGCCGGCCAGGGTCGACGCGGCGCCGAACGTCATCGCCACCGTGTACCCGTGGGTCACCGCCGCCGCGTGGCCGGCGGCGAGGTCACCGCGGGTGACGGAGGCGGCAACCGTCGAGAGCGCGGCCAGGCCGAGCGCCCCGCCGATCATCCGCGAGGTGTTCAGCAGCCCTGAGGCCAGGCCGCTCTCGGCCGCCGGCACGCCCTGCATTGCCGCGACCGTGCCGCTGACGAGCGAGATGCCCATTCCCAGGCCGCTGAGGATCAGCGCAGGCAGGAACTCGACGTAGCTCATCCCGGGGGTGATCTGAGTCAGCCAGAGGAGCCCGACGCTCGCCAGCACCATTCCAGCGGACAGGGTCGTGCGCACGCCGAGGCGGGCGACCAGCCGTGGCGCGATATTCGAGGCGGTGAACACTGACAGCGTTGTTGGCAGGAACGACACACCGGCCGCCAGCGCCCCGTCACCCTGTACCTGCTGGAGGAACAGGGTCATGAAGTAGAACATCGAGAACAGCCCGGCGTACATCAGGACGATGATCACGTTGGCCCACCGCAGCTGGGAGATCCGGAAGATCGACAGCGGCATCAGCGGCCAGCGGGAGACGGAGTGCTCGACGTGGAGAAAGCCGCCGATCAGCGCGGCCGCCGCCGCGACCGGAACCAGCACGCCGGCGGAGCCCCAGCCGAGCACGTCGCTGCGGACGATTCCGTATGCCAGCGTCGCCAGGCCGGCGCTCACCAGGACCGCGCCGAGCAGATCGAAGTGGCGCTCGGCCTCGACCTCACGAACGCCGCCCGCGGGGATCACGCGCAGCCCGATCAGCACCGCCGCAGCGCCCAGCGGGACGTTGACGGCGAAGATCGCCGGCCATCCGAGCCCCTGTGTCAGCAGGCCGCCGAGCAGCGCGCCGGAGGACGCGCCGAGGCCACCGACCGCCGCCCAGATCCCCAGCGCGCGGGTCCGTTCCGGGCCTTCGCTGGTCGAGGTGGTGATGATCGAGAGGGTCGCCGGCGACATCACCGCGGCGGCGAGGCCCTGGAGTGCACGGGCGCCGAGCAACGTCGTCTGGGAGTCAGACAATGCGGCGGCCAGTGAGAACAGCGCGAAGGCGGCGGTTCCGGCGAGGAAGATCGGCTTACGGCCGAGCAGGTCGGCGGCGCGGCCGCCGAGCAGGAGGAAGCCGGCGAACGCGATCGTGTAGGCGTTGATGACCCACTGCAGCCCCGCGGAGGAGAAGCCAAGCCCTGAGCCGATCGACGGCAGGGCGACGTTGACGATCGATACGTCGAGGATCACCATGAACTGCGCCAGGCATACGACAGCGATGAGTAGTCCAGTCGATGTCGGGCGCTGTGGGGACTTCAGCAGTGCGGGCATGGTCGGTACTGTGATTCACTACGTATCCAGGTACAAGAGAGGGAGTTATCCTGGTAGTCACAACAACCCCCATCGCTGAATCCAGCCCGCTGGCGATCGACGTCGCCGCTGACCGCAGGCGCAGTGAGCTGTCTGACTTCCTCAGGAAGCGCCGGGCCGCGCTGACTCCCGCCGACGTCGGCCTTCCCAACGGCGGGCGCCGCCGCACGCCCGGGCTTCGCCGTGAAGAGGTCTCGCTGCTCGCCGGGGTGGGGACGACCTGGTACACGTGGCTTGAACAGGGCCGCGACGTCCGCGCCTCGCTGGAGGTGCTGGAGGCGATCGCCGGGGCGCTGCAGATGACGCCCGCTGAGCGCGCACACCTGAT
>JBELAG010000600.1:0-2654 GCA_049509055.1 Solirubrobacteraceae bacterium
CCAACGCTTAGTGTTTGTCGCCACTGACGCCCAGTGGCGGCGTCGGGACGGCACTATCGGCGTCATGGTCGGCGGGGCGTAGCGGTCGGAGCTGCCCGCGAGGCGGGGGTTGCCGGTTCAGGGGCGGCGGGAAGTCTCGTTCGGAAAACCGGGTTAGGCAGCTGCTGCGTCTTCCAGGGTGTTGAGAGCGCGATAAGCGCCGCGGTCGCGTAAGGGGGCCGGAAGGAGGACGCGGTAACGGCCGGTGAGGGTGATGTGGTCGCTGCCGAGCGGGCTGAGACGTTCGATGTCTTCGTCTCGGGGGTCGCTGCCGGTGGCGGCGGCGATGTGATCGATCGCGCGTTGGGTGTAGATCGTGTTGTAGAGGACGATGGTGTTGACGATCAGGCCGAGCGCGTTGAGCTGTTCTTCTTGGCCCTCGCGGTAGGGCTGGCGGAGCTCGCCGCGGCGGCCGTGGCACACGTCGCGGGCGAGACCGTGGCGGCCTTCGCCGCGGTTGAGTTGGACCAGGACGCGCCGGCGGAAGTGCTCGTCGTTGCAGTAGTCCAGCAGGTGGATCGTTTTCGGGGCTCGCCCGACGTGTTGCAGCGCCCGGGCAAGAGTCGCGAGGTGCCGCGTCTGGCTGCGGAGCGCGCGGATAAGCTGGCTTGAGGTGGTGTGGCGTTGCAGCAGGCTGCCGGCGATCCTGAGGACGTCGTCGTAGTGCTCGCGAATCAACCGCCGGTTGATCTGGTTGCGAGCGAGCGGGTTCAGCGGCCCATAGTCGGTCGCGTTCAGGCGCCAGAGGGTGGCGGCGCCGGCGTCAGCGAGCCGTGGCGAATACCGGTAGCCGAGTAGGCGGTAGAGCGCGAACATGATGTCGGTGTAGCCGGCGGTGTCGGTCATGATCTCTCGCGGCCGGACGCTCGTTTGCGGGTCCAGCAAAGCGTCGAGGGCGTACGGGGCGTCGGGCTGCGTGCCGGGGATCACGATCGTGCGCAGCCCGGCGTAGTGGTCGGCGGTGGTGCCGAGCGCGGTCACCCCGCGGCGGCGGTCGAAGTAGCGACGGTTGAAGCCGGCGTGGATCGTGCGGCGGGGAACGACGAACCGGAGCCCGTCGATCGAGGCGACCTCCCCGCCGCCCCACTGCTCGGCGAGCACCAGCTTGGCGTGGTAATCAACGATCCGGGCGTTCGCAGCGGCGAGCGTGTCCGCGCGTAGGTAGCGCTGCGCGACGTACCGCAGTCGTGATTCGCGCAGCGCCGGATTGCCGTCGTCGACCAACGGCCGGTACCCGACGTTACAGGCCTGCGCGACCAGGACCGCGCACAGGCTGACGTCGAGGTCATGTAGCTGCGCGTTGGGTTCGTGATCGTTGGTGAACGCGTCCAGGAACTCGGTCTTGGCCGCCATCTCGAGCACGAGGTCCGGCAGATCCGCCGGGGGAATCAGCGCGTCCACCCGCGCGCGGAGCGTCGTGAGCGACGACGGCTCGGGGAGCGCGTCGAGCCGGTCGACGGGCAGTTCTCCGCGCTCGGCGAGGGCGTGGATCGCGTGGTCAGCGGTCAGTCCCTCGCGGGTGCGCTGGTAGGCGTCGTCGAGGTCCTCGGCGAGCTGCTCGATGAACGCGTCGGGCTCGATCGGGAGCGATAGGGCGCGGCAGGTGTCCTCGCGCGAGGCGTCCCACGCGGCGGCGGAGAGCAGGCTCGAGCGCGCGTCGGCGAACCGCTCGCTTGGGGTCACGTAGACATCACGGCGGCGTAGCCCGTCGCGGAGTTCCTCAAGCGCGCACATCGTGTAGGCGCCACGATCGATCCGGCCCGGCTCGGGCTCGACCAGCGGTTGCCACGGCCGCGGCACGAACCGGGTGGGCAGCAGCTCCGGCGTCAGCTTGCGCCGACCTTCGCTGCGCTTGAGTGCGATCAGCGCTTCGCGGATCGGTTCGCCGCCGTCGGTGGCGTGGAACTCGATGGTGTCCAGCAGCAGCGGGAGGTAGCGACGCACGCCCGCGTAGCTGCGGGTCACGAGCTCCCGCGCGCGATCATCGGGCGAGCGGGTAAGCCGGCCGATCGCGGTGACCGCCGCCGCGAGACCCTCCCGCGCGACAGCCGCGAAGACAACCTCGCGTAGCGGCTCGGTGATCGAGTCGTCAAGCAAAACGCTACACGCGCGCGCCAGGGTCCGCCCCGCGTCATCGATCGCTTCCCCGTCGCGCAGCCGCTCGCGCTTGCCGGCGGCCGCGGCGCGGAGCAGCAGATCGCCGTGGAGGCGGTCGAAGTGCTCAAGCGCGTCGTCCTGCCCCCGCTCTGCCGCGGTGATCGCGAACGCCATCAGCGTCGCCAGCCGTCGCGACTCGCGCAGATCGGCCAGCTCGCCGCCGCGCTGCCGCTCCACCGCGACCATCAGGACCCGCAGCCGCGCGTGCGGCAGCGCCTCGAGCCCGCCGAGCCCGTCGGCGAGCACACGCAGCTCCCGCAGCCGCTCAAGCGCGGCGATCAGACCCCTGATCGTCGGTTCGACCGGCGCCATCCGAAGCCGCTCCAGCTCGGTCACACGATGACCGGCCGTGACGTGCAGCAGCCGCTCGAGCCGTTCGCGCTGCGCGTCGGTCAGCGTCGCGGCGAGCATGTTCCAGCCGCGGTCGTCGGCGCTCTCACGGGCTGCGCCCACGAGCC
>JBELAG010000601.1:0-3694 GCA_049509055.1 Solirubrobacteraceae bacterium
CACAATTCCGGTACCAGCTCGATCACCGTGCATATCGACGAGGCGCCGCCGTCGTTGAGCTTGGAGGCCGAGAACCCCAACGATCCGACCGGCGTGGTGGCCGACACCAGCGACAGCGAGTCGGGCGTGGCCGGCGGATCGATCCAGATCGCGCCCGCCGGCACCAGCAGCTGGACCAGCCTGCCGACGACGTTCACCGGCAGCCAACTGCTGGCGCACTTTGACGACGCCGACCTGACCGGCCCCTACACGATCAAGGTCAGCTCGTGCGACAACGTCGGCAACTGCGCCACCACCACGCAGACAGTCACGATGCCGGTGCGGGCACAGGCGACCTCGCAGGTCAGCCTCGAGACGACCTCCAGCCCGCAATGCGCCAGCGCACCCGCCCGCACCAGCGCGCCAGCAGCGCCCGCCAGCCCGTCCGGCGGCGCCGCGCTCACCCACTCGCGCCGGCGCCCACGTGCCCGCGCCACGACCGCGCACAAGCACCCGTCCGGCGCCGCCCTCGCCCACGCACGCCGGCGCCCACGCGCCCGCCCTGCGACCGCGCACAAACACCCCTCCGCCGCCGCGCTCGCCCACCCGCGCCGGCGCCCACGCGCCCGCGCCGCCACCGCGTCCAGGCACCCGTCCGGCGGCGCCGCGCTCGCCCGGTCGCGCCGGCGCCCGCGCGCCCGCGCCTTGACCGCGCACAGGCACCAGGCGTCGCGTACGCACGTCTCGTCTCCGCATGCCCCGGTGAGGCGTGCGTCGCGTGCGAGCTGCACGCTTCCCGCGACGACGTTGGCGACCCGCGCGATGGTGGCCTACGGCCAGCCGGTGACGGTGCACGGCGTGCTGGCCAGCAGCGCGGGCGTGCCGATCGCCGGTCAGCCGGTCGATGTGCTGACCGCCCCGGATAACGGTTCTGGGGTGTTCTCGCCGGCCGGCGTGGTGACCACTGGTCCGGATGGGAGTTGGACGGCGCAGCTGCCGGCGGGACCGTCGCGGATCATCCAGGCCTCCTACCCGGGATCGGCGACGATCCTGCCCGCGACCGGGCAGGCGATCGTGATCACGCCCGCCAACGTCACGCTGAGCCGCGTGACGCCGGATCGCACGCCGTGGGGCAGCACCGTCCGGATCACCGGCCGGGTGCTCGGTGGGTATGTGCCGGCCAGCAGCAAGCTGCTGCGCCTGGACCTCGGGGCGGTCGGCATCCCCGGGCTGAGCAAGATCCAGGGGATCCCGAACATCTCTCCCGACGGACAGTTCACCACCACCTACACGTTCGCGCACGCCTATGGGGTGGTCCGCTTCTGGCTGATGGTCTCCAGCCTGGCCGAGGCCGATTTCCCGTTTTCCGCGGCGCACTCGCGGCGCGTGGTCGTGACCGTCGGCGTCCCCCGACCCCAAGCCACAGCCGATCACCGTCGAGATCGCCGCCGCGACCGGCGGGTGCACGCCCGGCGAGTCTCAGCCCAGCACACCACGGATCATCGCCGACACCGCCACCGCGATCGACCGCGGCGTGAGCTCGCCCAGCGAATCGCCGCACGGCACCATAAGCACGGCCGTCGGCATGGCGGTCGGCGGCGAGGTCACGTTCGACGTCGGCGATGATCGCCAGGCACCGCGGGGAGCACGACCACCAGTGGGTAGGGTGGCGCCCCATCGGGGCCGGCGCGCTCACGCAATCTGAGAGCGCCGACCCGGTGCCTGCGCACGAGCTGCCGGCGCCGGGTTGCCGCGCATCAGCGAGGCGGTCGATGGCGGACGTGGGTGGGGTGGGTGCTGGCGGGCGTGCTGCCGTGGTCGCAGGGTCCCGGGGGCCAGTTCGCTGCGGGGCCAGCCCGCCGCGGTGCGGGCGGGTCTGCCGGAGACTCGGCAGGCCGTGGCTTGACGCCTGTAGGCAGCCGCGGTCGATAACCCCCGGCGGGTCTGCACAGGGCTGTTCTCGCCCGCGCTCGCAGCCGCTTACGGCCGCGCGGCCCACAACAGCACGTGCACCGTCTATTTCGCGCGGATGAGCTCCTCGTCGGTGACCGTGCCGCGGATGCTCACCGACGGCGCGACCGCCGTGCTCGAGCTGCGCCAAACGCTCGACCACGCCGACTGGGCGGTGGCGCTTGACCATCCCCCTAGCGGCTGGCAGGCCGTGGACCTGCTCGACGGCCGCCTCGCACGCTGACGGCGCGACGAGCGCTGCCCGTCTGAGCTCTACGCAGACCGCGCCGGGCCGCCGCGCACCCGGCCAGCGGATTTCCGCGCGCCACGACATCGCGGGCCGCGGGCCGCGCGGCGACGCTGCCGGCGATCGCTGATCGCCGCAGCGACCCGCCAGGAACCCAACGGTGTGTGGTTGGGGAAGCCGACGACGGGTGTGTCGCACGCTGTGTCGGCGGCGTGACAGGCAACGCCCGGGCCTCCGCGGTTGGCTGGGCGCGGCGAGACCGAGGAGACGATTGACCCCACCCGCCGTTGCCGGCCGCCGCTCCGCTTTGACGCGTGAGCTGTTCGCGGCAGGCCCAGCGTCGAGACGACCACCGCTCTGTCGCTGCGACCTGTCAACCGTGCGCCAGCTCGTCGATGGAGGTCCGCAGGCCCGTCCGATCTCCACAGCATCCTCGTGAGACCCGAGCGGCAACCGTTCAAGACGCCCTACCGTTAGCACCGATCTGAGCCATCACCAGCAGGAGGACACCCCCCTTGGCACGCCACCCTCGGCCACCTGCACGCCAGCAACCCGCAGCGCTGGCCACCACCACACCGGCGTTCACGAGCTGCTTGCGGTGCGAGCGCGGCGGGATGTGCCGGTCGTGCGCGCAGCGGCGCAAGCACGCGTGGCGGCTGACCACCGTCAACGGCCTGAGCGTCGAGCAGGCCGCGCAGCGGATGCGCCTGACACCCGGACGGGTGCGGGTGCTGGCCGCCCAGGAACGCGACTATCAGGAGCTCAAGCGCTACAAGCTTGACCTGATCCCCACCGCGCGAGTCCGCGCGTTCCTGGAACGTGAGCTGGCGCGTCAGCCCGAGCTGACGCGCGCGGAGCTCGCGCACTATCTGAACATGTGCCAGATCGATCTGGACCGCCAGCTCGGGTATGAGCCCGGCAAGAACGGCCGCCGCCAACGCCACATCGGGATCCCCGCCGCCAGCCGGCTGGTGCTCGCGCTCGGCCGCGCCCCGCACGAACTCGACGGCTGCTAACCGCACGCCGCACGCCGCGCCGGCCCGGACGCCCCGGGGGGGAAGGCGTCCGGGCCTGCCGACCGGGCCCGATGCCGCGCCGCGCCCGGTCAGGACGCGGGCGCAGAAGAAATCTTCGGTCGCGAGTCGGGGCCTTCGTGGGCGCGCCCGGTACCTACCCGGTGAAGGGCCATCCCGGCCCCGATCCGACCGGCCCTGTACCGGAGGTATCGCTTGCCCTCGACAACCCCATCTCCCCGCACCGACTGCTTGCGCGCCTGCGCGCGCTTGTCGGCTCGCGAAGAAATTGTGGATCGCGAGAGGGGCCTGCGGTGACGCGCCCGGTACTTGGCCAACAGAGGACCGGTCGCGGCCTCTCATCCGTCAAGCCCCGCACCCGGAGGTATCACGTGTCCCACCCAACCCCATCTCCCCGCGCTGACCGCCTGCGCGTCTGCGCAGGCGCGGCGCTGGTCGCCGTCCTGGCCGTCGCGAGCGTCCTGCAGGGCGCTGGTGTGTGGCT
>JBELAG010000602.1:0-2649 GCA_049509055.1 Solirubrobacteraceae bacterium
ACGAGGACCTGAGGCGTGGCGCCGAGTCTGACCGGCGCCTGCTCGGCGAGCGCTACGACGGGCTCCAGACCGACTGGGGTGAGCTGAACGCTGATCTCGGCTGGGCGAGTCGCCTTCAGGAACTGATCGGCGGGCCGCTCTCATCCGCGGCTGCAGGGCGTGTCCAAAGCACGTCGTTTGACTCGTCTGAGCTGCGGGAGGCGATCGGCTCGTGGGTCCGAGCGCGCGACGTGGTGCTCGAACAGTTCCAAGATGCGCGGGCCGCAAGCCTGCGTGGTGATCTCAACGCGGAGTTCGAAGACGCCGTCGACCTCCTCGTCGCCCTGAAGAGCACCACCGGCGACATCGACGAGTGGATCGAACACCAGCAGGCGCGCCGGTCGCTCGCAGACCTCGGCCTGTCAGCGACGGTCGATTTCTGCGAGCAGCACCGTCTCGCGGCCGAGGCGTTGCCGATGGTCGTCGAGCGAGCCTGTCTTGAGAGCTGGGTCGACCGAGTTCTCGAGAGCGACAGCGACCGGCTCGGGCATCTTCGCGCCGACCAGCTCAACCCGATCGTCGAGGAGTTTCGTCGGCTTGACGTTGAGCTCATTGATCGCACGAGCGGTCGCGTGATCGATGCCTGCAACCGGCGGCGTCCGCGAACGACCATCGGCGCCGCCGGCGTCATTCAGCGCGAAGCGCAGAAACGAAGCAGACACATGCCGGTACGCAAGCTCCTTGAGGAAGCGGGTGAGGCGGCGCTGGCGCTCAAGCCCTGTTTCATGATGAGCCCGCTGACGGTCAGCCAGTTCCTACCGCCGACGCTGACATTTGACGTTGTCATGTTCGACGAGGCGTCTCAGGTACGGCCGAGTGACGCGGTCAACTGCGTCTACCGCGGCGCGCAGCTGATCGTTGCCGGCGATGACCAGCAGCTGCCGCCGACCTCGTTCTTCGAAGCGGTCTCGATGGACGGGGACGAGGAGTGGGAAGAAGATCAGTTTGAGCAGTACGAGTCAATCCTCAAGCAGTGCAAGTCCGGCGGCCTGCGTGAACTGCCGCTGCGCTGGCACTACCGAAGCCAGCACGAGGATCTGATCGCGTACTCCAACGAGTCCTTCTACCGAGGCCGGCTGATCACCTTCCCCGGCGCCGTCGAGGAATCAGACACCCTGGGGGTCAAGCTCTACCACGTGCCCGACGGCGTCTACCGCCGCGGGACGGCGCGTGACAACCCGCGCGAGGCCGAGGCAGTGGTCGAGCGCGTCATGCAGTGGGCCCGCGCGAGCTGGGCCAATCAAGACCAGGGGCTGACCGTCGGCGTGGTCGCGTTCTCCGAAGCACAGGCCGCCGCGATCGAGATAGCCCTCGATCGACGCCGGGAAAGCGCCCGCGAACTCGACGGCTTCTTCGCCGAGGACCGACTCGACGGCTTCTTCGTCAAGAACCTCGAGAACGTGCAAGGCGATGAACGTGACGTGATGATCTTCAGCGTTGGCTACGGCCGCGACGAGAACGGCAAACTCACGATGAACTTCGGCCCCCTGAACCGCCAAGGCGGTCAGCGGCGACTGAACGTCGCCATCACCCGCGCCCGCCAGCGCGTCGAAGTGGTGTCATCCATCACCGGCACCGAGCCCGAGTTCAACGGCGAACTCAGAGAAGGCGTCCGGCATCTACGGCGATATCTCGACTATGCCGCCCGAGGGCCCGCCGCGCTGGCGATCGAACTCGATCAGAGCCAGCTGGATGCCGACAGCCCGTTCGAGGAGGAAGTGATCCGCACGATCCGCTCCTGGGGATATGACGCCGTGCCGCAAGTCGGGACCGCCGGCTACCGCGTCGACATCGGCGTCAAGCACCCCTCCCAAGCCGGTCGCTACGTCCTGGGCATCGAATGCGACGGGTGGATGTATCACTCCTCAAAGGTCGCGCGCGACCGCGACCGTCTGCGCCAAGAGGTCCTCGAGCGCCTCGGCTGGAGGATCTATCGCATCTGGGGAACCGCCTGGTACCGCAACCGCAACGAACAGGAAGACCGTCTGCGAGCCGCGATCACCGACGCAATCCACACCGGGCGCCAAGCAGCCGTGCCGACCCGGCGAGTCGCACCGGTGGAGCTCGAGCCAGAGCAATTCGAGCCCGTCGCGCTCAACGAAGCGCCGTCGTGGACTCTCCCGTACCGCGTCGCCAAGCCCATGCTTCAAACCAGACGGCTACCTGAAATGCACCTGCCCGAAGCGCAATGGCAGCTACGACAACTGATCGAGCAGATCATCACGATCGAGGGTCCGGCGCTCGACACCCTCGTGCTGCGCCGCGCGCGCGAGGCATGGGGCGTCGGCCGCGCCGGACGACGCATCCGCGACGCCTTCGACACCGCCGTACGCACCCTGACGCGCAACGGAACCATCACGACTGACCGCCAGGGCTTTCTCGCCCGCACCGGAACAGAGATCCAGTCAGTAAGAATCCCCGGGGGTGATGCGGAAGCGCGCCGCGGCGCCGAAGAAGTCCCGCTAGCCGAAATGCAACTCGCCGTCGCGAACCTGGTGGCCGACGCAAAACGCGTCACGCGAGACGAACTGACCTTCGAGGTGGCGCGCCTGTTCGGCTGGAGCAGGCGTGGCCCAGACATCGCGGCCGCCCTTGACCGAGCCGTCGACG
>JBELAG010000603.1:0-2636 GCA_049509055.1 Solirubrobacteraceae bacterium
CCGGGCATGGGGTTCCGTGTCGCCGTCCGGGGCGCCGGGTGCAGGGCGTGCCGGAGTCGTACTCATCTCGGCCCCGGCAGCGACGGGCGGCGTTGCGGTCGAGGTGCTCGCGGTCCGTGAGACCGCGGCCGGTGGGCCGGAGCCCCCAGAGCCGCATCCGGCCAGACACGCCGTTCCTGCCAGAACGGCGAGCCAGCTTGCGGAGCGCATAGAACGCATGATTTGGCATTTTATGCAATCTGGTGATTAGAATGCATCCGACAAACCGGCTCTCACTCGGATTGGAGGACTCCTGATGTCCCTGCTCATCGCCGCTGCGGGCTACACGTTCCACGTGACGCCCGATCTCAACGCGCCGGGCGCGCACGGGATCCAGCACGCGATCAATGTCTTTGCCGTCTACGCGCTGATGGCCGCGGCCGCCGGCTTCCTGCTCGGCGCGGCTACGTGGGCGATCGGCGGTCGCGTCGGGAACGAGTTCACCGCGGTTGGCGGGAAGCTCGGGATGGTCACCTCGCTCGCCGTCGCCTTCCTGGTCGGCTCTGCGGCGACGATCCTCAACTTCGCGTTCGGGCTCGGGTAGATGCTCACCCAGCCCCGCACCGCCGCTCGCTCAGCGGTCGCCGTAGCGGCCGCCCTTGTCCTGCTCATCGCGTTCGCCGCTGGGCGTGCGTCGAGCAACTCGGCCGCGGCCCCGCAGGCTGGGCCCGGTCCGTTCCGCACGGTCGACGGCGTGACGCTCGGGTTCGCGCACTCGCAAGCTGGGGCGGCTGCGGCGGCCGCGCACTACCTGCTCGAGCTCGAGCGGGCGATGGACACGCTGAGCGCCCAGCGCACCGCGACTGTCGCCGGACTCGTCTCGACCGGAAGCGAATCGCAGGCGATCCAGGCCCACGCCGGCGAGGTGATCGCGCTCGAGCAGTCGCATGGCGCGCCGCTGCGGCGCGTCGCGATCTCGACCGATCCGGTCGCGTACTCGCCGGCTGCCGCGCAGGTGACGGTGCTCGAGAGTTGGATCTACGCGACCGGCACGCAGGAGGCACTGTGGGCGATCGAGCGCGTCTCGCTCGCCTGGCAGAACGGCGACTGGCGCGTCAGCGCGATCACGGGCGGTGCCCCTTCGGCCAACGAGTCGCTCGCCGATCTGCGTAGCCAGCTGAGCTTCCCGGGACCGGGCGATGCGTCGGTTCGCTAGGGCGCTAGTGGCGGTCATGCTCGCCGTCACCCTCAGCGTTTCGTCACCGACGCCTGCCAACGCCGGCGTCATCTCAACGGGGATCGGGATCCTCAGCGGTGTCGGCGGCACGATCCTCGGCGTCGGCAAGACGCTCGTGTGCAAGGGCCTGTCGGCGGCAGGAACGGTGGCGGAGGGCGCCGGGACGGTCGGGGGAGCGGCTGTCGGCGGTGCTGACACGGGTGGCGCGGGCGCCGGCGTGGGAGCGGCGGCGGGCGGCGCGGTCGGCGGAATCATGAAGAAGGGCACGGGGCTCGTGGAGAAGGTGATCTGCTCCGGCGGCGGAGGAGGGGCCGCGGGCACGCTCGGGAAGGCGGCGGTGGGCGCCCTCGCCGGGGCGGCTGTGTTCGACCTGGCGGCGCACTGGATGATCGGCGCCGCGACGAAGGTCACTGACGCGATCGTCTCGATGATCACCAGCTCCACCTCGCCGCAGCTGAACGCGGCGTGGTTTCAGCGGTCCTTCGTGCCTATGGCCGGTCTCGGCGCGGCGTTGGCGCTGTTGGTCACGCTGATCGCGCTGACCTCGGCGGCCGTCCGGAGGGATCCCGCGGCGCTGGCGGGCACGCTGACCGGGATCCTCCGTGCCGGGCTCGGGACGGCACTGCTGATTGCGCTGACGACGCTCGCGCTCGACGTCACGGACGCGATCTCCGCCGATGTGATCCGCAGCTCGCATCAGACGTTCTGGTCACAGGTGGGGCACGCGTGGGGATCGAGCGGGTTCGGAGGGTTCGGCTCCTCGGCGCTGGCGATGTTGATGGCCATCGTCCAGGTGATCGCGGGGGTGATCGTCTGGCTCGAGCTGGCGGTCCGCAACGCGGCGATCTATCTAGCCGTCCTGTTCTTCCCGGTCGCGCTCGCGGCGTCGATCTGGCCGGCCCTCGCCGGCTGGACGAGCAGGCTCGGCCGGTTGCTGTTCCTGTTCGTGATCCTCAAGCCGGTCACGCTGATCGTGCTCGCGTTCGCGGGAAACGCCGCGCTCGCCGGGCTGTCGCTGAACGGCAGCTTCGCCTCATCCGCGGGGACGATCATCGCCGCGGTCACGATCTTCGCGCTGGCGGCGATGGCGCCGTGGGCGCTGATGCTGATCGTCGCGGCCGACTCGGAATCCGCCGCGATCGGCGCCGGGGTGCGGGCCGCCGCCGGCCACGCTCGCAGCGACGGCGCAGCCACGCTCGGCCGCGCTGGCGGCAGATTGCGTGGCGGGGCCGCAGCGGCGGGCGGAGCACTCGGCGCGGCGGGAGGAGCGATCCGGAGCGGCGCGGCAAGCCGTCGAGGACCGGGCTCATCGGGCTCTAGCCCAAGCGGAGGCAGCGGCGGGTCTGGCGGCGGAGGTGGTGGACCGACCGGGCCGTCGGGAGGATCGTCCGGTTCGTCCGGTGGCGGGTCTGCAGCCAAG
>JBELAG010000604.1:0-2615 GCA_049509055.1 Solirubrobacteraceae bacterium
GCGCCGTTGCGTGCGCGCTCGGGCCGGGCTGCGCGACGTGTCCGGCGTCGACGCCGGCGAGGTCGTGCGTGACGGGTCTTGAGGGCGCCGCTCGGTCAGGCCGAAGGCGACCATCAGGTCGATCGCCTCTCGCGGCGAGCGACCGCGGGCGAGCGCCGCGTCGTAAGCGCCGCCGCGCGCCCCGCACCCGTGACAGTTGAACGCGCCCGAACGGACGTTCACCGAGCAGGACGCGTCACGATCTTCACGCCGGTGCGCTTCGGGGTCCGCGAAGCACCGCACCGGCGCCTCGGTGTGCGCCCAGCCGGGCAGCTCGATCCCAAGCGTTTCGTAGAACGCACGTACCTCACCGCCCGCCATCTGGGCCTCCCGGGGCTGCGCGAACGTCCAGGCTGCGGGTGTGCTCGGCGATGCCAACCGCGTCTGGCCGCAATGCTCGTGACTGCGGACGCGCAGTCTCTCGATGTCGCCGGCCGATCACAGCCCGACCCCTACGGGCTCCTGGAGCAGCATCGTGTGCAGCTGCTCGGCGGCGCGCGCGACGTCGTCGCGGGACGCCACGGGAGGGGCGCACGCCATCTCGTACACGAACATGCGCAGCTCCTGCGACGGGCGCTGCAGCACGTGCGCGACGGCCGGGAGCCCTCCGGTACCGCTCACCGCGGTTGCTGCCGCCTGCGGGTCGGCATGCACCTCGATGCCCGGCTCGGGCCACCACAGCGTCCACGCGCCCGACGGCCCGACCGCCAGGGTCGCCGGGGCGGGCAGCCCGTATACGCGGCGGTCCCACAGGATTCGCCACTCGGGGCCGAGCAGCCGCAGCTCGCGCTCCAGCACGCGCCGGCCGTGCGCCCATGTGCGCCAGCGCGCCACGACCGGCGTCTCCCCACTGGTCTGGTGCACCCACCACACCACCACACCGAGAACCGCGGCGCCGACCGTCTCGAGCACGCTCGCGCCCAGGGTCGTCACCACCGTCGCCGCGGCCGCGGCGAGCGCGATCACCCCACGCGCGTGCCGGCAGGCCCGGGCGCGCGCCAGCTCTCGCGCCTGGGTCCGGACTCGCGCCAGCTCACAGGCGGGCCAGGTCGGCGCCGCACCCAGCTCCACCGCGCCGTGGTGCCGGCCAGCCAGCGCACAGCGTGCGCGGTCTGCGAGCTTTGGCGTCGCCGCGCTCACCGCGGCCCCACTGCCATCGCCTTGTCGGTATTGACAAGCGGCATCTCGATCGACGAGACCGCGGTCTGGACGATCTGACGGTGCGCGCCCACCTTCCACAGCGCCTGCCCGGCCTGGAGATTCCCGACACGTTCGCGCTCGGTATCCGACAACGACAGGATTCGTGCGGCCTCCTTCAGCTCGTCGCCCTCGAGCCGGAACAGCACGAACGTCTGGCAGTCCTCGATCAGCCCGCGCGCGAGCTTGGCCATCCGCGAGCCGTCATCACCCGCCGCGCTCAGGTCGCTGAACCGGTGCATCACCGCGATGTTCTGCTGCCCCAGCGACCGCGACAGCTTGAACTGCTCGGTCAGCCACTCCCCGATCCCGGGTACAGAGAACACGCGCCACGCCTCGTCGAGGACAAGGATCGTCTTTGGCGGCGGCTCGCCTGTCTCCTCCGCCCGACGCTGGCGCCGGGCGCGAGCAGCCGACATGAACGCGGCGCCGCAGCTCATAACGATCCCGACCTCCCGCAACTTGTCCATCGCAGAGAGATCGAGCACCACCATCTGCGCGTCCAGGTTCACGCCAGGGCTCGTCGGCCCGTCGAACATCCCGGCGAGATCCCCCGCGCACAGCTGGCGCAGCGCCATAGCCACGTCACGCGCCTCCGCGGCGAACGTCTCCGGCGTCGCCGCAACCTTCGCCGCCATCTCAACGCTCGGCTTGAACAGCGCCTCGACGACCTCCGGCAGCGTCGGCTCACCGCCCCGCCCAGCGACGTCGCCGAGCGCCACGTCCAGCAGCGCCGGATCTCGCGCCGACAACGGCCGCGGCAGGACAGCGCGCGCCACTGCCCGTAGCAACTCGTGACGATTTTCCGGCCACGCCAGCGGATTGAGCCTCACACCCGCCTCGGGCGCCAGCCGGATCACGCTGCCGCTCACGCCCAGCGCTCGCGCAAGCCGCGCATACTCACCGCCAGGCGGGCTCTCGCCCTGCAGCGGCTTGACGTCAACAACCCACACCTGCCGACCGAGCCCCAGCTGCCGCAGCAGCAGGCACTTGATCAACGTGCTCTTACGCTGCCCGATCTTCCCGAACACCGTCATGTTCGGGTCAGACACGCCGGTCAGGTCCTGCTCGGCATAGAGCTCGTATGCGTCGTACACGAACAGCCCGCCGCCGCTCAGAACATCGCCGATCGGGACCCCACGGGTCAGCAGCGGCGACGTCGAGTCAAACAGGCCGAGCGCGCGCGTGTGTGCGGTCGTCGCCCGCATCCCCGGATACCCGTCCCGAACGAGCACTCGTTGCAGCCATCCGACCGGACCGACCGCTCCGCGCTCGACAGAAGGCACCGGACGCGCACGCTTCATCGCAGACCCCGGCACAGCGGCAGACACCACGTAAACGCACGCTCCTGCTCGCCGTAGAGCCGGGTGGGCAGCAGG
>JBELAG010000605.1:0-2606 GCA_049509055.1 Solirubrobacteraceae bacterium
GAGGGGACGATCGAACGTGTTGCGGTCGAGCACCTCGAACTCGCGCCCAACCCGCGCACCCACATCCCCCCCGACAGCATCACCATCCTCGCCGGCCTGCTGATGCGCACCGGCCAGCTGATCCCCTGCATCGGCCACCGCCCCAACCCGGTCAACACGGCCGTGGTGCTCTATGACGGGCAGCGACGACTGCTCGCCGCCCAAGCCAGCCACCAACTCGCCGGCACCGACGACTACCAGGGGCTCGCGCCGGTGCGCAGCCTGATCGTGCTGCTGCTCGACCACGAGCCGGCCGCTGATGAGGTGCGGCGCATCCAGGCGCAGGCCAACCAGCGCGAAGAGCTCTCACTCGCCGACCAGCAAACCCAGTTCGCCGACTGCTGGGCGGCCCGCGCCGGCCTGCACGACGACGACCGGATCGCCGCCGTCTGCGCCGACCTCGGGATCACCCCCAAGCGCGCGCACAACCTGCGCCGACAGCTCACCCTCCCCGAACCGATCCGCCACCGCGTCAGCGAACGCCCCGCCGGCGGGCAGATCTCGGTCACGATGGCCAACCGGCTGGCCGACATGCACCAGATCGCACCCGAGCTCACCGACGCCGTCGCCAACCGCATCACCACCACCGACCTGCACGACAAGGCCCTCAGGGACCTCGGCGCGTTCGTGCACCGCACCCTCGTCGAAGACGAACACCCCTACGCCGTCCGGATCGACGACGGCGCGATGCTCGACGCCGTCCACCACATCGAGCACGCCCGCGCGCACCTCACCCCCGGCCAGCGCGAGCAGCTCGCGCGGATCCTCGCCTGCGACCCCGGCAAGCTCGACTCAGAGCTCGACACCCTCACCGCCCGCGCCAAGACCACGGCGCTGAAGATCGCCATCACCGCCGAGGCGCGCGACCGCGCCCGCGCCGGACAGTTCGCCTACGTCCATGAGCGCGGCCAGGACTTCGCCGACACCATCTGGGTCGTCAACCCCGCGTTCATCATCGACCTCATCCACGACCACCTCGCCAACCACCACGACGACCAGCCCGCCCACGACGAGGCGTTCTTCGCCGGCGCCGCCCTCCACGACGACGAGCTCCGAGCCGCCGGCGAAGAGGACCGCGCGCGCCGCGACGCGCAACGCCGCCGCCACGCCGAGGCGACCGCCAGCAACCTCGGGCTCGGGCACGACCTGCGTGCCGGGCTCATGGACCCCACCCCCGGCCAACTGCACGCGCTGCGGGCGATCATCTGCCACCTCCTCGCCCGCCACCACCCCGACGTCATCGCCTACGGCGCCGGCTGGACCGATCAGGACCGCCAACACCCCGTCGGCGACACCGGCCGCCACCAACCCCGCCAGCCCGACACCATCCTCCACGCCGAACTCCAGCGCGCGCTCGCCGACCCCGACCCGCTGCGCGGGATCGCGCAGCTCACCGCCAGCTGGGCGGCCGCGTTCGTCCTCGATCCCGACGCCGTCACCCGCACCAAGACGCTCGGGACCGAGCGCGTGCACCGCAAGCTCACCGACGCGCTCCCCGGCGGACCCAACCCGCTGCGCGCCGCCGTCTGGGGGTTCCTGCGACCCATGCTCTCCCCCCGCCTCGCCGCCCTGCACCGCGACACGTTCGTGCTCGACGAACCTCTCGAGACCACGGTGCAGCTCGCCGCGCACCGCGCGGAGTCTGACCTCGCCGACCTCGACCTCGGCGATGACCCCGACGTGGCGGCAGCGTAAGCCCCGGCCTGCCCCAATGCGGCCTCCCGTCCCAGCCCCACACGGCTTCGGGACGGGAGGCCCAAGCCCCCCTGCCCCCTCTCTTTTGCCCAGAAAGGCTGTCCAGCACGTTCGATAGCCCGCTTCTGGGGTCCGTTGATGTCCGTGGCGGCGGCTATCGTGCCCGACGTCTTGTGCGTCAGCGATGCCAGCAAGTGTCGGTCGGTTCGTGTCACCCCTTGGGGAGAGGGGCTGATGTTCCCGCGCCCGGCCCTGCGCCCGGCCGAGCGATCACCCAGTCGCTGACCGATCGCCGGCGTCCGCGCCATAGGGTGCCGGCCCGCGCGCACGATCTGCCGGTGGCCTGCGCGATCGCTGACGATCGCGACCCCGGCCGGGCCCGGCTCGTCATGATCACGCCGCGCGGCCATCTGCCGCCGGCCGGCGGCCGCGTCGAGTTGATGCGCGACCGTCAGGGGGACGGAGGGTGAGCGGGGTGGCGACGGTCTCGCCGCGGGCCGCGCCCAGCCCGTCGGTGCTCGAGGCGGTCCTGGAGCGCATCACCTATGCCAACGAGGAGACCGGCTACACGATCGCGCGGGTCGCGACCGACCGGACCGGCCCGGATCTGCTGACCGTGGTGGGTCCGCTGCTGGGCGCCCAGATCGGCGAGAGCCTGCGGTTGACGGGGCGGTGGGGCAGCCATCCCAAGTACGGCAAGCAGTTCCAGGTCGACTCCTACACGACCGTGCTGCCGGCGACGATCCAGGGGATCCGCCGCTACCTGGGCTCCGGGCTGATCAAGGGGATCGGGCCGACGATGGCCGAGCGGATGGTCGCGCATTTCGGCACCGACATCCTGACCATCATCGACGACCAGCCCGACCGGCTGA
>JBELAG010000606.1:0-2605 GCA_049509055.1 Solirubrobacteraceae bacterium
GCCGCCCACGGGCGACCGGCGGATGAGCGCCAACCCGCATGCCAACGGCGGCCTGCTGCTGCGCCCGCTCGAGCTCCCGGACTTCCGCGACTACGCCGTCGACGTGCCCTCGCCGGCGGCCACGACCAGCGAGGCCACCCGGGTGCTGGGGAACTTCCTGCGCGACGTGATCACCGCCAACCCGGACACGTTCCGGATCGTCGGCCCCGACGAGACCGCGTCCAACCGGCTGGGGTCGGTGTTCGAGGTCACCAACCGCGCCTGGGACGCCGAGGTCGTGCCCGGCGACGACCACCTGGCGCCCGACGGCCGGGTGATGGAGGTCCTCTCCGAGCATCTGTGCCAGGGCTGGATGGAGGGCTACCTGCTGACCGGCCGCCACGGGCTGTTCAACTGCTACGAGGCGTTCATCCACATCATCGACGCGATGTTCAACCAGCACGCCAAGTGGCTGAAGGTGACGCGTGAGATCCCGTGGCGCCAGCCGATCGCGTCGCTGAACTACCTGCTGTCCTCGCATGTCTGGCGCCAGGACCACAACGGCTTCTCCCACCAGGACCCGGGGTTCATCGACCACGTGGTCAACAAGAAGGCCGAGATCGTGCGGGTCTACCTGCCGCCCGACGCCAACTGCCTGCTGTCGGTCGCCGATCACTGCCTGCGCTCCCGTGACTACGTCAACGTGATCGTCGCCGGCAAGCAGCCGGCGCTGGACTACCTGACGATGGAGGAGGCGATCGCGCACTGCACGCGCGGGATCGGGATCTGGCCGTGGGCCTCGACCGTCGGCCACGAGGAGCCCGACGTCGTGATGGGCTGTGCGGGCGACATCCCGACGCTGGAGACGGTCGCGGCCGTGGCGCTGCTGCGCAAGCACCTGCCCGACCTGCGCATCCGCGTGATCAACGTCGTCGATCTGATGCGCCTGCAGCCCGACACCGAACATCCCCATGGCCTGTCGGACCGCGAGTTCGACGCGCTGTTCACCGTCAAGCAGCCGGTGATCTTCGCCTACCACGGCTATCCGTGGCTGATCCACCGCCTCACCTATCGCCGCACCAATCACCACAACATCCACGTGCGCGGCTACAAGGAGGAGGGCACGACGACGACCCCCTTCGACATGGTGATGCTCAACGACCTCGATCGCTTTCACCTGGTGATGGACGTGATCGACCGGGTGCCCGGGCTCGGCGAGCGGGCGGCCGGCCTGCGCCAGGAGATGGCCGATGCCCGCTTGCGCGCCCGCGCCTACACGCGCGAGGTCGGCGACGACGAGCCCGAGGTGCGCGACTGGACGTGGCCCGGAGCGCCGCCGGCCCCGACCGGCGCCACCGGGCAGGTGCCGCCCCCCGCGGTCGGCGACACCGACTGACGGTCGGCCGGTTGCCGGTCCTCACCGTCAACGCCGGCTCGAGCAGCGTCAAGCTCGGGCTGGTCGGCGACGATGACCGGCTGCTGGCCTCGCGCGAGCTCCAGGCGCCGCGGGCGCAGCTGGACCGCGACGAGCTGCAGGCGGCGCTGACCGGCCCGCTGGCCGACGCCGACGCCGTCGCGCACCGCGTCGTGCACGGCGGCGAGCGCTTTCGCGGGGCGGTGCGGCTGGACCCCGGCGTGGTCGAGCAGCTGCGCGCGCTCACCGATCTGGCGCCGCTGCACCAGCCCAAGTCGCTGGCGGCGCTCGATGCCGTCGGCGAGCTGCTGCCGGCGGTGCCCGCGGTGGCGTGCTTCGACACCGCCTTTCACGCCACGATCCCCGCCGCCGCGTTCACCTACGCGCTGCCGGAGCGCTGGCGCCGGCGGTGGGGTTTGCGCCGCTACGGCTTCCACGGCCTGTCGCACGCCTGGATCGCGCGTCGGGTCCCATCGCTGCTGGGACTCGCCGCGGGCCAAGCGCGGATCGTCTCCTGCCACCTCGGCGCGGGAGCCTCGCTGTGCGCGATCGCGGGTGGTCGATCGGTCGACACGACGATGGGCTTCACGCCGCTGGAGGGGCTCGTGATGGCCACCCGGTCAGGGAGCGTGGACCCGGGCATGCTGCTGTGGCTGCTGGAGCGCGAGGCCGTCTCCGAGGGCGAGATGGCCGCTGCGCTCGAGCACGATTCCGGGCTGATGGGCCTCAGCGGCAGCGCCGACATGGAGCAGGTGCTGTCGCGCGCGCAGGGCGGCGAGGCCGAGGCGACGCTGGCGATCGACGTCTACATCCACCGGTTGTGCGCGGCCATCGCCGCGATGGTGACGGCGCTCGGCGGGCTCGACGTGCTCGCCTTCACCGGCGGCGTCGGCGAGCACGCGCCGGTCATCCGCGCGCGTGCGGGCGAGGGTCTGCGCTTCCTCGGGGTGGAGATCGACGAGACGGCCAACCGCGGCGCCGCGCCCGACGCCGAGATCGGCGCCTCGGCCGCCGCCGTCAGGACCGTGGTGGTGCGCGCCCGCGAGGACGTGGAGATGGCGCGGCAGGCCCGCGCCGCGCTCGCGACGTGAGCTGAGAACCGGACGCGATCCGGTAGGACTACGGACATGACCGGCCGGGATGATCCGTGATCGGCCGCCAATCAGGTGGAGTGGCACGCCCCGATGCCGTGGCCCGCTGCGCGCGGGACAC
>JBELAG010000607.1:0-2601 GCA_049509055.1 Solirubrobacteraceae bacterium
GGTACGCACGCCGGGGTCTGCGGTCGACGTTCAGGACGTAGTGTCAATGGCCATCGGTTTCTCCCCAGCGGTGGCCACTTAATTCCCCGCTGGTGGCCATCATTTCTCCCCGCTGGTGGCCATCGAATCTCCCCACTTTGACTCGTGGCCATCGTTTCTCCCCACCCGGGGCGCTCTTTAGGTCAGGGGCTTGACCCCCTTGCCGGCGGTCGCTTGCGCGAGCCGGTAGCTGTCCTGCCCATCGGTGATGAGAACGTGGGCGTGATGCAGGAGCCGGTCGACGGTCGCGGTGGCCATGGTCTTGGGCATGAGCTCGTCGAACCCGGAGGGGTGAATGTTCGAGCTGATCGCGATCGAGCGCTTCTCGTAGGCGGCGTCGACGACTCTGAACAGCGCGTCGGCGGCGTCGGCGGACACGGGCAGGAGGCCGACGTCATCGATCAGGATCAGATCGGAGCGGATCAGCTTTCCGATCGCCTTATTGATGCTGTCGTCAGCGCGGTGGCGGCGGAACAGCGCAGCGAGTGAATCGAGGGTGTGCCAGGAGACGGTGCGGCCCTTGTCGATCGCGAGGTGCCCGAGCGCTTCGATGAAATGCGACTTGCCGGTGCCGCTGGGGCCGCAGATCACCAGAACTTCGGCGCGGTTGACCCACTCGAGCGTTCGCAGCGCCTGCTGGGTCGGTTTCGGGATCACCGACGCGTCCTGTTCCCAGGCGTCGAAGGTTTTGCCGGCCGGCAGGCCCGAAGCGCGCCGTCGCATCGACATGGTCGCGTGGTCGCGGCCGGCGGCCTCCTCGACGAGCAGCACGCGCAGAACTTCGGCGTGCTCCCATCGCTGGCTGTTAGCGGTCGCGATCACCTCCGGCGCCGCCCGGCGGACGTAGGGCATCCGGAGACGGCGCAACAGGCGGTCAAGCTCGTCGGGCAGCGCTGGTGGGGCTGGGGGTTTGACGGTCATCGCTGACCCCCGAGCCAGCTGTTGGCTGCGATTTTGGGGGCTCCAGGCATCGATGTGGACACGGTGAGAGCCGGACGCGCGCCTGAGCAGGGATTCGGGGAGCGAGACGTGTTCGAGACTCGTCGCCTTGCACCCCGTGCTTGTGGCGGAGCGAGGCTGCCTGCGAGAGGTCGTCGCTCGGCGGCATGGATGCCGGCGAAATCCAAGCCAGGACGGCTGCGGCGGCGTGATTCGGGAAGCGCGGGTGCCGACAGCCGGCCGCTCTCTGCGTCGTTTCTGGACCACATTGATGCCAGGAGAGCCCGATTTTGAGGCAGGGGATCGGTCGCGGCCAGGGCGCGCAGGGCCGCAGAACGCCTCTCAGCGCGTCGGTTTCGGGCGTCGGAGCGAGGATCGGGGGTGTTCATCGTCCGAATCGCTCCCAGCTGCGGGTCGAGGCTTGCAGCGAGCGGTCCTCGCCCGCGCGTGTGGGGAGCGCGACCACGGTCGCTGTCTGCTGGTGAGCGAGGATCCTGGCGAGATCCCCGTCAGCGAACCGGCCGTAGCTCGCGCACCGCGCCAGCGCGTCGTTCACCGGCCCGGCGCCGTGGAGCTTTGAGAGATCGACGGCCTCGGCCATCTTGCGCCGGATCCGCGAGGTGCCCTCAGCCGCGGCTCGCTTCAGCCACCGCTCAGCGCCGCCGCCGATCTGAAGAAACTCGCGCTCCTCGCTTGAACGAGCGCGCGGTCTGCGCTCCAGCGCCCCGGCCGGCCGTGGCGGGTAATGCTCGTCGTTGATACTGGGGCGGCCCGGGGTGGTCAACGGATGGCGTGCGACCTCGTGCGGCCCTTCGTGGTCGACATGCACGACGACGAGCTGCTCGCCGTCTGAGCGGACCCAGACGCGCTCGCCGATCAGCTGATGCGGGACCGAGTAGATCGCATCCCCCACCGACACGGTCGCCTGGCGGTCGACCTTGCGAGTCTGCCCGAAGCACAACGTGTGCGGCAGCTTCGGCAGGCGATGCATGTGCTCATGCTCCCGGCCCAACAGGACCACCGGCGCTTCGCGGGTCGCGCGATGCGGCCGCGTGTTCACATCAGCCATGAACTCCTGGCACGCCCGCTCCAGCGCCGCCCAGTCCGCGTACTCGTCGCGCAGGTTGTGATCGGTCGGGACCAGATCCGCCTTAGCGATCTTCACCGTCGCCTCCGACCCGCCCTTGGACTGGGGGTCCGCCGGCTCGCACGTCTGAATCGTCAGCCCGTAGTGGCGCGAGACCTCAACGATCGTCGGGTTGCGGACCGCGATCCCGCACACGTGCTCGACCGTCACCGTCTTCTCGTTATCGGTCAGCGCGTAGGTCGGGACCGCGCCCACGAGCCGCAGCGCGCGGTCGAGCCCGATCACGACCGACGGCATCGTCTTGTCGCGCAGCGGCACCACGACCCGAAACCGCGACCACGCCAGCCACGCGCAGAACAACACCGCCCGCGCTCCAGCGACCTCGGGCCCGTCGCCGTAGTCAAACTGCAGCCACAACCCCGGCTGCGGGATCCACGGCCGCGTGCGACGCCCGTGCTTGTTGCGCCAGCGCCGCTTGGCCTCCGCGACCGCCCGCCGCGTCGTGCGATACGACCCCTCATACCCCATCGCGACCA
>JBELAG010000608.1:0-2599 GCA_049509055.1 Solirubrobacteraceae bacterium
ATGGTGGCGGGCTTGAGCGGTTGACCGCGGGCGATGTGACGGGGTTCGTTCTGGCTGAGTGCCGGCACCGCAGCGTCAGGATGAGCTCGGCGTTGGTGACATCGTTGCGCGGTCTGTTGCGGTCTTGTTCTTGGAGGGGTTGACGCCGACTGACTTGACGGGCGCGGTGCCGGGCGTGGCGCACTGGCGGGGCGGGTCGTTGCCGAAGGCGCTGCGCGCCGAGGAGGTGGCGCGGCTGTTAGCCAGCTGTGATCGAACGACTTCGGTGGGTCGCCGCGACTTCGCGATCCTGACGTTGCTGTCGCGGCTGGGGTTGCGTGCCTGCGAGGCCGCGAAGCTCGAGCTCTGCGATATCGATTGGCGTGCCGGCGAGCTGATCGTTCGCGGCAAACAGGATCGCTACGAGCGGCTGCCGCTGCCGGCCGATGTTGGCGAGGCAGTGGTCGACTACCTGCGCTACGGCCGTCCGGTCCGCGACGATCGGCACCTCTTCCTGACGTGCCGGGCGCCGTTCGGGCCGATGACCGGCGGCGCTGGTGCGATCGGGATGCTCGTCCGCGCCGCGTATGAGCGAGCGGGGCTACCGCCGGCCGGCGCGCACGCGCTACGGCATACGGTCGCGACCGAGGCGTTGCGGGCCGGCGCGCCGCTGGAGGAGATCGCCTCGCTGTTGCGCCACCGCCGCCACGCCACGACCGTGATCTACGCGAAAGTCGACTGGGAGCGGCTGCGGGAGCTCGCGCGTCCGTGGCCGGGAAGCCAGTCATGACCGCGCTGCACGACACGGTCGCTGACTATCTGACGATCCGCCGGGCACTCGGCTACAAGCTCGTCGAGCATGAACGGCAGCTGAACGACTTCGCGTCGTTTCTCGAGCACACCGGCGCGAGCACGATCACCACCGAGCTGGCGCTCAGGTGGGCTTCAAGGACGCGCGGGACCGAGGGCTGGAAGGCGGCGAGACTGTCGATCGTCAGAGGCCTCGCGCGCTATCTGCGGACGATCGACCCGGCGACCGAGATCCCGCCGACCGGGATCTTGATCCACCGCAAGCACTACGCGATCCCGTACCTCTACTCCGAGCAGGACATCGAACGGCTGCTCGCAGAGGCGGCAGCTTTGAGACCGCAGCTGAAGGCAGCGACGCTCTACACGCTGATCGGATTGATCGCCGTGACCGGCATGCGGATCTCCGAACCGCTGCGGCTCGACCGAGACGACGTCGACCTCGACGCCGGCGTGCTGACGATCCGGCTGACTAAGTTCGGCAAGTCCCGGCAACTGCCGCTGCACGCATCCACCGTGCAGGCCCTTGCGCGTTACGACCAGCAGCGCGACGAGCTGTTCCCACGGCCGCACACACCGTCGTTCTTCATCTCGACCCGAGGTAACCGACCCGACAAGAGCACGGTCCAGAGGGACTTCCGCGGCCTGCGACGCCGCGTCGGCCTGGAAGGCACATGGGGATCGCCGAAACCGAGGGTTCACGATCTCAGGCACAGCTTTGCTGTGCGGACCGTGATCGACTGGCACCACGCCGGGATCGACGTGCAACCCCGCCTGCTGTGGCTCTCGACCTACCTCGGTCACGTCGAGCCATCTGACACCTACCGCTACCTGACGGCTGCGCCCGAGTTGCTCGCGCTCGCCGCTAAACGCCTCGAAACCACGCTGGGAGACCTGCCATGACCCCACTCGCTCCGACCCTTGAAGCGTTCTTCACCGAACGGCTGATGACCCAGCGGCAAGCCAGCCCGCACACGATCAGCGGCTACCGCGACACGATGCGGCTGCTGCTCTGCTTCGCCACTGAGCAGACCGGCAAGCAACCATCCAAGCTCGAGATCTCCGACCTCGACGTCCGGCTGATCAGCGCGTTCCTCGACCACCTCGAGCACCAGCGCCACAACACCGCCAGCACCCGCAACGTCCGCCTCGCGGCAATCCGATCGCTGTTCCGCTACGCCGCGTTCAAGCACCCCGAGCACGCCGACGTGATCGCCCGCGTGCTCGCGATCCCCGCCAAACGGTTCGATCGAGCGCTGATCAACTTCCTCACCACCGAGGAGGTCAAAGCGCTGCTGGCCGCCCCAAACCGAACGACCCCGATCGGCCGCCGCGACCATGCACTCATCCTCACCGGCATCCAAACCGGGCTGCGCGTCGCCGAGCTGACCGGGCTCCGCTGCCAAGACGTGCATCTCGGCACGATCAGCTACCTGTTCACCCTCGGCAAGAACCGCAAGCAGCGCACCGTCCCGCTCACCAGCCAGACCGTCAAGGTCCTCACCGCCTGGCTCAAGGAACGCCACGGCCAGCCCGAGGATCCACTGTTCCCCTCTAACCGCGGCCGCCGCCTCAGCCACGACGCCGTCGAATGGCTCATCCACAAGCACACCGCCACCGCCGGCGAGCACTGCCCGACGCTCCGCACCAAGAACGTCACCGCTCACGTGCTCAGGCACACCACGGCGATGACGCTGCTCCAATCCGAGATCAGCACCTCGGTGATCGCGCTCTGGCTCGGCCACGAACAAGAACAAACGACCCGCGGCTACCTACACGGCGATCTGCGCCTCAAACAACGAGCGCTCGACCG
>JBELAG010000609.1:0-2597 GCA_049509055.1 Solirubrobacteraceae bacterium
CAACGCCTGGGAGGACTTCCGCCTGCGCTCCCACCTCACCAACTGCTCGCGCTCGGAGTCACTCAACTCCAACGCCTGTTTGGGACGTCCAGTTCGTGGCATGCCACAGCATACCACAATTACGCAACGAACTTAAGGCGGGGGACACTAGGTCAATTGCGATGAGATCGACATTCTCGCGCTCCCACCGCATTTCGTCGACGCGATCCGGGTTGAGCTGCACGGCCCAGGCACGGCGCCGGGCCGGTAGTGCTCCCAGCCGACGTAGTACCACCAAGAGGTTCCAATCGCGCATCGCGTGGCCGAGAAACCAGAGGTGATTTGATCCGAGGACTCTTACTGTTTGGAAGGGAATCGCGCGCCAGACGTCGGTGGTCAGGTAGTCGACGTAATGGCCTTCGCTGATGACGAAGCTCTCGGATTCCCAGCTCGGTTCACTGATCGTGCCGTGCAGCTTGAGAATCGTCGGCCGCTCCTCGGTCCTCATGCCTGCGTAGCGCAGCGGATCGGTCGGCACGATCCGTTCCCCATCGGGTGAAATGTGGCTGAACTTGCCACGATCCGGACCGTCTGCGATGTAAGCGAGGACATCAAAGCTCTGCTGCTCGGCGTTGAACGCTCGCTCGAGCGCATCGTCATAGTTGGTCGTCGCGAGGAGCGGGACGGGATTGGGGTCGCCCCGCCGCCGGGCCTCGGCGACGTAACCGGCGAGGAACGTGTGCACGGGGCTTACATCAAGCTGAGCCTGGAAGATCCGACGCAGCCTTTTGGCGAGCCACGGTGAGCCGTGAGCAAGCTCGATATAGCCTTGCTACCTCCATCAGGTCCCGTGGCTCGTGATCAAGGTCAGTCTGCTTCGCCAGGTAGCTTGCTAGTTCGGCGCCACTCGGAAAAAACCCCGCGTCAGGGCGCCACACCGATCCTGGAGGTCTCCCACACAGGCTCGCTCCCGCCCCGAGGACCGGGATCACCTCCCCCTGACTGAGGAGCGGCAGGAGCCGCGCCATATGTGCAGCGAGATCAGCCTCCGGCATTCGGGCGACAGTACCTCCCCGTGCATCGACGCGCTGCCCGCGTCTGCGCCGACAAGCGCCGATCGCGCCTGCGAGACCGCGGGACGTGTCGCTGCTGCGCCGTCTCCTACGAGCAGCCCTTCGCCAACCCGCGCCGGCTCCGGGCTGAGATCTGCGCGACCGAGCCCCTGCTCTCCTAATCCCATCTTTGCAATTGCGACTATTAGTGCTATACATCCATTGTAAGCTGGGTGTATCTGTTTCAGCTGGTTGAGGTTGGCTGGCGATGATGTGCTCGGCGTCGAACTGGCCCGCAGCGAGCGCAGGAGGAAGACCTTGGTCAGACACCCTCGACCACCCCAACCCGTACCCGGCGGCGCGGTCGCCGTCGTCAAACCGCGGGCCCGCGACGGCGTGGAGGCCCGCTGCTCGTGCCACGAGGGTCGGATGTGCCGGTCATGCGCGCAGCGGCGCAAGCACGCGTGGCGCCTGACCACCGTCAACGGCCTCAGCGTCGAGCAGGCCGCGCAGCGGATGCGCCTGACGCCCGGACGGGTGCGGGTGCTGGCCGCCCAGGAGCGCGACTATCAAGAGCTCAAGCGCTACAAGCTTGACCTGATCCCCACCACGCGAGTCCGCGCGTTCCTCGAACAGGAACTGGCGCGTCAGCCGGAGCTGACCCGCGCGGAGCTCGCGCACTACCTGAACATGTGCCAGATCGATCTGGACCGCCAGCTCGGGTATGAACCCGGCAAGAACGGCCGCCGCCAACGCCACATCGGGATCCCCGCCGCCAGCCGGCTCGTGCTCGCGCTCGGCCGCGCCCCGCACGAACTCGACGGCTGCTAACCGCACGCCGCACGCCGCACCGGCCCGGACCCCAGGGAGGAAGGCGTCCGGGCCCGCAGGCCCCGGTGACCCGGGCCCGAATAACCGACGCCGCGCCCAGCCGAAACGCGGGCGCAAAAGAAATCTTCGGTCGCGAGTAGGGGCCTTCGTGGGCGCGCCCGGTACCTACCCGGTGAAGGGCCATCCCGACCCCGATCCGACCGGCCTCGTACCGGAGGTATCGCTTGCCCCCAATCACCCCATCTCCCCGCCCTCGCCGCCTGCGCCAGTGCGCGCGTGCCGGGCTCTCGAAAGAAATTGTCGATCGCGACCGGGGCCTGCGGTGACGCGCCCGGTACTTGGCCAACAGAGGGCCGGTCGCGGCCTCTCATCCGTCAAGCCCCGCACCCGGAGGTATCACGTGTCCCACCCAACCCCATCTCCCCGCGCTTACCGCCTGCGCGTCTGCGCATCCGCGGCGCTGGTCGCCGTCCTGGCCGTGGCGAGCGTCCTGCAGGGCGCTGGTGTGTGGCTGGTCGCCAAGGCGGCGGGGATCCCGACCGACGCGTCAGGGATCGGCGGGTTTGTCAACGGCGCCAAGGCGCTGGTCACCCCGGCGCTGGTGATGACCGCCGCGGTCGCGCCGCTGGCGCTGATCGCCGGCGGGCTGGTGCTGCTGTTCGGCGGCCGGCGCGGCATGCAGATCATCGGCACCAGCCTCGGCGTGCTGCTGCTGCTGGGCAGCGTCACCGCCCT
>JBELAG010000061.1:0-20531 GCA_049509055.1 Solirubrobacteraceae bacterium
ATTGGCGTTCGCGACGGCTGTCGGAATCAGGCTCTGGTCGATCACGAGCCGGCGGTCGGTCCCCGGCGCCGTCGCCCACTGGGCCCACGCGTAGTCCGGCTGCGAGGATAGGAACCACGGCTCCGTCCATTGCGCCAACGTCTGCGACTCGTTGTTGTATACCTGCGCGCAGCTCACGTCGCGGCCCACCATCTGCTCGAATGTGGCCAAGGTCGCTTCGCTGTTGGCCGAATAGACGCAATCGAGCTTGGCACCGGTCGTCACCAGCGCCGGCTTCGCCCGCGGACGGCGTCGACCGTCATAGCCATGGACGGCGCGGGCGACAGATGCGGCCCTCCGCCCGACCACGGTCGGGATGTTCGCCAGCCGACGGTCGACTGGTCTCGCGGCTGCCAAACCCATGCCGGCCGACATGAAGGCGGCGACTGCGAGAGCCGCCCCGAAGGCCCGGCGCGGTCTAGTCATCACGAGCGCCTCGCGGTCTCTGGCCGACACATTCCTTCCGTGATCGACGGCGACGCTGGAACCGCGAGGGCTCGATCTCGACGCTGGCCGAACGTATGACGCGAGTCCGGGCTGCGGGCGGAGGCCGAGGGCACCTTGCGTCAATCTCGAGCCGGGCGAACACCTCATGCGCCGGAGGCGGTCGCTGTCGAGCTGGGCGAGGTTGCGCCAGACCGACACGACCGCGGTTTCGTCGACGCGCTCGCCGAACCGGCCTCGTTCGGTTGACCGATAGTCCTCCGCCCCCGCCGACCGCATGTGGGATCCGGGCATCGCCCGAATCCCGTGGTGCTCTGACGCCGACGGCGGGGATGTGACGTACGAACGCGCGGTTCAGGCGATCTCAGGTCGTTCCGAGCCGAGTCCTGACAAGATCGGGCCACGCATGTCTACTCCGACTCTCGGGCCGACTGCCCTGATCTCCTTCGTGGTCATCGCGCATAACGAGGAAAGAAGTCTCGGGACCGCTCTCAGCTCGATTCTGAGACAGCGAGCCGGCGACCATCCGTACGAGGTCGTCGTCGTCGACGACGGCTCCACCGACACGACGTATGCGGTCGCGGCCGACGTCGCGCGCAACGATCCGCAGATACGACTTCTTCGCCTCGACAGGAATCGCGGCCGCGGATATGCCCGCCACCACGGCATCGCGGCTGCCCGTGGAGAGGCCATCGCGACGGTCGACGCTGACATCGTCCTGCCCGATGATTGGCTTGCTCGCTGTCTCGCCGAGCTGGACTCAGCGTCGGCCTCGGCAGTGTGCGGAACCGCGGTTCCAGACGGCGATGTCGCATTCCTCTACTCGACTTTCCGGCTGAGGCCGCGCGTCGTCCCTCACGCCGCACGAATCACAGGAAACAACGCGCTCTATCGCAGTGAGATCTTCCAACACGCGACGTTTGATCCCAACCTGCGAGACGGCGAGGATGTAGCGCTTTCCGAGCAGCTCCAAGCCTTGGGCGTCGGTCTCCGCACTGTCCCAGGGCTCGTCGTTGACCACAAGGAGTCCAAGAGCACGGCACAGGCGTTGCGATGGATGTTCCAGAGCGGTCGCGGCGCGAGCCGCCAACTGTGGCGCTACAAACGTGTTCGAGGCCCCGATCTCGCGTTCCTTCTGTGGTCAGCGCTGGTCGCCGTCGGAGCCTGGCGAAGCGCTCGTGAACGTCGGCTCTCCGGTCTCCCACTGCTCGTCTACACGCAGGCGCTGGCCGCCATTCACGTCACTCGTGCGTTTCATATCGACCCGCGTCGAGCGATCAATCTCGTGGCCGCGAGCGAGTGGGACTCGGTCATGCTCACCATCTACTTCGCTGGACGGGTCTCCGGAATCCTCCACCAGGTGTCATCCCCCCACGTCAAGATGCCGTCGTTATGACTCCTATGCAGCCGTCAGGGATGCCCTGAGACGCGGTGCGCGTGGTCTTGGCCGTCACGCGACGTCGCTGTGCCGTCGAACGCGCTCCGGCGGGATGCCCCACCGGCGCATAGCGAAGTCTCGTAAGCCAAAGACAACGCCCACCCACCGCTGAACCGTCCAGCGCCACGCGCTCCGGTCGCGCCATTTCGAGCGTATCGGATTCGGAAGATCCCACACGCATCGCCGGATCACGTCAAGGCCCTGCGCGCCGACGCCGCGAACCCCGGCCGCCCGTCGCGCGTATTCCAGACCGTTCCGGGTTTGCAAGTACGCATGTACACCGGGGCGGTGAGACCCCCCGGGCTCAGTTACGGCGATCGCGTCGCTCACCACCGCGATCTGCGCTCCGATGGCCCGGCAGCGCAGACAGAACTCTGTCTCCTCCCAGTACATGAAGAAGCGCTCGTCGAACGGCCCGGCCTGCTCGAACACTTCGCTTCGCACCATCAGAACAGATCCGTCCACGGCGTCACAGGGCACGGTCGTCGCAGCCGATAGCTGGTCCTTGCGATGTCGTACCGTTCCGTCGCGTCCACGCACGCCGCTCGACCACACCTCGCCGTCGCTGAGGAGGAGGACTGGACCGACAACGCCGATCGACGTGTGCGCCTCAGCACCTACCAGCAGTGAGGTGAGCGCCCCGGGCCGGAGCCTGACATCGTGCGTGAGACAGAGCAGCCATTCGAACTCGCGGCCTAACACCCATCGCGCCCCGACATTCATGCCGCCGGCGTAGCCGACGTTGCTCGGAAGCGACACGGCGTATGCGCCGGCCAGTCGTGGAGCGATTCTCGTGTCGTTCGGGCCGGCCGGGTTGTGCACGACCACGATCTGGTCCTCGACCGCGCCCTGGAGGTCGATCAACTCTCGCACGAGCGCCTCGGCTCGCTCCGGACGGCCGTAGCTCAGCACGACGATTCCGACCGACTCCGGCGTCACCGTGGAACGGTCGCCATCTCTCGGGCCCAGCGTCATCCCAGTTCACCTTGCGCGGCAGGTGCTCGGGAGCGGATCCTGGCCAGGATCTCCCTGACGATTCGCGGGCGGCGCAACAGGCCTTCCCGGCTTGCTGACCAGCCCCACGCGATGCCAAAGATCGCCGCGCCCGCACCGAGATACGCGGCGGCGGCCGCGCGCGACGGCGGTCCCGCATCGGCGGCGCAAACCGTGATCGCAAAGCCCAAGCTGAGGGCGAGTAGCAGCAGTTCGCCAGCCGTCCGCGAGCCAGCGATAGCACGCCACGACAGGATGCGCGTTCCGAGCCACCGGTCGACGGAGCGCAGCAGCCAGACGGATGACAGAACGAGGCCCAGCGCCGTCGCAATTACGACGCCCCATCTGCCGATCAACAGCCCGAGTGCCACCGTCAGGCTCACGTTGAGCGCGAAGCCGAGGGCAGAGTAGTTCCGATCCAGATCGGGGCGTCCCGCCCCCATCGCCAACGCGGTCCCGACGCCTGTGCTCAAATTCACGGCGTACCCCACACCGAGGACCAACGCGATGACGCCGCTGACTCGATCGGAAGGCCCCAACCACAGTATGACTAGGGCGTAGCTCGAGCCGTAGAGCGCGAAAATCGGCGCCAGGCCGACGAGCGCCACGGTCCGATACGCGCGTCGGTAGTACCGCGCGACGGCCGATCGCCCTCCCGTCGCCATCGTCCCGGCCGCCTCGACGCTGAGTGGGCCGAAGGCAGCCAACAGGAGTGCCCGGATCGAAAACGCGACCCGCGAGCCGAGCTCATACAGACCGACGAACTGCAGATTGGTGAACAGCAAGAGGACCGGCTTGTCGGCCTGCGAGTTCACCAGTTGCACCAGGTTGACAGTCTGAACCGACAAGCCGTACCGCCAGAGGGCAATCGTTTCAGCCCACGAGACATGAGCGATCCTCACGGTGCGCCCCCATCTCGTCCGGTACACCACGTAGGCCGAGCCAATCCCGACCACCCCCGCGGCTGCAGTGGCCAGCGCGACTGCCGTCAGATTTGTCTCAATCTGAAGAGCGACGACCACCACGGCGCTGTATGTAAGCTGATTGGCGACAGTCGGCACATTTGCGAGGTCCCATCGGCTGATGCCCGCCGGAAAGGCCTGCAGCACCGAGGCCACCGAGGTGCAGGCCACCGACACCGCGACGGCGACGACGGCGGCCTGCCATCCATGCGGCCAGCTACGTCCGATTGAGCTCCCGAACGCAAACACGAGCGCTGTGGTCGCCAGGACGAGGATCGTCCCGAACGCGGCGGAGCTCCACAGTGCCGACGACGCCCTGCGCGCGACGGCCTGCTCGTCACCGCGGGCATACGCGGCCGCGATCGCCCTGGTGAGGGTGAATCCGACGCCGAAGTCGAGCAGAGACGCGTATTGACTGAATGCGGAGATCAGCGCGACGAAACCGAAGGCGCGGAGCCCGAGGCGCTCGACAACGTAGGGCGTGACCACGAAACCGAGAGCCAGCGCCCCCGTCTTGGCCGCGAGATTGACCGCCGTGCTCTCGCCGACGCTCGCCCTCTGACCGTCAGGCGCCGTCATAGCAGCCGTGATATCGCATCACGCATCAACCCGTCGCCGGCCACCGCTCAGGCGTCCGCGAGCCCGCTTCCCGGCGGCCGTCAGGAATCCGGCTCCGAATGCGTAGTTGTGCGCGGTAGTCAGGAACGGCCGATGCCGCCAGTTTTTCACGAGCGGTGCGAGGCCAGCGACGATGACCAACCGGTGAAACCGGGTGGCCGGAAGGAGCGTGAGGTACGCGGGGTAGATGATCGCGACCGGGTCACGTCGGAGGATGAGCCTGCGGCGCGAACGATGCTTCGCGTAGAGGGCGAAGCGCGCGCCGCCGTACACCCAAGAGCGGCGGAGATCTCTTCGCAGCGAGCCCCAATCGTGTGTGACAACGGCGGCCGGCTCGAACCGAATCCGGTATCCGGCGTCAGCTGCGCGCCACGTGAGGTCGACGTCGGAGCCATAGCCGAAGCTCTCATCGAACGCCCCGACGGCATCGATCGCTCTGCGAGTGATCGCAAGGTTGATCGTCGGTGCTTCGGTCAGGTATTGCGCTCCTTTGCGCCTCGGCACATCGTCGTCGCGAATGGCGTGCGGGCCCGACGCGACGTGCGCTCCGGCCACCAGGTCTTCTCTCTCTTCGAACACCGGTTGCACGAGTCGGTCCAGCCAACCCTCACACGGCACACATCCCGAATCGATGAACACGATGACGTCGCCCTGGCTGTGCGCCATCCCGACGTTACGTTGCTCCGGGATGGTGGCCTTTCGCGCGCTCGAATCAAACGGGACCCACCTGACTCCGTCGCGCCACCGCGCCGCTACGTCGGGCGGGTCGCCTGCCGCGACGATCACGAGTTCGGCGCGATGAACTGACCTCGCCATCTGAGCCACGATGTGTTTGATCGTGACGACGACATCGGGATCATCCTTGGTGATGATGATGATCGACACCTCGGGCCTGGGGCTCATGCGAAGTCATCGCCGATCAGGCCGCGTAGCTCGGTCGCCGTGTCGCGGCCAACGACGTCCCAGTTCGAGCGCGCCTGCGCCCACTGACGTGCCTCCCGTCCCAAGCTCTCGAAATCGTGCCGGGAGGTTCGGTCGGCGACGAGAAGACAATCGCGAATCCCATCCGCGCCAGTGCCGATCTCGATGCACGGCAGGCCGTCGAACGCGGGCAACCGGGGCGCAAGCACGGCGGCACCGAGCTCACAGGCCAAGATCCCGATCCCGCTAGTGGTCCCATGACTGTAGGGAAGCAAAACCGCGTCATGCGCAGCGAACAACTCGCCCAATTCCGCGTCCGGCACATGCTCGAGCCGCAACCGAACGCGACCGCTTGCGCCTTCCGCAGTCGTCGATAGCGCGGCCCGCAGGGTGGCGTCCGGGCATTCGCCGGCGAAGGTTAGCTCCAGCGTGGTCTGGTCCGCGACCTCGTTGTACGCCGCCAGGACGGCGTCGATCCCCTTGTATCTCGCGATCCGGCCGAAGACCAGCAAACTGATCGGCCCCGTCCGACCGTCTCCGGGCACGGGGCGTGCGGCGTCCGAGACAGGCCCATGTGGGATGACCGCGACTCGACGCAGTGTCCCCACGATGCCGTTGAGCTCGGTAAGCGACGCTCGCGAATGCACAATCACCAGATCACAGCGCCGCACCAGCCACCGGCGAGCTGTCAGGTCGCACGGGAAGACTTGGTCGTGAGGCAGCGTGTTGTGGGCAGTCCACACGATCTTCATGCCGACGGCCCGCGCGACCTGGACGGTCGACTTATAGACGGCCAAGCTCACCCAGCGCAACCACGGGATTCGGCTGGTACCGGGCAGACGAAACCCAAAGACCCAGTGCAGGTGCAGGATGCGGGCGCCCCGCAGACGGTTGAGGAGCACTTCGGCCGGCAGCGCGAACACGTTCGCGGTCTGCGACGGGCTCCAATCGCCGACGTACCGCGTCGACACGCCGTGTAGATGCGAGTACAGGTTCGCCTGGTACGGGTTCTGGTCGCGCGGGAACGCGACGACACGCACCGCTCGGCCTGCCTTCGAGCGCCGCCCGTGGCGGCGAGGAGCCGTGCCGGCGACGCGCACGGCGAAGTCACGGTCTGGCATACCCGGCGGAGAATCCATTCGAGTACACCTCGTTCCAATATTCGTTGATGAAGCCGGGCCAGTAGTAGAGCCCGAATTCGTTCCCCACCTGGGCACGAACGGTCCGGTGCACCACATTGCTTTCATCGGCAAAGATCCAAGCATCCTTGTCGAGAGTCTCCGGCATGACCTCCGTTAGGATGTTACCCACCCTCCCCGTCGCCGCGGTGATCCGCAGCTGAGCGTAGCGGTCGGCATACAGCAGATCGTTACCGGCATGTTGGGTCACCCACCGCGCCGCCGATATCTCCGGATCGTCCACGACGAACCGCACGGCCGATTCCGTTCCGTTCGCCAGGCTCGCCGGAGCGCTGCCCCCGAAGGCGACCGCGCCGAGTCCGGAGTTGACAAAGAACACCACGATCATCCCCAAAGGCAACAAACCTGCCGCGGCGCGAGCCAACCGGCCACCTCGAGATACTCGCCACACAAGCCAGCCCACGCCGATCGACAACGGGACCATCGCTTGGACGAACGCGCGCTCCTGATTGTAGGAGCTGGCGAACGTTCCGCTCACCCTGATGATGGCCAGCGCCCCCAGGGTGGCGACCGCCAGGATCCCGATCTGCTTCAGCGCGGGCGGCACACGGCGCCGGAGCATGAGTTGGCACCCACCGATGATCGCCAGCAGGTTGAGCAGTTGGGACACGCAGGTGGCTAGCAGAGACGCGAGGCTCAGTCCTCGCGCGAAGCGCACCGTCCCGCCCGGCGCGGGGGCGCCGTGCAGAGCGAACCGAGCCTCGCGTGCTACCTGCAGCGCCACCACGTACCGTGCCTTCGTCCGGTACTGGCGCACCGCGGCGCTCTCCAGGCGGCGTGCCGACACGGCGACCGGCTCGTTGCCGGACACGTACGCGCCGACGATCCCGTGTCCGCTCGCTCCGGGCAGGACGTCGAGTCCTTCGGTGCGCAATGCCTTGACGACCTCAGTGAGGTTCTGGGTCGAATGCGTGACCGGCACGTACCAGATGAACGCCGCGGTCGACACGACGACCGTGCACAGCATCAGCGACCGGACCGCGTGCCGCATGCCGCCGAAACGAGACATGGCCGCTGTCAGGGCGATCGCGCCGAGCAGCATGAGGATCGCGAAATAGGTCGTACCGTAATGCGACAGCACCATGGAGACGCCGAACATTGCGGTCCAGCCATTGCGTGACCTGCTCGTCACACGGTCGTCGGTGAGGATCGCGACAAGAACGATGAAGAAGACCAGGGCAATCTCCTGGCGGGCGATGCCCGGCATCTGAGCAAAGAGATAGTTCTGGGCGAGGATCACCAGGACCGACAGCCATGCATACCGCCGCGGCATGTGTCGCGCCGCGATGCCAAACAGTGCCACCGGGAACAGCGCGAGCAGTGCCGGATACACCGCCTTCAAGATAAAGAGGGGCGACATCCCCGTCAGCACAGCGAGCAAAGTCGGGAGCGTGGTCAGGCTCATCATCGAGTCATACGCGCCGTTTGTTGGGTGGATGAGCCAACGATGAGCGGCCAGCACCTGCGTGAAGACGTGGTACTCCGCGAGGATGTCCGAGCCGTACACAAATCGCCCCCGCAGCGAGAACGACCACACGAGCGCGAGCGCGATGCAAAACATCGCCGCCGAGCACTCGCCGAGTGTCACTCGGTCCGCCGCATAGCAGCCGGCCAGCAGGCACGCGCCCGCCAATGCGGTCGCAACGACCGCGACGTCGCCGCTGCGCCCATTCGTCAGGAGCAGTGCACCGGCGGCGGCGAGCACGGGAAGCGCCGGCAGCGCGAAGACGCCAAGCGACCATATCCGAGGCCGCGGCAGATACGCGCCAAGGGCGTCCCTGTCGTGCGCCGCGCCCCACGCCAGCAGGGCCAGGAGGACGACGGATACCGCGAGGACGAGCGGTCCGCGCGCCAGCGGCTGATCGACGCCGAGGGCCGGACCGACGAGGTTCGTCGCCGTCGCGGTCAGCGTCAGGACCGCCAGCGAGGCGGCCGGGCGATACACCGGGAACCCACACAGCGCGGCCGCCGAGAAGCCCGTCGCCCGCAGCGCGAGCGTACCGGGGACCCACAGAAGGAGGAGCAGCTCGACGCCCTCGACCAGCCAACACCTGGCGATCGTGGGCAGGATCGCGATCGCCGCGATCAGGCCGACGCCGAGCAACTCGCTGCGACCGAGCCAGGGCCGGGCAGGCCCGCGCGCGTCGCGGTGAGCCGATGCCGCGGGAAGCGGCCGCTGCAGCAGCGCCGTGTCACCGGCGGGCGTCATCGCGTGGTCACCAACGTCGGATCCGCGGCAGCGGTCTGCGCGCGCAAGACAGGCGAGACGTCGACGATCGCGCCGGAGCTTCGGCGCTTTCCGTCTTCGTCGTGAACGGCCCCGCCGTCTCGCCGAGGATGCTCGAGCGCGCGCAGGACGGCCGCGGCCGTGACACTCCAGTCGAAGCCGGCCAGCAGGCTCTCGTCGGCATGTGCGCCGGGTCGCGCCTCGTCGTCGAGTGTGGCGCTGATTCCGGCGGCGATCGCCTCCGTTGTGGGTGCGCACACGTGCCCGCGCGCCGACCGCCGCACAAAAAACTGAGCGTGGTTGTCGTGAGCGGTCGTCGTGACGACCGGCGTGCCACAGGCGATCGCTTCCAGCGCAGCGATGCCGAATCCCTCGCGTTCGGAGGTGAACACGAAGCAGCGCGCTGCTTTGACGAGACCGTACAGCTCCTCCTGCGACGAAATGTCGGACCTGATCACCACCTGATCGTCGATGCCCAACGCCAGTGCCTGCGCTCGCAGCGACTCGCGCTCGGGCCCATCCCCGACGAGCAGACAGGTCACAGCGAGCCCCCTGTGCTTGAGGAGCGCCACCGCGTCGAGCGCCAGATCGAGCCGCTTGTGGCTCAGGAACCGGCCGACGCTCACCACGTCGATCTTCGTCGGCGCCGGCGCGACGCGCTCGATCAGCGCCAGATCGATCGCGTTGGGGGCGGTGACGATCCGCGCGTCGGCGCCGAGTGCTGCTCTGAGGCGCTCCGTCGTCTGCTCAGACGCGGACAGGATGCAGTCCGGCAGCCGCATCGCGAGCCGCTCGACCCCCCACGCCAGGATCCCGGGCAACCCCAGGTAGCGCCGCCATTGCCCCATGTCCCAGGCCTCGTGCCAGGTGACGACCAGCGGCCGCCGACGCAGCCACGTGACCGCCCGCAGGACGAAGATCTGCAGGTACGGCATGTGATCGGCTTCCAGGACATCGAATGGGACGAACAGAAGCCGCATGCAGCCGAGCGCGAACGCGACAGCCTCCAGCACGGATCGGCGCCGGCCGTGGTAAAGCGGCACCAACCGCGTCAGGGCGTGATACGGCACGGACTCGATCTCGATTGTGCGCGGGCCCGACCACCATTTCATCGTGTAGATGTGCAGGTCGGCGTCATCCTTCAGCCGGCGCGCCAGCTCTCGGTACCGCTCTTCCTTGCCGCCCCTGTTGAACGGCGCCACCGCATCGGTGACCATCGCCACTCTCGGCCGCTTGCCCGACATCAGCGCCGCCCCTTGAGCGCGTCGCGCTGCCGCCGTCGTGCGCGTGATCCTACGCGGGCCCCGTGACTGCGCTTCGAGGCGCGGTGCAGGGGTCTGCGGTCGGTGCAGTCACTCCAATAGCCGATCTCCGTGGCGCGGCCGGGGAGCGCCACTTCGACGTACATCCGGGGCTCGCGGCAGACCACGTCGACTGGCTGTCGCACGATGACGCTCCGCCCGGGCGCCAGCCGTACGGCGCCGGTGATCCGCGCAGCCGATCCCGTGGACGCGATCGACCACCCGACGACCTCCACGCGCGGCTCCTCGCTGTGGACGACGAACGTGACGACCCGCCTCGTGCCGGATACGACGTGCGCCGGCACGCTTCGAGGAGCAGCGAAGTAGAGCTCCACGAATCCGCGTGGCGAGCCCGACACGCCAAGTCCGTCCAGCACGGTCCGGCCGGTCGAGGTCTGCGCGAAAAGGATGGCAAGGACTGCCGACAGCAGCAGGGCGCCCTTCACGGCGCCGGTGCCGGCCGTGATCTTCGGTCGCCAGGGAGGGCGTGTCGTCATAATCGCATCCGCCCGCTAGCGCCCGGCAGCCTGCCGGGCGAGGTGATAGCTCGACTCCGGCTCGAGCTCGTCGATCCGCGGCTCAACCGTTTCGATCTCGGCGAGAATCGTCATCGAGGCGGCTAGGGCATCGAGCGGATCGTTGACGAGCAGGGGCGGCTGCCCTTCGCTTCTCGCTCCTGACCGAACGCGCGCGAGGACCTGAAGGCACTCCACCCCGTCGCGCCAGGTGATCTTCTTGCCGTGCTGAACCGAGCGGCTGTGATAGCTCACCGGAACTTCGAACGGAGTGATCCCTCGAGCCAGCAGCTTGGCCGTGATCTCTGTATCGAGGCCGAACCCGTCTTCGGTCAGCCCCAGCTCACGGAACAGCTCGACGGGCAGCAGCTTCAGGCACGTGTGGATGTCACTGAGATACGAGTCGAAGAGCACGTTGGCCACGAGCGTGAGCGCCCGGTTGCCGATCGCGTGCCGATAGGACTGATAGCGCGTGTTTGCGCCGAACAGTCGCGAGCCGTAGACGACGGCGCATCGTCCCTGCAGGACAGGGCGGATGAGGGCCGCGAGGTCCGTCGCGTCGTACTCGAGGTCGGCATCGAACGGGACGAAATGCGTCCCGGTCGCTACGCAGGCGCCGGTCTGCAGCGCGGCGCCCTTGCCCAGATTCCGCGGGTGCGAGATGACCTGCGCCTTCGGATGACGCAGGGCGCTCAAGATCTTCGATGTTCCGTCACTGCTGCCGTCGTCGACGACGATCAGCTCGAAGTCGCATGGGTAGGTGGCACCGAGGACACTGGCGATCGCGGATGCGATCGTCTGCTCCTCGTTGTAGGCCGGCATCACGATCGACAGCTTCGGACGGGGGGGCGTGTGTCGGGTGACGTCGGCGCGGGCGGTGTCGTCGGACGGGTCCGTGCTGACCACCAGATGCGGCCTGTGGACTCGATCAGATGTGTTTGGACGTCGCCGGGTCATGCTGCCGATCCCGTCGCAGCCCGCACTGGTCGATCGTTTCCCGAGCAGCCTGTCGCGCGTATCCGCACGAGGTACCCTCCTTCATCGTGGTCGCCGCTGACTGATGAGTCGCGGCGTCGCCATCGTATGTTTACGCCGCGGCGGTGACCGGAAGTCATCGCTCGGCAACTGCGCCCCTTCGCAACTCGCACCGAGCGACCAGTCTGACGAAACCGATTCCGGCGCGAGTCCGTGCAGTTATTGAACGCGCCGAATGGCGTCGATCTTTTGCGCGCTTGGATCAGTAGTTCGCCGCTGACTGGGTCAGTGATCTCCCGCGCGTTCAGCCGCTCGCGAACCGGCGGCCCACGCAGTCGCAGGCCGCCCGATCGCGGACATCCGCCCTACGCCGCCTACCCCGCTCCGAACCCTCGCCCGCCCCCGCCCCGCGGCCGGCGGTCCAGCACCCGGTCGACCAGGCCGTAGGCCAGCGCCTCCTCGCCGGTGAAATACCGGTCGCGGTCCATGTCGGCATGGACGCGCTCCACCGGCTGATTGGTGTGCTTGGCGTAGAGCTCATCCACACGGGCGCGCAACGCCAGGATCTCCCGCGCGTGGATCTCCACATCGGTCGACTGGCCCTCAAAGCCACCCGAGGGCTGGTGGATCAGGATCCGGCTGTTGGGCAGCGCCATCCGCTTGCCCGGCGCGCCGCCGGCCAGCAGCAGCGAACCCATCGACATCGCGATCCCGTAACAGATCGTCTGCACGTCGGGGTTGATGAACTGCATCGCGTCATAGATCGCCAGCCCGGCATAGATCGACCCGCCCGGCGAGTTGATGTAGAGATGAATGTCCTTGTCAGGATCGTCGGACTCCAGGTGCACGAGCTGGGCGACGACCAGGTTGGCGGTCTCCTCGTCGACCTGGCCGCCGAGGAAGACGACGCGGTCGTTGAGCAGCCGGGAGTAGATGTCGAACGAGCGCTCGCCGCGGGCGGTCTGCTCGACGACCATCGGGATCAGTGGCATCTGACGCCTCCTTGGGGGTGGTACAGTGCAACCACACGGTTGCACTGACCTGAACCTAGCAGACACGCAACCGCTCAGTTGCACATACCGACGAGACGACGCCCGGGAGGCGAGATGACCGACCTGATCGAACGCGAGCTGGAGCTCCCCGCCTCCCCGGTGGAGGTCTGGCAGGCGCTCACCGACCCCGCCTGGCTGCAGGACTGGCTCGCCGACAAGGTCGAGCTCGAGCTCTGGCCCGGCGGCGACGCCCGCTTTGAGATCGCCGGCGAAGTGCGCGCAGGCTGGGTCGAGGAGGTCACGCCACCGGCCGCCGGCCGCGGCGCCGGGCGCCTGGCGTTCTGGTGGGCCCGGGACGACGAGCCCGCCTCACGCGTGGAACTCGCGCTCAGCGAAACCGAGGCCGGCACCCGACTGCGCGTCATCGAGACCCGCCCGCTGCACGTCCTGGAACTGATCGGCACCCCCCTCCCCGGCCAGGGCGCCGGTCGCACCCACGGACCCGCCCTGGTCGCGGCCTGACCGTGCCCGACGACCCCGCCGCAGCGGTCTTCGGCGCGCTCGCTGACCCGATGCGCCGCCGCCTGCTCACCCAGCTCGCCACCCACCCCGCCACCGCCACCGAACTCGCCGGCGCGCTGCCCATCTCCCGCCAAGCCGTCACCAAACACCTCGCCTCCCTCGCCCACGCCGGCCTGCTGCAACGCGAACGCACCGGCCGCGACATCCGCTACCGCGTCACCCCCGAGCCCCTGTCAGAAGCCATGACCTGGATGGCCGACGTCGGCGGCCAATGGGACAACCGGCTCGCTCGGCTCGCCCGCACCCTCGGCGACTGAGCGCTACCGGGGCGGGATGCCGAGGTACGGGACCGCCCAGCCGACGATCTTCTGGAACGCCGGCGCGGCCACCAGGCCGCCGTAGATCGAGCCCTTGGTGGGGTCGTCGACCATGACCGCGACGACCAGTTGTGGCGCGCGGGCGGGCACCATGCCGATGAACGACGCGACGTACTCGCTGTCTGAGTACTGGCCGTGCACGACGATGTTGGCGGTGCCGGTCTTGCCGGCCAGGTCGTAGCCCGGGATCGCGGCGCCGGAGGCGGTCCCGCCGTCGGCCAGGACGCCGCGGAGCATGTCGCGGACCTCGGCGGCGGTCGTCTGGGAGATGATGCGGTGCCCGGCCGGGATCTTGATGGGCTTGCCGCCGATCGCCGCGACGATGTGCGGTGGGCGCAGGATGCCGCCGTTGGCGATCGCCGAGTAGGCGGTCGCCATCTGGATCGGCGTCACCGACTCGCCCTGGCCCATCGGCAGGTTGCCCATCGACGAGCCCGAGTACTGCCAGGAGTGCAGGACGATCCCCTGCTCCTCGCCGGGCAGGTCGACGCCGGTGGGCGCGCCGAAGCCGAAGCGGTGCACCCAGTAGTCAAAGCGCTGCGCGCCGAGCCGCATGCCGATCTCGTCGGCGCCGATGTTGCTGGAGAACTTGAGGATCTGGGCGACCGACAGGGTCTCGTCGGGGTGGGGCTCGGCGTCGTGGATCTGACGGTCGGCGACCTGCAGCACCGACGGGACGCCGAGCTCGGTGGTCGGGGTGACGACCCCGTCCTCGAGCGCGCCGGAGACCGTGATCGCCTTGAAGGTCGAGCCGGGCTCGTAGTTGTACTGGACGGCGCGGTCCTCGTCGGCCCAGACCGGGGCGCCTGCCGGGTCGTTGGCGTTGACGGCCGGCCAGTTGGCCAAGGCGAGGATCGCCCCGGTGTTGGGGTTCATCGCGATCGCCGTCGCGCCCTGGGGCGCGTACTGCGCGCCGACCCCGGCGAGCACCTGCTCCACCTCGTTCTGCAGGTGGGCGTCGATCGTCAGCGTCAGCGACTTGCCGGGCCGCATCGGGCGCACGTCGTCGATCGCGATCGGCTGGCCGATCGCATCGTTGACGATCCGCCGCTCGCCGTTGCGCCCCGCCAGCACCTTGTTGTAGAAGTACTCCAGGCCGCTGAGCCCGCTGGTGTCGTTCCAGTTGACGCTCCCCAGCACCTGGGCGGCCTCCCAGGAGCGCGGGTACACGCGCTTGACCACCGGCGTCGAGCTGATCCCGTCGATTCGCAGGCTCATGACCTTCTCGGCGGTGTCGGTCGGGATCTGCTCGGCGAGGTAGACGAATCCCGTCCGCGGCTTGGACAGCTCGGCCAGCAGCGTCAGCTCCGGCACGTGCAGCAGCGGAGCGAGCTGCTGCGCGGTGGCCAGCGGATGCTTGATCAGGTACGGGTCGGCCGCGAGGTCGGACGCCGACACCGAGATCGCCAGCTCGACGCCGTTGCGGTCGGTGATCGTGCCGCGGGTGGCCGGGACGACCTCGTTGGCGATCTGCTGGCTGTCGGCAGCCTCGCGCAGCGATCCGGCCCTGACCGCGCCGAGGTAGCCGGCGCGCGCCACCGCCGCGGTGAGCAGCACCAAGAAGGCGACGAAGATGAACCCGATGCGACGGTTGATCGAGTCCATGGCCGCCGCTCAGCCTCCGGTCGACGTCGCCCCGACCGCGACTGCGCCTGCCGCGGCCCCCGTCCCCGTTGCGGTCGAGGCCGGTGCGGCCGCGGTCCCGGTCGCCGGCGCGGTGCCGGTGCCGGATGCCGTCCCGCTCGGTGCCGTGGTTTGCGTGGACGACGGCAACGCGGTCGTGCCGGGGGCGGTGGTGCCTGCCGCGGGCGTCACCGTGGCCGGTGGCGACACCGGCGTCGTCGGGACCACGCCGGCCGTGGAGGCACCGGCTGTCCCCGCCGCCGTCGCAGTGGCCGTGCCCGCCGCCGACGTCGTCGACGGGACGACGGCGACACCGCCCGCCGAGGTCGTGGTCACCGCGGTGCCGGCGCCGGTCGCGACCGTGCCCGCGACGGGTGAAGTGGCGGGGGTTGCCCCCGGGTCATCGGCCGCCAGCAGCGCGGTGAAGCTCGTCGAGTCGGGCTGCTGGATGCTGGTGACGGCGCGCTGGTCGGTCGCCGCGCCGGTCGACAGGAAACGCACCGCCCCCGGGGCCTCCATCACCATTCCCATCTTCGCCGCCATGCTCTCGATGCGCTGATCGTCGGCCAGCCCGGCGACGCTCACGCGCAGCGCCTCGTTGCGGCTCTGCAGCGCGGTGCTGAGCTCCAACCCGCGGCCGATTCCCGCGTTGAGCTTGAGCACCTCCACCTGCATCGCGACGATCCCCACCAGCAGGACGCCGAGCAGCGGGATCCAGGCCCGGCCGCGCACGACCCGGTCAAGCAGCGGATGATCGGGCAGCGCCCGCACATAGGCCAGCGAGTCGGTCAGCAGCGATCCACGCCGGATCGGCGGAGCGCTGCGGCGGCGGGCGGGGCGCGGTTCGGGCTGCGGGCGGGCCGCGCCGCTGCGGCGGGTCAGCCCGGAGAGCGGGCCCGAGACGCGCCGGGGCGCACGCGGTGTGGCCGACCGGCGCACCCCGGTCCGGTGCCCGGCGCTCCGCGGGTTGCCGGCCGGCGCTCCCGCCACGGGCTTCTCCCGCGTCGGGGTCGCCGCCGAGCGGGTGGCGCGTGCCCGAGGAGCCGCCGGCGACGGGTCGGTCGCCGGCGCGGTGCGCGCCGACGTCGCCTTGCGCGTGGCGCGGGCGGCGGGCGTGAGCGCGGGTGGCGTCATGTCGGGGTGACCTCCAGCTTGCGGGCGGCGCGCAGGTGCGCCGACCGCGATCGTGGGTTGGCGGCGACTTCTCCCGGTGTCGGTGCGATCGCGCGGCGGTTGAGCAGCTCGGCCTCGGGCTCGTGCCCGCAGACGCAGATCGGCAGCTCCGGCGGGCAGATGCACCCCCGGGCGCGCTCGGCGAGGAATCGCTTGACGAGCCGATCCTCCAGCGAGTGAAACGAGATCGCCGCCAGCCGGCCGTCAGTCGACAGCACGTCCCAGGCGACCGGCAGGGCTCGCTCCAGCTGGCCAAGCTCGTCGTTGACCGCGATCCGCAGCGCCTGGAAGGTCCGCTTGGCGGGATGCCCCCCCGCGAACTGCGCCGGAACCGGGATCGCCGACTTGATCGTCTCGACCAGCTGCTGGGTGGAGGTGATCTCCTCACGCGAGCGCGCGCGCACGATCGCGCGCCCGATCGGCCCGGCATAGCGCTCCTCGCCGTATTCGCGCAGCAACCGGGCGAGACGACGCTCGTCCCAGCTGTTGACGATCGTCTCGGCGGTCAGTTGCTGGGAGGGATCCATCCTCATGTCCAGCGGCGCGTCGTAGGCGTAGGAGAACCCGCGCGTCCACGTGTCGACCTGCATCGAGGACATGCCGAGATCGAGGTAGATGAGGTCGGCCCGTTGGCGTTCGGCGCGCAACTCCTCCAGCGCGGTGACGAAATCCGCGCGAATAAAGCGCGTCGCGCACGACACCTCGGCCGCCAGCGCCGCGAACCGCTCCTCGGCGGTGGGATCGCGGTCGACGCCGATCAGCGTGCCGGCCGGTCCGATGCGGTCCGCGATCAGCCGGGCGTGTCCGCCTCCGCCGACCGTGCAGTCGATCGCGGTCTCCCCCGGGCGCGGATCGAGCAGGTCGATCAGCTCGCCGGCGAGGACCGGGATGTGCTCCTTGGTCATGTCAAGCAGTGTCGCCAAGGCTCGCTGCCAGGTCGGGGATTCGGGTCAGCACGTCCTCGAAGTTCTGCTGGTAGCGGGCGCGGTCCCACACCTCCAGGCACGGGCCGGACCCGGTCACCACGACGTCCTTCGCCAGGCCGGCGTAGCGCATCAGGTTGGAGGGGATCATCACGCGGTTGGCGGAGTCGAGCTCGGTGTCAAGGGAGGCGTTGAAGAAGAAGCGCCGGAGCTCCCGGGCCTTGGGCGAGAGCGGGTTGAGGCCGGCCAGCACGCTGGTCGTGTACTGGTCGTAGGCCTCCGGCGTCCAGATCGCGACCGTGCGGGGCGCGCCGGTCTCCACCTCGCTCGTGGCGGCCAGCACCACTCCGCCGGCCAGCGCGTCGCGAAAGCGGGCCGGGATCGTCAGCCGGTGCTTCGCGTCGAGCGCGTGTTCGAAGGTTCCGCGGAAGGTCAAGGGGTCTCATACGGCGAAGCGAAGCTCAAAAACCCGGGTGGCTGGGTGGGAGGAGCCCTGCCACCCGGGTTTCCAAACGCGGCGCCACACTATCCCACTATCTCCCACAATGCAACCCAAAATCCACCCCTCACCCGACCCATGTCCCACCGTCGATCGCGGTGTCCGCCAAAGGCCCGCAACGGCGGGCGATCCGGGGTGCCAGCGGGCAGCGTCGCGGCCGGCTGCCGGGGTGCACGGAGGTATGCAGACCGGTGAATTGCCCACTCGCGTTGCAAGACCGGGTCGGTTCCGTCCGAGGGGTGTGCGTGCGGGCTCTTGCTAGCTTTGCCCCGCGTGCGCGAAGGACCTTCCGGGCAGCTCCCCGTCTCCACCTCGATCCCCGACGACGTCCTGTGGCGCAAGGTCGACGACGAGATCGTGCTGGTCGACCTCGCCGGGGGCCGCTATCACCGCCTCGACGACGTCGGGACGCGGATGTGGGAGGCGCTGGATGAGACCGGCACGGTTGCGCTCGCCCGCCGGCGCCTGCTGGAGGTCTACGACGTGGAGCCCGAGGTCCTCGAGCGTGACCTGGCGGGCTTCGTCGCGCGGCTCGTCGACAGCGGCCTGTTGACGGCCAGATATTGACCGGGCGCCGGATGCGGCGGGCGTGAGCGCGATCGTCGCCGCCGTGGGACCTGGCCTGTCGCCGGCCACACGGCAATGGGTCGCCGACGCCACGGCGCTGCTGCGCCGCGCCGGGCCCGATGGAGACGGCGTCCGCGTGCACGAGCGGTGGGGGCTCGGTCATGCGCGGCTTGACACCGGCGCCGACGAGCCGATACAGCCGATCACGCTCGACGGTCGCACCTGGCTGACCGCCGACGTTCGCCTCGACGACGCGGCGACCCTGCGCGCTCGCCTCGGTGGCCGCGGTGTGAGGATCGCGCCGTCGGCCTGCGACGCCGAGCTCATCCTCCACGCCCACGCGGTGTGGGGCCGCGCCTGCGTCGAGCATCTCAGTGGCGAGTTCGCCTTTGCGCTGTGGGACGGCGACCGCGGCCGGCTCGTGTGCGCGCGTGACCAGCTCGGCGTCGGCCAGCTGGTATTCGCCGAGGTCGACGGCCAGCTGATCGCCGCGTCGGCCGTGGACGCCCTGGTCCTGCATCCCCAGCTCGATGACGAGCTCGACGAGGACGCGCTCGCCGATGCGCTCGTCGTCGGCTTCCCGACCGCGCCCACCGCGACGGCGTACCGCCGCGCCCGCCGGCTCGCGCCGGCCCACGTCCTGATCTCGTCGGGGCGTGGCGCGCACCCCCGGCGCTATTGGCGGCTGCCCGCCTGCGAGCCGCTCGCGTCCCTGGCGCGCGCCGAGGACTACGCGGCACGCTTCCGCGAGCTGTTCGACGCCGCGGTGGCCGAGCGCATCACCGGCGACCGGGTCAGCGTGCACCTCACCGGCGGGATGGACTCCACCAGCGTGACCGCGACCGCGCACGCGGTGCTCGCGGCCCGTGGCGCCGGCGCGGCGTCACTGCGCGCGGTGACGTGCGTGATGGGCGGACGCTCACATGACCGTGAGTGGGACTACGCCTCGACCGTCGCGGCCTCGCTCGGAATCGAGGTCGACGTGATCGACGGCTCGACGCTGGCCGCGACCGACCCCTTCGCCCTACCGCTGCCGTGGACTCCGGAGCCCGTGCCCTACCGCTGGACGGCTCAGGACTATGCGATGGCCGGCGTCCCGGCCGCCCACGGCCCGGTCGCGCTGACCGGGGTGGCCGGCGACGCGCTGCTGATGTTCGCGCCCGACTGGTGGTTGGAATGGCTGGCGCACGGTCAGCTCGGCCGGTTGGCCCGTGCCGTCGGCGACGAACGGCGGATGTTCGGTCAGCGGCCTCGCGTCTGGCTGCGCCACCTCGTGTACGCGCGGCTGCGGGACCGCCCGGATCTCTCGGCGATCGCGGCCCCGGACTGGCTGGACGCCGACTTCGCCGCCCGCAACCACCTGACCGAGCGAGTCAGGGCGCGCGCGGCCGCGGCGCGGGCCGGGCGCGCTGACGTCCGGCGCCTGGCGGAGGATCCGGTGTGGTCGATCTCGTTCACCTGGGGGGATCCGGCGTTCACCGGGCTGCCGGTGCGCTTCCGCTTCCCGTTCGCGGACCTGCGACTGGTCGGGTTCGTGCGCCGCCTGCCACCCTCCCCGTGGCTCGTGGACAAGCGGATCCTGCGCGAGGCGATGGCCGACCGCCTGCCCGACATGGTGCGCCGGCGGCCCAAGACGCCGCTGGTGCGCGAGGCGCGGCCGGGGACCGACCCGCAGTCGCTGGCCCGCTTGCGCGCGTTCGTCGCGGAGGCGCCGGAGGTGGAGCGATTCATCGACCGAGCCGCGCTGGAATCGCGTCTGGCCCGGTTCGCCGCCGATCCCGCCGATCACGCGCTCGACCGCGAGCTCACCCTCCCGCTCGGCGTGATCATGTGGCTGGCCAACCGCCGAGCGCCGCGGTAAAGTCTCGCGCCCGAACTGGGCTCGACGATGGACCAACCCTCAGGAGGCCACATGCCAGACGCGAAGGACCTGCCGGCAACCGATGTCCGGGGCTCGCGCCTGCCCTATCACACGCCGAGCCTCACGAGCCTCGGAACGGTGACCGAGCTGACCGCCGGCGCGGGTCAGAACGGCAGCTTCGACGGCACCGGCTACGCCCCGACCTCGTAGCGCCTTCCTTCACCACCACTATGGTCTGATCGTCGCGTCACCGCGACCGATCGGCGGGCTGCCCGTGGCCACCGGGCAGTTCGGCGACGTCACCGTCGACGTTCTCTCACCGGGCTCCCGCGCGCGGGCCGGCTTGGACTGGGTGCGCGCCG
>JBELAG010000610.1:0-2590 GCA_049509055.1 Solirubrobacteraceae bacterium
GGCGACGGCAGCGGCTCGAAGCGGTGGACGGTCAGCCCGTCATCGGCGAGCAGTGTCGGACGCGGGCCGGCGTTCACCCGCCGGCGCGACGCTCGGCCGCTGATCCGCAGCAGCGCCGTCGACGGGCCCGCGGCGACGTGCTCGAACTGCCTGATCTTCAGGGAGTGCCACGCGTCGGTCACGTCGGACGAGATTGTATGGGCGTTATCTGGCCGATGCCAATCCGGCAAGCCCCCGTTCACGCCAGGCGTCACAGCAGGTCCCCGATCGCGGCGAGCGCGTCGGCGAGCACGGCCGCCGGATCCTGGGAGGCGTCGATCGACCTGATGCGCGCGGCGGAGTCCCGCGCCAGGCCGTCATAGGCGGCGGCGACGCGGTCGAAGAAGTCCTGGCCCTCGCGCTCGAGGCGATCCGGCGACTCCTCGCGCCGGCGGGAGCGACGACGTCCGAGCGCCGGATCGACGCGCAACAGCAGCGTCCGGTCGGGCGTCAGCCCGCCGGTGGCGAACGCGTTGACCGCCCGCACCGCCTCGACTCCCAGCTCGCGACCCGCCCCCTGATAGGCGAGCGAGGAATCGACGAACCGGTCGAGCAGCACGACGCCGCCGGCCGCCAGCCGGGGCTCGAGCGCCTCCTGCACCAGCTGCGCGCGGGCTGCGGCGTAGAGCAGGGCCTCGGCGCGCGCGCCGATCGTCGAGTCGGGGTCCTTGACGAGCTCGCGGATGCGCTCCGCGGCGCGCACGCCACCCGGCTCGCGCAGCAGGGCGGCGTCGATCCCCCGTGTCCGCAGCGCGTCATGCAGCCCGCGCGCGAGCGTCGTCTTGCCCGCGCCGTCGATGCCCTCGATCGTGATCAGCGTCCCCGGCGTCATCGTGATCGACCCGACCGTACCGGACCGGCGATCCTGCTCGTGGACGGGGGCGATCCACGGGGGTGGGGACTAGCATCGGCCTCGTGCTCGCCGAGCTGGAACGCCATCCGCACGCTCGCGCCGTGCTCGCGCCGGCGCTGTCGGGCGACGGTCAGCCGTCGCACGCGTACCTGTTTCAGGGTCCGGGCGGCGCCGGCAAGCGAGCGGCGGCCCGAGCACTGGCGGCGGAGCTGCTGTCGGCCGGCGAGGCCGACCCCGACAGCGCCCGGGCGCGCGCACTCTCCGGCGTCCATCCCGACCTCACGTGGGTCGTGCCCAGCGGCGCCCACGAGATCCTCGTCTCCGACATCGACGGGCCGGTGATCGCGGCCGCCAGCAAGACCCCGTTCGAATCCAGCCGGCGGGTGTTCGTCGTCGAGCGGGCCGATGAGCTCGGCGATGAGGCCGCCAACCGCATGCTCAAGACGCTCGAGGAGCCGGCGTCATTCGTGCACCTCATCCTGCTCACCGACCGCCCCGGCGAGGTCCTTCCGACGATCCGGTCACGGTGTCTGGCGGTGCGGTTCGAGGCGCCGACCGAGGAGCAGTCAGCGGCTGCCGTCGAGGCGCTCGGCGTGGCTCGGGAGACCGCCCTCGCGTGCGTACGGCTCGGGCTCGGCGACGCCGATCGCGCTCGCGAACTGGCCGGCGCGGAGGGCCAGGCGCTGAGGGCCGCGGCCCAGCGCTATGCCCGGGCCGCGATCGCGGGGGAGATGTCCCGTCACCGACCCTGGACCGAGCTGCTGACCGCGGTCCGCGCGCGCGGCGAGGCTGCGGCGGCGATGCTCGAGGCCCAGGCTGCGGCCGAGCGTGAGCTGACGCCCCGCCGCGAGCGCAAGCGGCTGGAGACCGAATGGTCGGAGCGCATCCGCCGGACCCGCCGCCGGGTCCAGACCGGCGCGCTCGACCTCGGCCTGCAGGTCGTCTCGTTGTGGTACGCGGATCTGGCGTGCGTGGCGTGGGGCGCCGGCGAACTCGTGCGCAACCGCGACCGCACCGCCGAGCTCGCCGAGGACGGCGGTATCGAGGCCCAGCGCCTGCGGCGGGCGATCGAGCTGGTGGAGGAGACCCGGGAGCGCTTCCTGCTCAACGTCTCCGAGGACCTGGCCTGCGAGGCGCTCGCCTACCGCCTGGAGTCGGTCCTGGCGTGATGACGGCCGGCGAGCGGGTGTATCTGCGTGCTCCGGCGCGATCGGACCGCGAGGAGTTCACCCTGCTGATGCACGCCAGCCGTGACTTTCACAGCCCGTGGGCGACCGCCCCGACCGACGACGAGCGCTTCGCCGCCTATCTCGCCGACGCCCGCCGCGCCGACTTCGAGGCGCTGCTGCTGTGCCGGCGCGCGGACGACGTGATCCTCGGCTTCTTCAACCTCTCCCAGATCGTCCGCCGGCGGTTGCAGAGCGCGTATCTCGGCTATGCCGTCGGCCAGCCGTTCGCCGGACAGGGGTACATGCGCGAAGGGATCACGCTCGTCCTCTCACACGCCTTCATGACGTTGCGCCTGCACCGGATCGAGGCCAACATCCAGCCCGGCAACGCCAGCTCCCTGGCGCTCGCCGGCGGCGCGGGCTTCCGCCGCGAGGGCTTCTCGCCCCGTTACCTGAAGATCGGCGGTCGCTGGCGCGACCACGAGCGGTGGGCGATCCTCGTCGAGGAATGGCGCACCCGCACGGGCGC
>JBELAG010000611.1:0-2582 GCA_049509055.1 Solirubrobacteraceae bacterium
ATCGACATAAGGGACCAAATACGTCCCTTTTTCATACATCCTCCCCCGACCGCCGGTCAGGGCCCGCGGACCGGCGGAGGTGCTAGTGCACGTGGCCGGAAATTGTGCGGCGAGTCGGCGAGTGGCTGGGCGTGTCTGGCGTCGGCCGTGGGATGAGTCGATGCTGGGCATCGGCGATTCCCACGGGTGGCGTCAGGCGCGTCCAGACGCCTCCGAAACCCGCAGAATTTGCGGACGCGTGTACCAGTACACCTGTACTAGGCCCGGCCGGTCTCGTTGTAGCGAGCCTGGCGCTCCTGATTCTGGCGGCGCTCGGCCATCGCCTGGATGACCGCGTAGACGATCAGAATGTTCGCGACGACGCCGATCCCCAGGAAGGTGATCGCCAGTGCCAGCGTCTCGCCGAACGAGCTCGTCGAGTGGCCCAGACCCAGAACGTCCGCCAGCATCAGCATCGCGCACAGCATACCGAGAGCCCAGGCTGCCGCGCCGCAGCGCGCCCGGCGGCTCGCTAGCGTCCCCGGCGGCGGCCCGGTAGCTCAGTTGGTCAGAGCAGCGGACTCATAATCCGTCGGTCGTGGGTTCGAGTCCCACCCGGGCCATCGGGAAAGGGCGGCAAATCACCAGTTTTGTCTGGATCGCGTCTGGCGGACGGCGCGAAATATGTCCCGAGCAGGGCAAACATTTGGGGTCATCAGCTCGTGATAGCATTCTGCAAGCATGGCGAATCTGCTCGTTCGAGACCTCCCCGCCGACGTTCACGCCGCGTTGCAGGAACGGGCCAGGCGCGACGGGCGGTCGCTCCAGCAATACGTCACCCGAGAGCTGACGCGGATCGCTCGACGCCCGACCCTCAACGATCTCCTGGACCGCATCGAGCAACACAGCGGGGGCAGCGTTGGACTCGCCCAGGCTGCTGAGGACGTCGCCGAGGAGCGCGCCCAGCGGTGATCGTCATCGACGCCGGCGTGCTGGCCACCGCGATCGGCGACGACGGTGACGATGGCACTCGTGCCCGTCGCGAGCTGGGGTCCGCCGGCGAGCTGGCCGCACCCGATCTGGTCGATGTCGAGACGACGGCGGTGCTCCGCAAACGCCGGCTCGCCCGTGAGCTGACCGACCGTCGCTTCGCGCTCGCGATCGACGATCTCCAAGAAATGGCGCTCGACCGATATCCGACCCTCCGTTTGATGCGCCGCGCCTACGAGCTGCGAGCCAATGTCTCGCCCTACGACGCCGCGTACGTCGCATTGGCCGAGGGACTCGGCTGCGAGCTGCTCACCGCCGACCGGCGACTCGGGAACGCCTCCGGGCCACGCTGCCCGATCCGGACGCTCTCCTAGGCCAGCCAGCACGAGCATCCACTCGTCGCCGAGCCGACGGCCACCTCGGCGGCGGACCGCTGGCCGAAGCGATCACCGGCGAAGACCGACGAACGCCTGCGCGGCGTATCGCTCGTCGGGCCCTGCGCACGGTGGCGCAGAAGGCGATCGTGATCTCCGCGCCCGTGCTGGCCGGCCTTGGTAGTCGCCGACTCCAGGGCGCACGGCCCGGCTGCAAGGAATGCATCACCGCACCCGTCGCGGTCGTCGCGAACGGCAGCGACCAGAATTGCCGGGCAGGGCCCAGGCCTCGGGCTGAGCTGAGGGCGTCAAGATCCCCCCGGCGATATCGACGATGCGCAGGATAATTGAACGCCCGAGCCGCCTGTTTCCTCCCGGCGGGTGCCCGCAACCCTGAATGCCCACGACGCCGATCGGCGTCCTAGGACCGACCCGACGGTCGGGGCGTGCGTTGGAGCAGATCGCCAGGCTGCTCAGCGTAGCCAGCGCCGTCCGGGCGCCTAGGCCAAAGCATCAACTGGCGGACACGGCATACACCGGCGGAAGTCGCGCCGTGACTTCGAACCACGTCGCCCCCGCGTCGCAGGAGCCGAACACCTCGCCGGTCGTCGAGCCGAAGTACAGCTCGAGCGAGGGCCCCGAGCCCTTGCGCTGGAACGCCTGGCGCAGGACGGTCAGGTATGCGTGCTGGCCCGGCAGGCCGTCGCCGCGCGGCGACCAGCTCTGACCGCCGTCGCGGGTCTCGTACACGCGCACGCGCCCGTCGGGCGTCACACGGTCCATGTCGGCGACAAGCGGGATGACGTACGCGCTGTCGGGGTCGGCCGGGTCGACCGCCAGCGGGAAGCCGAAGTCCGACGGGAGTCCCGCGCCGATCTCGCTCCAGCTGGAGCCGGCGTCGTCGGAGCGGTATACACCTCCGTGAAACTGGATGAACATCCGCTCCGGCCGCGCCGGCGCGCGCTCCAGGTGGTGCACACACAGCGCCACGTCGGCGTCACGCGCCGGCGCGGGCAGGTTCAGCTCGGCGATCACCTCGTCGGGCAGATAGCGAGGCGTCAGCCCCTGGTTGCCACGCCGCCAGGAGCGCCCGCCGTCCTCGGTGTGCCAAACGCCCGCCGCTGAGATCGCGACCGACAGCCGATCGGGGTCGCCCGGCCACGGAGCGATCGAGTGCACGCATAGCCCACCGCCGCCAGGCTGCCAGCGCGGGCGCGTCTCGTGCTCCCACAGCCCGGC
>JBELAG010000612.1:0-2579 GCA_049509055.1 Solirubrobacteraceae bacterium
GCCGTCCGCAGCTGCGCACGCGCGTCGACGCGGCGACCTTCGCGGCGGAGCCACTCACCGTAGAGCAGATGCGCGCGCGCGAGCTCCGGCCGCAGGCGCGTGCGGCCCAGCCGCTCGATCGCCTCCCGGTAGGAGCGCTCGGCCTGGTCACCCTCGCTGACCGGGGCGCGCGACCTCGCCTGGATACCCAGCCCCCAGTCGGCGTCGCTGGCGTTCGTTCGGCCCGCGAGTCGCTCGAGCGCATCGGCGGCGAGCTCGGGCTTCCCGCAGCGGATGCCCGCTTCGATCAGCTCGGGCAGAGCCCAGCTAGAGACATAGGGTTCCATGATGTCCTCGCACGCCTGTTTGGGCGGCGGCGAGTGCCTCGTCGTACCGGCTGAGTCCGTTGTAGAGGATCGCAGCGGCGTACTGCGCGTATTGCACCCCGATTCCCTGACCATCGGCCGCGGCTTTCTCCACGGCCGACGTGATCAACTCGGCGGCGGCTTCGGCGTCGCGGCCCTCGAGCGCGCCCAGCAGCATGGTGGCGTACGGCGCAACGCGAGCGTCGGTCAACTCAGCGACAGCGTCCGCCTCGGCGATCAGCGCTTTGGTCGTCGGAAACTCTCCCCCCAACGCGGCGCACATCCCCTCGCTGTGCAGATTGATCGGAAGCATCGCGAGCAGGCCCGCTTCGCGGGCGAGCCAGACATGCCGGCGGGCGATTGCGCGCCGGCCCTCGTGGTCCCACAGCAGGTTGGGGGCGGTTGCGGCCATCCAGCCCCACCTGAGCGATTCGGGCGTTGAGATCTCGTCACTTGCGAAGGCGGCAACTGCCCGCGCTAGCGTCGGCGCTGCTGCTGTGCGGCCCTCGGTGATCAGAAGCGAAAAACCATCCAGCAAGAGATCTGACGGTCGCGGCGGATTCGCGCCTCGGGGGGCAGCACGCGCGGCGCGGGAGACATCCAGGACGCTCGCGCCGGTGGCCAGACGGCCTGCGACCAGTGCCGCGCCCCACGCCTCCAGATACGTGTCGCGCGCCAAGTCGGCGTCGAGCAGCTCGAACCGCCCGGCCGCCTCCAGCAGCAGCCGCGAGGTGTCGCCCCAGCGCCCCGAGGCCAGGGCGACCTGTCCGCGCAGCAGCTCCACACGGGCACGCTGAAACTCGTCCAGCGTCCCGGTCTCCGCGGCGGCCGCGGCCAGCAGCCCGCGCCCCGCATCGAATGATCCGGCCTGCACACTGGCTTGCGCCGCGGCCAGCGCGCGCTCGGACCGGCGCGACGGGTCCGGGGTGAGCGCCACCGCGCGCTCCAGGAACGCCGCCGCGGCGGCGAGCCCGCCGCGCGCCTGCGCGCGGCCCGCGGAGCGCTCGAGCTCCACGGCAACCTCCTCATCCGGGCCCGGTGCCGCCGCGGCAAGATGCCAGGCACGCCGGTCCGGGTCGGCCTCCCGATCAGTCGCCTGCGCCAACGCCAGATGCGCCGCCCGACGCTCGCCAGGCTCCGCCGACCGGTAGATCGCCGAACGCACGAGCGGATGGCGAAACGTCACCCTCTCACCAATCGCGAGCAGCCCGTCCGCCTCCGGGCCCTCCGCGGCGACCGGGCTGATCCCGAGCCGCTCGGCCGCGCGCCACAATAACAGCGGGTCGCCCGTCGGCTCCGCCGCCGCCACCAGCAACAGCGTCCTCGCGTCGTCCGGAAGCTCCTTCAGTCGCGCCACGAAGCTCTCCTCGATCCGACCTGTCAGAGCCTGCGTTCCGAGTAGACCAAAGCCACCCGCAAGCTGCGTCGCCGTCAACCCGCGCGGCAACTCGAGCAACGCCAGCGGATTGCCCCGCAGCTCGGCGATCACCCGGTCGCGTATGCGCTCATCCAAAACGAACCGCACGGCGGAGCCGAGCAGTGCCCGCGCGTCACCATTGCGCAAGCCAAGCACCTCAAGATCGGGGATGTGTCGGAGCGCCTCTCCTGGCTCCCGGGCGGCGAACACGATCCCGACCGGCTCGGCCAGCAGGCGACGCGACAAACGCGAGCGTCAGCGCCGAGGTCTCATCGAGCCACTGCGCGTCATCAACGACACACACCAACGGCCGCTCCTCAGCCGCCTCCGACAGCAAGCTCAAGACCCCCAACCCGACGAGAAACCGATCCGGGGCGACCCCGGCGCTCAGCCCGAACACGATCTCAAGCCCCTGCTGCTGCGGTCCTGGCAACCGCCCGAGCCGGTCAAGCAGCGGCACACACAACTGATGCAGACCCGCGTAAGCCAACTCCGTCTCGGCCTGCACGCCGACCGCCCGCACGACCGTCAGATCCGACGCCGATGCGATCAGATACTCCAGCAGCGCCGTCTCCCCGATCCCAGCCTCACCCCGCATGACCAGGGCCCGGCTCTCACCGCGCCGGACCGCCCCCGCAAAGTCATCGAGCAACGCACACTCCTCAGCCCGCCCGCGCAAGCTCGGATGCTGCCCAGGTTCCGGAAGGCGCCGGTCCATCGGCAGCGCCCATTCTAGGGGTTCACGACGAGTCCCAAGCCGGGATCTCGATGCTGCGCAGAGCGCCCGGCAGCTGCTGGACCGCAGCGACGATTCCGTC
>JBELAG010000613.1:0-6251 GCA_049509055.1 Solirubrobacteraceae bacterium
GGCCTGGCTGACGCTCAGGACCATTACCGGGTCGCGCGGGCGTTGCTGGACGCCGCGGCGGCGATGCCGGATCTCGCGATGTGCCAGCACCGGCTGTGGGAGGAGTGGCGGACCCGGATGCGGCCGATCGTCGTCGACCTGCAGGAGCGTGGGATCGTGCGAGCGGAGCTTGATCCGGAGGCGCTCGCGCTCGTCTGGAGCGCTGTGACGAGTGGCCTGGCCGAGCACCGCGAAGCCCAGCCGACGGTCGATCTGCGAGCCGTCATCGAGCTGCTGCACCGTTACGCCGCCAATGTGGAGTAACGCACCAGCAACACCGGTTGCGCCTGTTCTTGGACGAACCAGCACCCGGGCCTTGAACAAGGCTCAGTAGCCCCACCACGCCGAAGACGTTACCGTAGGAGCCGCCCAGCCGCCAGGGCGACTCGCGCGCTCCGATGAATCGTTGCAGAATCGTTGCAGAAGGCGCGGCTTCCGGGCCAATCCTGCGAACACCTCAACGCTCCCCAACGCTCTACAAACCTCATCATCAAGCGGGCGTCACTCAACAGTGTTGAGTGACGCTGCACACGGTGTCACTATGAAGGGCTCGCAGCGTCAGCAAGTTTCCGCAATCGAGCGAGAGCGTCGGATCGCGCTTCCCGAAGCGCAGAGGTTGATCGCGACCGCTCGCCGGTTGATCGCCAAGCACGGCGTCGCCGCACTTCGAATCCGCGGCCTTGCCGAGGCCGCCGGCTTGACGACGACCGCGCCGCTGTACTACTTCGGGACGAAGGCGCGGATGCTGGTCGAGATCCTGAGGGCCGATCACGACGACCGCCTCGACGGGCTGCGCGCACGGCTGGAGCCCTGCTTGACCCGCGAGGAGCTCGTCGACGCCACACATCTGACGCTGCGCGCGTTCCTGGACGAACGGACGCTCCGCGGCTCGCACGAGCTCGTGGCCGAGATCACCTTCCTGGCGATCACCGACCCGGAGACCGCCGGCATCCGGGCTCAGTTCCGCCAGGAGTACCGTGACGTCCTCGCCCGCGTGCTCGGTGACAAGCAACGCGCGGGCGTCGTGCGCCTGTCGGCGCACGCGACCGTGGTCGCGGGCCTGGTGATCTCGCTCGCGCAGGGGTTCGCCGTCGAGATCTCGGCGAACCCCGGGTGGCGGCCGGCGGAGGCGATCGACCACGCGCGCGTGCTGATCGCCCGGCTCCTCGAGGATCCTGCCGACACGGCCGCGTAGCGCGGTAGCGTTTCTCCAGTTATGAAACGGTGTGCGAACACGTGAGGTCGGCCGCCGCCGCTGTCGCTGTGATCGTGCTCGGCGTGCCGCTCACGATCCTGCTGCTTCTCGAGCCCGCTTCCAACTGCGGTTCACCGAGCTCGCCTGTTTCAGCGCCGGCGCCTGGTACTCAGACGGCGGGCCAGGTGGTGCGCTACCTGGAGTCGCAGGGGTTCGCGCCGTTCGGTGCCGCCGGGATCGTGGGCAACCTTCAGCAGGAGTCGACATCCGCGATCGATCCGACGCTCAGCGACGGCGCGGGCGGCGGCGGCATCGCGCAGTGGAAAGCCAGTTGGTATGCGCAAATGGCGTCATGGGCTACCGGGCACGGGCTTTCGCCGACGAGCCTGGCTGGGCAGCTCGCGTACCTGGCCTTTGACGTGCGGGCGAGCTACCCGCAGCTGGTCTCGGAGTTGAACTCCGCGAGCTCGCCGCAGGAGGCCGCGACGATGTTCGAGACGACCTACGAGTTGTGCTCGGGCTACGTCGCCTACATGGTGGTGATCCCAGGCTCGCTGTGCAACGACCCGGCTCGACGGACGTACGCGGTGCAGGCGTACGCCGCGGCGGGCGGCCAGTCCGGCGTGGCGGTGCCGGTGTCGCTGAGCAGCGGGGGCACGTGCTGTCCGACCGGCTCGCCGAGCTCCACCGGCTCAGGCCAGTTGGTGTCGCTGCCGCTGCCGGCCAACGAGATGCTGCCGGGGTCCTGGAGCTATGACGCGGGGATCGACATCCCCGCCCCCGCGGGCACGCCGGAGTACGCGGTCGGTCCCGGGGTGATCGTGAAGGAGGGGCTTGCTGGGTTCGGGCCCAACGCTCCCGTGCTCAACGTGACCGGCGGCCCGCTGGCCGGCAAGTCGTTCTACTACGGGCACGCGGGGCCGGACACGGTGCCGGTCGGCGCGCAGGTCCAGGCCGGCCAGCAGATCAGCGAGGTCGGCGCCGGGATCGTCGGCATCAGCACCGGCCCGCACATCGAGTTCGGGCTCTACCCGGCGGCCGGCGGCGCCGCCCAGCGGGACCGCGATGCCCGTCAGCCTGTCCGTCGGGGGAACGTGCGCGCAGCCGGTCAGCTTCACCGGTAAGGACCCGATTCCCGGCTTCACTGCGGGCCGCGACGACTCCGGCGTCGACGCGTGCGCGCAGCTGGGGATGCCCATCTACGCGCCGGCGACCAGCGTGCTGCTCGAGGTCCTGCAGAACTGGTATCAGGGCCAGCCGCTGATGCTGTTTCAGTTCGTCCCGCCCCTGTCGGGCACCTACCAGGGCGACGAGTACTGGTATGTGGCCGAGCAGGTCGCCCCGGCCAGCCAGACACCCGGCACGGTGTTCGGGGCCGGCCAGCCCGTCGCGACCTTCGCCCCGTCGGGCACCTGCATCGAGATCGGCTGGGGGTCGCCCACCACCACCATGCGAGCCCTCGCGCCGCAGTACGCGAACCCCGCGGCCGGGCAGCTGACCCCGGTCGGTGAGACCTTCAAGCAGTACTTCGGCATCCCCTGGGTAGGTCAGAGCCCATGACCGGACCCCCCGCGGTCGCGGTGCTCGCCGGCGTGGCCCTCGCGATGACGGCAGGAGGATGCGGCGGTTCCGGCACCGCGCACCGCTCCCGCGTGCGATCCACCCCCGCCGCCACGCAGCCGCTGGCATCCACCGCCGGCGGGTCAGCCTCCACGCCAGAGGGCGCTCACGCCTTCGCGCCCTCCCCGCTGTCGCTGGTCCTGCGCCGCTACGCGCTGCTGTACGGGAACCTGTGCTCCTGCTCGCACGCGGCGGCGACGTTGAACGAGCTGGCGACGGTGGCGACACCCGGGCTTGCCGCCCAGCTCAGGCGTGCGGCGCTCAGCGCTCGCGCCGCGATCGCGCGCGGGCTGCCGGAGCCGGCCCGGGCCGTCGGGGCGATCGCCAGCCTGGAGCTCGCGCCGCCCCACGGGAGCACGCAGGCCGGTCTCGTCGTTCTCGTCGAGCGCACCGCGATCGCTCACCAAGGCACGACCGCGCCGGCGCCCGTCGCGTACACGGCCCGGCTCGCGCTCACGCCTGGCGGCTGGCGCGTCGCCTCCTTCCAGCCTGTCCCCCTAGCACACTAGATTAATATCGTCATATGCACATCTGAGGATAGCGAGACCCGTGCCGAACGAACAGCACTTCCCCGCCTGGCCGCTGATCACCGCCGTGATCAGCCAATCGCCGCGTGCCGGCGCGTATACCGCCAGGGTCGAGTTCCCCCACGCGCCCGTCCGGATTCTCAAGCGCTCCGAGCTGCCGCCGCTGCGACGCGAGGTGATCGCGAAGGTGCAGCAGTGGACCAACGACGAGTGGCACAAGCCTGTCCGCCTGCAGGTCGAGGACCCGGATGGCCGCTGGGTGCTCGGCGTTCCCCGCGACGGCCCGATCGTCGAGCTCGACACGATCCCCCCCGTCGAACCCACGGCACTGCGACCCGTTTCACCCACATCCCCCCTCCCCGCCGCCGCGCCCTCCGCTCGTCGCACGCCACGGCCCGCTCGCTCCTTCACCCAGCCTTCACCCCGCGGACCGCACGACAGCGGCTGTCCTCACGCCGCGAACTGCCGCCGCGAGCGCTCGCCGTCGCCGTGGCTGCGACGTTCGCCGCCGGCGCCTACGCGATTCTGAGCAGCACCTCAACGCCGGTGCACGCCCGAGCGGTCGCGCGCACGGCGTCGCCAAGGGAAGCCGTGCGTGCTTCGCCGCCTGCGACGAGCACCGCTCCGGCCGTGAGCACCGCTCCGGCCGCCGCGACGACCGTCACGCGCCGCCCACGTCATCACGCCAGCACGCCTCAGCGTCACGCTCGGCAGCGGCAGCGGCAGCGGCAGCGGCCGCGCGCCGCCCGCCGGCGCGCGCATCGCAGCCACCGCCGAGTCGTCTCTCACGCTCGGCCCGCGGTCAGCGCTCCTACCGCGCGCTCGGACACGTCCTCCCCGCCGCCGCCCGTCACCAGCACGCCCACCGCCCCGACGGCGACTCCCGCGCTCGCTCCGGCCGCGGCGCCCTCGACGAGCCACACACGCAGCGGTGGCGGCTGCGCCGGCACGAACTGCCTGCCTGTCCCCGGCAACGGCCCTCCTCCCCTCTAAAGCGCTGGGATGCGAACAGTGACCGGCTCACCCAATCCCCGGAGGGCGGCATGATCGGCCGCCAGCGGTCGCGCGAGCTGGAGCGGATCCGGGTGGCCGAGACCCGCACGGGCTGTCCGCTGGAGCTCGTGCTGGCGTACACCATGTTCGCCCAGGACCGTGTGATCAACCGCCGCGAGGAGCGGTGGAGCGGCGAGATCGCGATGTGGCTCGCCCTCGACCCGCAGCACGTCTGGATCCTGCACGGCAGACACCGACCCACGGCGCCACGAAACCCACAGATCCGCTGGGCGCTTCGCAGCGCGCCGGACATCGGGAGCGTGTGGGACAAGCTCCCGCGGCGTGGACTGACGGCGCACAGCCGCGCCCGCACCGGGTTTCATGACCTTGAGCTCAGCTGGCCGCGCGAGCTGCGGCTGATCACCGGCCGGCTGCACGGTCCCCGCACGCAGCGCGACCGCGCCGTCGGCCAGCTCGCCGCAGACGAGCTCCGCACCGCGTTCACCGAGGACTTTCACTGATGCGCTCAGCGCACGAGACGATACACATATGCCGATAGGACCATCGTTGCCTAGCTCCCTATGCGCGGCGGCTCTACCACGGGATCACCACTCGAAAGGATCTTCCGCATGCCAGGACTGACCGAACTGACCGTCGTCGGCGATGCCGGCCGCGTCCAGATCAAACTCGAGGATCACAGCGACGTGACGGTCGCCGACATTCTGTTGGCGACCGCGGCGCCGTGCACCGGGATCGCCGAGACCGCGGTCGATGCGGCGATCGAGACGGGTCGCCTGCAGCTGGTCAACGGCGACCAGGAGCTCGGCGTCGACCAGCTCGCCGACGTCATCGACCACGATCCGGTTCTCATCAGGCTCGTCGCCACCAGCAAGGACCGCCCACGGCGGCCGCGGGCTGCGGACACTCCCAACGGTGATGTCGCTTTCACCCCTCCCGGGTCGCCGCGCAGCGATCGCACCCCGGCGCACGTCGCGGCCGCGCCGGTCGCGCCGGCGCTGCTGGTGCCACCAGCGGCCACCCTCCCGGCTTCTGCTGCGACCACGACCGGCGACCGCGAGCCTGCGATTGTCGTGCTGCCGCGCATGGCGGGACGCGGCGCCCGCCTAGCCGGCGCATACCGCGCGATGCGCGAGGCCAGCGCGCAGAGCAACGGGCTGCCGGCCCCTCCGGCGATGACGCGCGCCAAGCAGGCGTGGCGGCGCTCTGAGTACGTCGGAACGCTCACCAGGGGAATCGCCGAGCCCGAGCTCACGCAGTCGGCCGTGCTCGCGTTCCTGTCCTCCAAGGGCGGGGTCGGGAAGACCACGACGGCGAAGCTGGTCGCGATGGCGTTCGCGGACGCCCGCCGCGATCGCTGCGTGCTGATCGACGCCAACCCCGACCGCGGCACCCTCGGCACGACCTTCGCGCGCGGCCACACCGTCTACGTCGATGACGTGCGCGCGGCGGCCGAGCGCCCGGACCTGAGCCCCTCGCACCTGGACGGGATGCTCGCCCACGGGCCGCACGGTCTGCGCGTGCTCCCGGCGCCGCAGAACAGCAACCGCCGCCGCCAGCTCAGCGTCGACGACTACACCGTGGTGATCGACTGTCTGTGTCGGCACGCCGGGATCATCGTGATCGACCTCGGGACCGACATGCTCGAGGGCCCGACCGTCGCGGCGCTCAAAGCCGCGCACCAGCTGATCGTCGTCTCCAACGACGATTGGATCGCGGGCGAGCAGACCGCCGCGAGCTTCTGGGACGACGTCCGGGCGACCAGCGCCGCCGAGTACACGATCGTCGCCAACGACATCACCGGCAGCCACCGGACCGCGGCCGAGCGGCTGCACGGACAGTTGACCCAGGCGCCCGGC
>JBELAG010000614.1:0-4247 GCA_049509055.1 Solirubrobacteraceae bacterium
CGCGCGCAGCCCGGCCTGTTCGCCCAACTCGTCACCGTCCCGCTGTTCCACGACCATCGGATCCTCTGCCAGGTCGCCGGTCATCGGATGAACGTGATCAAGGCGCTGCCGTCGCTGCTGATCGAGGAGGCGGAGGTGCGCCGCTTCGCCGATGCCCTGGGCGCGGTGATCGCCGACGCCGAGCACGTGCCCGCCGCGATGGCGCGGTTCGGCCTGCGGATGGCCCGCGGCACGGCGCGCTCCCGGCGCTCGCGGCGAGCCGCCGCCTGATGCGGGCGCTGGTCACCGGCGCATCGGGCTTCCTCGGACGTCACGTGGTCGCCGCGCTGACCGCGCACGGCGCCCGGGTCATCGCGTTTGACCGGTTTCCGCCGGCCGGCGACGTGCTCGCGTCCGGCGTCGAGTTCGTGCGCGGCGACGTGCTGGACCCCGACGCCGTGCGCCGAGCGCTCCACGGCTGCGACGCGGTCTTTCATCTTGCCGGGATCTACAGCTACGCCCGCCGCGACGCGGCGCTGATGCAGGCGGTCAACGTCGCCGGCACGCGGACGGTGCTCGACGCCGCGCTGCGCGGCGAGCGTCGGCGGATCGTGCACACCAGCACGTGCGCGACCTGTGGCCCGGTCCCGCGGCGAGCCGCATCCGAGCGCGACCACCCGCCGCCGGCCGAGCTCGCCGTGCCGTACAAGCGCACCAAACTGGCGGGGGAGCGGCTCGCCCTGCAGGCCGCACGCCAGGGAGCAGACGTGATCGTCGTCAACCCGACCGTCCCCGTCGGCCCCGGTGACCAACGCCCGACGCCGACGGGCAAGATGATCGACGATGTCGCCTGTGGGCGCGCCCGCGCCTACCTCGCCCGCAGCGCGCTCAACGTCGTCGCCGTCGAGGACGTCGCCGCCGGCCACGTCCGCGCGTTCGAGCGCGGGCGCCCCGGAGAGCGGTACCTGCTCGGTGGGGAGAACATGACGATCCGCGAGGTGTTCGCGGCGATCGCCCGGGCGGCGGGCCGGCCGGCACCCCGCCTGCCGATCCCCTGGGCGGCGGCGTATGGCGCCGCGCGCGTCGCCGACGCCGTCCTGCGCCGGCGGGGACGCGAGCCGACGCTGCTGATCCTCGACGAGGCCCGCGCCGGACGCATCCCGCACCTGTTCGACGATCGCAAGGCCCGCGCCGAGCTCGGCCACGCCACCCGCCCCGCGGCGCAGGCGCTGGTCGCCGCCACGCACAGCCGTCTGAGTGACTGAAACTCTGACTTGGTCGTAGTCGCGCCGCGGCGTGAGTTCCGGGCGCGCGCCGCGTCTCACTCGGTATGAAGGCGGGCGCTGTCACTTGCGGGAGGACGGTGTTCACGTTTGGTGGCCGTTTCTGCAGACTTTGCACCCGATGGTCCGATCAGGCCGCATTCACTGTTTTCCCGTGACAGGATGCGAACTGCCGAAGCCGGAGCACGAACATGAGTGGGATGCGGCGCACGCCTCCCGCTAATCGCGCTCACCCGCGACAGTCCTGTCGCAGCACAGAGAGAAGGTATGGATCATGCGTGTCACTGTCACGAGACTCGCCGCTGCCGCGGTGCCGATTATCGCGTGCCTGGCCCTATCAGGTGTCGCTCGTGGCGCCGGTTGCGCGGGTGCCAGTGTCGATGGTCCGCCACCCGGCACGCCGATGTGCTTCGGCAGCATGTTCCCGAGCCTCACCCCATTTCACTTCTCAGACCGGGCAGCCGCGGACCTCGTCGCCACGATGGAGAACCCCACGCCCGACCCGCCCGGGGTCGACCAGGGTACGGCTGACGACAGCCCCACCCTCCCTTCGGAGTACACCTATCTCGGCCAGTTCGTCGATCACAACCTCGACTTCGATGACACCCCTCAGCCGACCGCCGATGTGAACGCGAGCTCGCTGTCGAATTACGAGTCGTTCCGGTTCGATCTCAACAACCTGTTCGGCGGCGGCCCGTCGGTGGACCCGCAGTTGTACGGGCGCGACGGCGAGCATCTGCGGGTCCAGGGCACGCTCGGCACGCCGAGCGCCGACGGGTTCCCCACGGTCACCGACGGCAACCCCAACGGCGTGTTCGACTTGGCCCGCAACCCCGTCACGGGCGTGGCCGACCTGGTCGAACCTCGCGATGACGAAAACCAGATCCTGTCGCAGATCACCGCCGCCTTCGCCGCGTTCTATAACGACTTCATCAATGACGGGATGCAGTACGCGCAGGCGCGCCAGCTGACCGAGGACTACTACCAGGAGATCGTGCTCACCGACCTGCTGCCGGCCTACGTCGGTCAGACCGAGATCAGCAAGTACCTGCAGCGCGTCACATCCGACCACACCGGTTCCTTCCCCGATGCCAAGCCGGACAAGGGCCACAGCCAGAACGAGTGGACGTTGACCACACCTGACTTCCCCGACGCCGACTTCACGCCGATCGAGTTCTCGGTCGGCGCCTACCGGTTCGGCCACAGCCTGGTGCGCGAGATTTATCACATCAATGACATCGACCCGACGACCATCGACCTCGATGACAACGTGGCGATCTTCGACCTCAACAACTTCCAGGCCGGCGATCTCAACAACTTCCAGGCCGGCGATCTGACCGGCGGCGGGCAACTGCCCGGCCCCACCGGCGACGCCAGCAGCGACTGCACGACGCTGAGCATCTGCACGGAGCCCGATCCGGCCGGTCACCAGATCCAGTGGAAGTACTTCGTGCCCGCGCTCAACGCCCAGCAGAACGCCGACGGCCTGGCCGCGGACGTCGCCTCCCCGCAGGGGGACACCGGCATCAACTTCGCGCGCAGGACCCAGACGACGATCTCGCCGGCGCTGTTCGATCTGCCGGCCTCGACGATCGCCGGCTGCGCCGATGCCGCCTCGCCGGTCTGCAACGGCAGCGGCGATCTGGTGTCCCGGGATTTCGCGCGGGGGAACTACGACGGGCTCGCCAGCGGCCAGGCGATCGCCAAGGCGATGGGCTGCCCGGTGATCCCCGCAGCGAAGATCAACCCGACGCAGAACTCGGTGTTCAACACCGGCACACCGCTGCTGTACTACGTGCTGGCCGAGGCCCAGCGTGCCGGCAGCACCCTTGGCTGCGTCGGCGCGGGCATCATCACCCAGGTGTTCCTCCGCGTGCTGTGGGACACGCCCGGCTCGATCCTGCACACCAACTTCACGCCTGACCCGTCGCTGGTGAAGATCAGGGACGAGTCCGCCACGTTCTCGTTCGGGGATCTGCTGATCGACACGGGGCTGGCACCGCGGTCGTCGTGACCGGCCCGCCCTCGCGGATGAGACGGGCGCTCCTGTATGGGCGCGGCGCGTACGATTGGCCTCGGTGGCCACCTGGGACGACGTACGGAGGATCGCGCTCGCGCTGCCGGAGACCGGCGAGCATGCCCGGCGGGGAATCGCGATGTGGCGGGTGCGCGACAAGCTGTTCGTCTGGGAGCGGCCGCTGCGCCCGTCGGACCTGCGGGCACTCGGCGATGCGGCCCCGAGCGGGCCGATCCTGGGAGCGCGCGTCGAGCACCTGATCGCCAAGGAGGCGCTGCTCGCCGACGACCCCGACCTCTACTTCACGACGCCCCATTTCGACGGCTACCCCGCCGTGCTGGTGCGGCTGGGGCGAGCGCGCGTCTCAGGCCTCGAGGAGCTGATCGTGGAGGCGTGGCTGGCCCGGGCGCCCAAGCGCCTCGCGCGGGAGTACGTCGACGCTCATCTTCCGCAGCCGCCCGGCGAGCAGCCGCCCGGCGAGCAGCCGCCCGGCGAGCAGCCGCCCGGCGAGTAGCCGGCGGCGACCGTCAGGCTGCGGCCGGCAGCGCGCCGTCGTCCAGCCACGGCGTGCGGTATCCGCCGCGCCACAGGATCGGGAAGAAGGCCTCGTCGAGCTCGGTTTCCCCGGGACGGCGATAGCGCGAGTAGATCGGGTGCGGGTGCGCCGGGTTCCAGCGCGTGTCGGTCGAGATCAGGTGACTGATGATCGAGCGACGCTGGGCGTCGGGGCGCTGGTTGGACGGGCTGCCGTGAAACGTCCAGCCGTCGTGAAACGCGGCGCCGCCGGCCGCGACCTCGATCGGGACCAGCTCGAGCTCGGTGTCGGGCGGGATCGCCGTACGAACATGACCGAGCCAGTCGTCGGGGGCGTGGAACGATCCGCCCGGCGGCGCGTGGCGCCAGCGATGCGATCCGCGGACGTAGTAGATCGTGCCGGTGTCGGCCGCGGTGTCGTCGAGCGCCATCCA
>JBELAG010000615.1:0-2557 GCA_049509055.1 Solirubrobacteraceae bacterium
GATGGTCTCCAGCCTGACCGAGGCCGATTTCCCGTTCGCCGCGGCGCACTCACGGCGCGTGGTCGTGACCGTCGGCGTCCCCACACCCCGAGCCACAGCCGATCACCGTCGACACCGCCGCGGCCGGCGGGTGCACGCCCGGCGAGCCTCGGCCCAGCACACCACGGATCATCGCCGACACCGCCACCGCGATCGACCGCGGCATGATCTCGCCCGGCGAGCGGTTGCCAAGCACAGCCAGCATGATGGTCGCCATCGCGGTCGGCGGCGCGGTCACAGTCGCCGTCGGCGATGATCGCCAGGCGCTGCGGCGAGCACGACCACCCCAGGGGATGATGGCGTCCCATCCCCGCGGGCGCGCTGGCGCCATCGCAGGGCGCCGACCCCACGCCCGCTCACCCGCTACCGACGCCCGGTGCAGCGCATCGGCGTGCCGGGCGATGGTGGGCGCGGGTGGGGTGGGTGCTGGCGGGCGTGCTGGCGCGGTCGCGGCCGCCTACGGCCGCGAGGCGCACAGCACGTGCTCCATCTATTTTGCGCGGATGGGCTCCTCCTCGGTGACCGTGCGGCGGATCTTCACCGACGGCGCGACCGCCGTGCTCGAGCTACGCCAAACGATTGACGTCGCCGACTGGGCGGTGGTGCTTGACCATCGCACGGGCGGCTGGCAGGCCGTGGACCTGCTCGACGGCCGCCTCGCACGCTGACCGCCCGACAACAACACTCGCCACCCGTCTGAACTGAGCGCCGACCACGCTGGGCTGACGCGCCAGCCAGCCCGGGGACTTCTGCGCGCCACCGACATCGCTACAACAGGCCTCGCGGGGACGCCGGCGATCGCCGATCGCCGATCGCCGAAGCGTCCCGCCAGGAACCCCACCGTGTGTGGTTGGTGACGCCGACGACGGGTGTGTTGCACGCTGGACCGGGGGCGTCAAGCGCAACGCACCGGCGCCCTCCAGGGTGCCTGCGCGACGAGACCGACGAGACCATCGACGCCACCCGCCGCTGCCGGGCCGCCGCTCCCCTTCGACGCGTGAGCCGTTCGCGGCAGGCCCAGCGTCGAGCCGACCGCCGCTCTGTCGCTGCGACCTGTCATCCGTGCGCCAGTTCGTCGACCGACGGTCTCGCACGTCCGTCCAGCCTCAACAGCATCCTCCTGAGACAAGAGGTGCACCTGTCCAAAGGTTCGTCTACCGCTAATAGCGCGCTAGCGTGATACTCGCGCCATAAGTGGTATAATCGGCGAGATCTCGCCCCGACTTATTCCTTGGGCGCTGAGCACCGATCTGAGCCATCACCAGCAGGAGGACACCCCCTTGGCACGCCATCCTCGGCCACCTGCACGCCAGCAACCCGCCGCGCTGGCCACCACCACCACCACGACCACCACGTCGGCGTTCACGAGCTGCTTGCGGTGCGAGCGCGGCGGGATGTGCCGGTCGTGCGCGCAGCGGCGCAAGCACGCGTGGCGACTGACCAGCGTCAACGGCCTGAGCGTCGAGCAGGCCGCGCAGCGGATGCGCCTGACACCCGGACGGGTGCGGGTGTTGGCCGCCCAGGAGCGCGACTATCAGGAGCTCAAGCGCTACAAGCTTGACCTGATCCCCACCGCGCGAGTCCGCGCGTTCCTGGAGCGCGAGCTGGCGCGTCAGCCGCAGCTGACGCGCGCGGAGCTCGCGCACTATCTGAACATGTGCCAGATCGATCTGGACCGCCAGCTCGGCTATGAGCCCGGCAAGAACGGCCGCCGCCAACGCCACATCGGGATCCCCGCCGCCAGCCGGCTGGTGCTCGCGCTCGGCCGCGCCCCGCACGAACTCGACGGCTGCTAACCGCACGCCGCGCCGGCCCGGACACCCAGCAGGAAGGCGTCCGGGCCGGAAGGCCCGGTGATCGAGCCTGATGCCACGCCGCGCCCGGCCGCAGCGCGAGCGCAAGAGAAATCTTCGGTCGCGAGTAGGGGCCGTCGTGGGCGCGCCCGGTACCTACCCGGTGACGGGCCATCCCGGCCCCGATCCGACCGGCCTCGTACCGGAGTATCGCTTGCCCCCGATCACCCCATCTCCCCGCCCTCGCCGCCTGCGCCTGTGCGCGCGTGCCGGGCGCTCGAAAGAAATTGTGGATCGCGAGCGGGGCCTGCGGTGACGCGCCCGGTACTTGGCCAACAGAGGGCCGGTCGCGGCCTCTCATCCGTCAAGCCCCGCACCCGGAGGTATCACGTGTCCCCCATCACCCCATCCCCCCGCCCCCACCGCCTGCACGTCTGCGCAGGCGCGGCGCTGGTCGCAGTCCTGGCCGCGGCGAGCATCCTGCAGGGCGCTGGTGTGTGGCTGGTCGCCAAGGCGGCGGGGATCCCGACCAACGCGTCAGGGATCGGCGGGTTTGTCAACGGCGCCAAGGCGCTGGTCACCCCGGCGCTGGTCATGACCGCGGCGGTCGCGCCGCTGGCGCTGATCGCCGGCGGGCTGGTGCTGCTGTTCGGCGGCCGGCGCGGCATGCAGATCATCGGCACCAGCCTCGGCGTGCTGCTGCTGCTGGGCAGCGTCACCGCCCT
>JBELAG010000616.1:0-2531 GCA_049509055.1 Solirubrobacteraceae bacterium
AGCGCAGCAGCCCGGCGTAGCCGAACGTCGGGCCACCGTGGACCTCGGCGCCCGCCCAGGTGTAGTAGTAGAAGGCGGCCAGGCCGAGGGCGGCGCGGTCTGAGGCGAGCATCGGCAGCAGCGTGGCAAGGTCGCTCGCCTGGCCCTGCTCGGTGGTGTTGATGTCCAGGCCGATGCCCGGGCCGGTGGTCTGCCCCTGGGCCGAGGTCCAGCTGATCTCGTCGGCGATGACCGGCGTCGCGCGATCGCCGTTGGCGTTCATCACCTGGCGCACCAACTGCAGGATCTTGATCACGTTGCCCGGCTCGGCGGTGTACGGGTGCACCGCCACGACGTCGAACGACGCTCGCGCCCCGGCGACGCGGTAGATCGACGCCAGGTCCTTCCAGGAGGAGTTCACGAGCCCACCGAGCACCACCTGGGCGCCCGGGTCGGCTCGCTTGATCGCCGCATGGGCGGCCTGCAGCAGGGCGACGTAGGTGTCGGCGAACGGCTGCGTCGGCCAGTACCCGGCGATGTCGGGCTCGTTCCAGATCTGCCACTGGCGGATCGGCACGCGCGGACCCGAGCGGCCCGTCCAGAAGCTGCCGTGCGGGCCGTAGCGGGCGATCAGGTCGGTGAGGAACGCGGCGTAGGGCGCCGTGCGCGCCGGCTGCCCGAACGTCGTGTCGTCGTGGGGGGCGACGTCCCACGGCGGCGCGTAGATGACGACCGGCAGGACGGTCAGCCCGTAACGGGCGGCGAGGCCGACGATCGCGTCGATCTGGGCGAAGTTCGTCGGGACACCCCCGGCGGTGGTGTACAGCCCGCGGTCGGCGGCCGGCACGTCGGCCCAACGGCCGTACGGCTGGGCGAACGACCAGTCGAACACGACGCGGACGGACTTCACTCCGGCCGCCTGCATCAGCGCGAACTGGGCGAACAGGTTGACGCCGGCCGCGGCGTCGGGATACATCGGACCGTCGACGTTGACGCCGACGAAACGAGTGGGCACCGCGGTCGGCGCCGCGGCGAGCGCCGGGAGCACGAGCAGCCCCGCCACGGCGCACGCAGCGGCGACCGCGTGAGCGATCCGGCGAGGCACCGGGCGAATTGAACCAGACCGCGCCCGGGGCGTGGCGGCCCGGCCGCCGCGCGCGATCATCGCGTCACGCGGTCGGTCGGCGTCACACCGCCGTTCGGGCGCGGTCGGCGAGCACCCCGCCGAGCCGCACGAGGTCGGCCTCGGCGATTTCGGTGAAGCGGATCGCGAGCCGGCCGTCGGCCCGCCGCGCGATCGCTCCCACGCAGCGCAGCGGGTCCCCGCCGCCGGCGAGCGCGAGCTCGATCCGCCAGGGGCCGTCGCCGAGGTCGGGGTGATCGGCGATCAGCGCGCCGGCCAGGCTGACGTTCTCGGTCTCGGTCTGGACCGGGGCGTCAGGCGTTCCCCGCTGGGCGACCGGCGTGGCTCGCAGCGACATGCGGATCGCCAGCCGCGGCGCCCGCCGCCGCTCGGTGATCTCCACGCCGTCGGTGACGACGAACTCGACGGCCTCGCCGCCGTGGACGGCGCGGGCCACGCCACGCAGCGCGATCGGCGACCCGCGGTGATCGAAGGTGAGAAAGCCCAGGCCACCTGGGGTGAGGCCGTCCTGGAGGTCGGCGGTGAGCTCGGCGAGTGGGATCAGCGTGGCAACCGGCGATCGCGCGAGCCCGACGATGCAGTCGAACCGGCCGCGGTCATCGAGGTCGACGGTGACGATCTGATGGTCGATCAGGCGACGCATCTCGTGGCCGCGGTCCGGATCCGACGGCTGGCCCGGTGTCGTACGGGCGCTGGTTGACGGGAAGCTTCGGTGTGGCGCGAGCGGCGAACGTCCATGTCCGTGATCATCGGCCGGTCGATCGCGGTCATGAGCGACCGGCCACGGCGAGCGGCGGATGTCCGGTCCGGGGCCTCGCCCGCCGAGGTCGGCGATCACGCGAACGTGCGCGCCGTCCAGACCTGTTCGCAGGACCAGCGCCGGCGTCGGGCATCGTGACGCGCGACACTGTCGCGATGGCCGAGGACAGACGTCTGCTGCTGTTGCGCCACGCCAAGTCGAGCTGGGACGATCCGGCGCTCGCCGATCACGACCGCCCGCTGGCCGCCCGGGGGCGCCGGGCGGCCACCGCGATCGGTGAGTATCTGCGCCGCGAGCGGGTCGAGATCGCGCTCGTGCTGTGCTCGTCGGCCCGGCGGGCGCGTGAGACGGTCGACCTCGTCGCGCCGTCCGGGGAGATCCGGTTCGAGCGCGAGCTCTACGGCGCCTCGGCGGGCGGGCTGCTGGAGCGCGTGCACCGCGTCCCCGACGCATGCGGCGTGGTGATGCTGGTCGGCCACCAGCCGGCGATGGGGGACCTCACTCTCGACCTCGTCACCGACGCCGGCGAACTGGCCGGACGCAAGTTCCCGACCGGCGCGCTCGCCGTCCTCGGCGTGACCGGCGGATGGGTCGCGCTGCGGTCCGGCGGGGCGCAGCTCGACGCGTTCATCAGGCCGCGCGAGCTGA
>JBELAG010000617.1:0-4992 GCA_049509055.1 Solirubrobacteraceae bacterium
TACCTCATCGCCGGCAAGCTCAACGCCGGACCCGTCATCGCCTGACCCACCCCAAACGTGGAGGAGCCATGGCGAGGCGGCCAGCGCCGCGCCGGTCGAGGTGAGCAGAACCGCGCCGGTGAGGACGATGACACGAAGACGCTTGATGATGTGCGACATGGGATTGACCTTTCGGTGTGAGGGTTGTTGCGTGCGGGGCCCGTGCACACCCGCCTTTTCGGCCGTCCGTCCGCCGTGGATCACGCCTGTGACGCACACACACACGGTGGGCGCGGTCACCTCGTGCACCGATCGCGCACCCGGACTCTGCTTACCGGGCCATGAGGCGTTCCAACCCCGAGAGCTCGGCCCGGGGGTGCGCCACGCACAGCGAGCAGCCGGCGGGCCTGAGCACATGCGGGGCGCGAGCTCGGGCCGGTACGTCGGCGGCGCGCAGTCAGCGTCGTGACGCTGTCTGAGCCCGCTGTGCGCGCGAGAGCTGCTCGCCGGCGCGCGGCAACGGCGTGCTGCGGCGGTCCCCGGTTGGCGTACTCGTGGCGGGCGCGGGGTCAGCGCAGCCGCGGATCAGCCCCCGAGCGAGCGATCAGGGCCGAGTCGCCGGGACGGCTGGATAAGCTCGCTGGTGATTTGGGTGCTGCCGCTCCAGGGTCATGAACCCGCAGCACGGCAGGTGCCGGTAGCTCGATTGAGCAGTGCGCGTGTGGTGATCTACGAGTCCGACTACAAGCCGACGCACTTCTATCCGGATAACCGCGTTGTTGCGAAAGATATCCAGTGGCACCTCTGGAATGCCATCAAGGCGATCGGGACGGGTATGACTACAGCATGCGCTCCAGGAAACGTCGACTGCACAACCGTTCGCCAGTGGATCACGTACACGAAGCCCAGCCGCGTCTGCGGTGCCGTGACGTTCGCACACTTCACGTTTTCGCAGTGGCGGGTCTACTGCTACCTAGAAGGATGTAATTGGTATTACGCTAACAGGAGATAGCAGCTAGCTACGTTTCTTGGCGGCGACCTCGTCATATACCCCGCGCTGTCGCGGCTGATGGCCGGTTTGCCGCGAACGCAATCGCCAGCTTGGCGGCGTCGGCACGAGCGGTCCTGCGACGAAGGCATCTGGCCGGCTCGGCGGAAGCGTTCCGCGGACGAGCACCGCGGCTCGCCGGTTGCAGCGCGCCAACGGTCGTGCTACTTGTCCGTAAGCGTTCAGGGCGTCGTCGCGCGGTTTTGAAGGATTCCTGGTGTGTGCAGGAAATGTTGCGGTGTGGCACGCGACATTGTGGACGAGGTGTTCGACGCGGGACGGGATGCGGTAAAAGCCTGAAGCGGTTGATTGGCCGCAGCTCGCAGAACAGCAGCCTGCCCCCCTCACGCGACTCGGCGCAGGCGCGGGAGCAGCGACCGAAGAAACGCTCGGGCAAGAGGCAGGGCGGCCAGTCTGGCCACAAGGGCTCTCGCCGGAAGATGGTCGCTGATCCGGATCGGGTGATCGAGCATTGGCCGTCGTCGTGTCAGGGATGCGGCGGGCAGCTCGAGCAGGACGACAGCGCGCTTGAGGGTGATCCAGTCTGCCATCAGGTGTCGGAGATCATCACGCGAGTCGTGGTGAGCGAGCATCGCCGGATGCGCGTGCGGTGCGACTGCGGGAGATGCACCCTCGCTGAGCTCCCGGACGGGGTCCCCGCCGGTGCGTTCGGGCCGGGGGTGGCGGCCACGGCGGCGACCTTGACCGCCGCGAGGATCGGACGGCGCGAAACGGTCCGTATCTTCAGCGATCTGTTCGGCCTGACGATCAGCACGGCGTCGTTGCAAGCGCTGCTCGGGCAGACTGCGCTCACGCTGGAGGTCCCGTATCAGGAGATCCTGCACGCGCTCGATTCAGAGCCGGTCCGTGGCGCGGATGAGACGAGCTGGCCACAGGCCGGCACCGGGGGATGGCTGTCGGTCTCGACCAGCGAGCGGATGGCGCTGTTTCAGATCGCCAAGTACCGCGATCGTGATGCCGCCAAGGCGCTGCTCGGTGAGGATCCCGATGGGGTGATCGTGACCGACCGGTACTCCGTGTACCTGTACATCGACGACAGCAAACGACAGCTCTGCCTCGCTCACGTCGCTCGTGATCTGGTCGCGTTGTCAGAGCGCGACGGCGCCCCGGGCCGCCTCGGACGCAAGCTCTCACGCGAGCTCGGCCGCGTGTTCGGCGTGCTGCACCAGCCCGACCGCGACCCCGACGATCTCCGAGGTCTGCGAGAGGACATCGCCCCGCACCGCCACGCGTTGCATGACCTGCTCGACCGAGGCGCCCGATCACGCGACCCAAAGACCCGCCGGTTCTGCCAAGGCCTCTTAGATCACGAGCCCGCGCTCTGGACGTTCACCACCACCCCGGGCGTGCCCGCCACCAACAACGCCAGCGAGCGAGCTCTCAGACACGCCGTGCACTGGCGTCGCACCAGCTACGGCACCCAAACCGATACCGGCAACCGGATCGTGGAACGACTCCTCACCGCCCGCGAGACCTGCCGCCTCCAAGGCCGACGACTGCACGACTACCTCACCGCCGCGATCACCGCCGACCTCCACGGCCACCCGATCCCGCCGCTCCTCGCCGCCCCATCCTGACCGGATCCCCTGAACGGTTACGGTATGCGGCGATCAGGCGTGAGGTGTCGGGGTCGGTGTTGAGGTTGATGTCGAGGAGTGCTATCTCGTAGCGGTGTCCGTTGCGCTGGCAGGTGGCGACCAGTTCGTGACGGCTGTCGGCTCGACTGGCGGATAGGACTTGCACTTCCTCGCCGACGACAGTCCCTGAGCATGGGAAGTCGTCGTCGTCGTCGAAGGCGGCTTCGGAGCTCATCAGTTGTTCGTCTTGGTCGTGGCTGTCGACGGTGATCTCTTTGATCAGGCTGTCGAGTTCGGCGGCGGCGTGGGTTGGGATCACTGCGGTCTGCTTGGTCAGGCGGCGGGGTGCAGGCGGTCGAGCAGCAGTGGTGGGCAGCGGCGGATCTCGCCACCGCGGAACCGGCCGACGGGCTGGTGGATGCAGACGGTCGCGGTGCGGTGGTCGAGTTCGATCACGACGCCTTCGACGCCGCGGAGGTATTGGGGGCGGGTGTGGTGGTTAAAGCGGACGCGGTCGCCGACGTTGAGCATCGCCAGGGCCTTGGCGGAGCTGACCGTCTGGATCAGATCGATGCGCGCGTGGATCGCGTCGGCGATCGCGGTCAGGTGCGCGTCGAGCTCGCCTTGAGCGATCTGGTCGAGCAGCAGCCGCTCAGGCGGGGCGGGAGGATGTGTCTGCGTGCCGGTTGGTGATGGCGCCGGGTTCAGCTGCCGGGGGGCGGCGGCCGCGGTGGCGGGGTGGGGTCGGCGTCTGGATCGCTTGCTCATCGCCCGCAAGGATCGCGGGCGACCCGGACCGAATGATCAGCCGGGTGCTGGCGGCGGCAGCCACGGCTGGCCGGCGGCCAGACCGGTAAGCACGTCGATCGGTCTGAGGCCGTGCTTGCGGGCGGTGGAGATATAGGAGCGGATCGCCACGAACCGCTCGGCGCCCTCGGTGGTGCGCGAGCAGCCGGAGATCTTCTGCTGCAGCTTGACCATCCGCAGGTCCCGTTCGCAGAGGTTGTTATCGAACGGGACGCGGAAGTCGTGGGCGAACCGCAGCACCTCGGTCTGACGCTGATCGAGCCTGAGCAGGAGGTTCTGCGCCTTGGTGCGCTTGGGCCGCTGGCCGTCGTGCTGGACGGCCAGCCCGGGGTTGTCCTCATAACCAAGGGTGATCAGCTCCCGATAGCTTGCGTGAAGCGCCGCGAGCACCCGTTTTGGCAGCTGCTCGCGGCCGGCCGCTTTGGCCTGCTGCACCTGGTCGTGGGTGTCCAAGAGCAGGCAGCCCATCCCCAGCGCCCACGCCTGCCCCTGCTCCTCGGCGGCGATCAGCCCGCGGAGATGGTGAGCGCCGCACAGCGCGTGCTCGGCGTCCTTGAAGTTGCGATACGGCGCCCACCCGTCGTGGACCGCGACTCCGTCAAAGACGTCCAGTACGCCAGCGTCGAGCATCGCCTCCACGCCGCGCTTGCGATGCACATGCAACAACGTCAGCGTCTCGGTCGAAGCCGAATGGATCCAGCCCAGCCGGCCATCGATCCGTCCGCCGGTCTCATCGAAATGCGCCACCTCCGCAGCCATCAGCTGGGAGCGGATCTCCTCAAGGAACTCCTCGAGCCCGTCCGCGCCTTGGGCGACGAACGCCTGCAGCGTCGCGACCGAGATCGCCGCGCCCACCCAATCAGATAGGATCTCAGCCGCCCGCTCGTAGGGCAGATGCTGATAGGAGACCAGGTAGATCCCCAGCGCCCGGATCCGCGGGCCGTAGCAGACCGGCGCCGTCACGCCCGTCGGGAAACTCGAACTCGCCAGATGCCCGCACTCACACCGGCGCTTCTGGATCCAGTGCTCAACACAATCGAGCCTCGGCACCTGCGGCAAGTCAAACACCTGACGCGACTGCGACTCCGCGATCGCTCAACATGCGGCGAGGATTCGTGCCGGGAGCGCGGCTCGCGTCTCTGGCAGCGAGCTGATCTCGGTCGCGAGCTCGTCGAGGCGCGCGTCCAACGAGGCCACCAGCGTCGGGATGTATGACATTGGCCGGCAGCTACGAGAACGGCGCGCAGACCGCTCCTGGTCCACATGCACGACATCCCGACCGGCGCCACAGACCGGGCACGGGCAGTACGTCAGCTCGCTCAGACACCGTTTGGCACAGTCGCTCAGGGCGGGTGAGCCCGCGCGGGCGGGCCTACCAGGCCCGACGCTGACGTAGCCTCGCGAATCGCCGGGCCGCGGGCGCCGAGAAGTCGTCGCCGCGGCCCTGGATCTCGCCGAAACCGCGGCTCGCCTCGTGTGTGCCGAATCCCGACGATGCCTGGGCAACTCGACGGCCGACGGCTCCAGTTGCTCGGCGCCGGTTGCTTCGGTTCCGCCGGC
>JBELAG010000618.1:0-2517 GCA_049509055.1 Solirubrobacteraceae bacterium
CTATTGTAACTGTTGATGATACATTGTCACCGGCTACCGAGACGGTAACGCTCCCCGACGGCTCGCTCACACTTGCTGCCGGTTACGCGGTGGTTGGAACCCCCGCGCCGGCCAAACTAGGAGGCGGACTAGATGTGACGACGTTCAATCAGTCAGGGCAGCCGGCGCCTCTTGCTTTTCACATCGCGGTGATTTGCTGACCCGGTTGGAGTGTGATCAAGCGATGAGATTTGTATTTGTGCGACTGGCTACGATCTCGCGGCTGGCTGTCGCGCTAGTTCTGGCGTTCGGATTCGGAGTTCGGCCGTCCGCTGCATTTGGAGCGACCAATGGTCCGGACGTCTATTGGGTGAACGAGTGCAATCTTTATGGGAACACAGCCCCCGTCTTCAGCGCTGACAGTTCCCCGGACAGCTTCTCTGAGCCGAACACCTGTGGCAATGGCTCTGATTGGACCGACACCCTCGGCATCAGCGGGCGGACGCCACCGGTCGGCTCAGTCGGCCAGTGGACCGCCGAAACCCCGTCGCCGAGCCTAAGCATCGTTAGCGTGGATACTTCGACCCAAGAGGGGAATCCCGTAGGAGCCTGCACGCTAGGTGCGGATGGATTCACCGCCGAGTTCTTCTGGGGAAATAACGGGGTCAACTACGGGTCCAAGCCAATAACCGCCGACTGCCACGGTCTAGATTCGGGTATCCTGGCGATGGGCGGAATTGACGAGAGCATCCAACCTTCGCGCTACTTCGGATGGCAGGTGACGTGCACAACGGGCGTGACCGGAGGAGTCTTCCCTGAATGCAACGCTACCAACAGCGGAAACATTGTCTTTGAGGTAAATGCGATCGCACTTGAGGTGCAGGAGACCTCCGCCCCGACGCTGGACGCACTCGGGAACAACCTCTGGTATCAGAGCAACGCGTGGGTCCGTGGCTCATGGCCCGTGAACCTGTCCGCAAGCGATCCATCGGGCGTATGCGGGATGGAGATCGAGCTGAACGGGACGGTGCTGAACTCAGCGGCCGACTGGCAGCCGGATACGTCGCAGTGGGCGCAGTGCGACCTGTCCGAGGTGGATGGCAACGTCGACACGACCAGCTACCCGAACGGCGCGGCCGCGGTGACTCTGGGGTTCTCGGCGTCGAACGCAGCGGGAGTGGTCGGCTCGGTGTCGCACGCGTACAACGTTGACAACGTCACCCCGACCGTCGCGCTGTCCGGTCCCGCGGATGCGCTCTCCACCGCCGGCACGCAGTATGTGAGCGCGACGGCGACGGCCGGGCCGAGCGGGGTCCGCGGGATCGACTGCTCGGTCGACGGGGGTCCGGCGGTGCGGTACGCGGCGGCGAGCGCGCAGGTCCCGGTCTCCGGGCTCGGCTCTCACACGGTCAGCTGCAGTGCGCAGAGCAATGCGATCAACACGGCGGGTCAGTACGCGACGTCGGGGACCGAGAGCGTCACGATGCAGATCCGCCAGCCGACCGCGGCGGCGATCACGTTCAGGCGAATCGCCGATGCGCTGCGATGCCGCCGTGAGAAGGTACGCGTACTCGGGCCAGTTCGGATCGTCAAGCGACATGGGCGTGCAGTCACGGTCCGCGGCCGCGCGCGGACCAAGAAGGTGAGGCGCTGCCGCGCTCGCACCGTCGTGCACAAGATCGTGATCGTCGAGATCCGCCACCACAGGAAGATTCACGTGGTGCGCCTGAAGCGCGTGGTGCTGCTCCCGCACGTCGTCGAGCAGGGCACGTTGAAGATCGGGTTCGGCAGGGCGACCACGGTCAGCGGATGGCTCGGGCTGGCCGACGGCTCTCCGCTGGGTGGTCGCACGGTTCAGATCCTCACCGCGCCGGCCAACGGACTGCAGCAGTTCAGCTCGGTCGAGACGATTGAGACGGCGGCCGACGGGCTGTGGACCGCGGCGATCGCGCCGGGTCCGTCCAGGTTGATCGAGGCGGCGTACGCCGGGGACGCGACCACGGAGCCGGCTACGTCAGCGGCGGTGTCGCTGACGGTCCCGGCCAGCGTCAAGCTGCTGAGGATCACCCCCCGCCGGGTGGCGTGGGGTGGCACCGTGCGAATCACCGGCCTGCTCCTCGGCGGCTATCTGCCGTCAAGCGGGGCTTTGCTTCGGTTGCGGATCGGGCTTGGGCGGGTGGTCACGACGTACGGCGTGCGTGAGCATGTCGGCGGCCGCGGGCGCTTCTCCACCACCTACACGTTCGGGGTTGGCCCCGAGAGCATCCACCGGTCCTACTGGTTCCAAGTCGCCTCGCTGCCGACTGGGGACTACCCCTACGCCCCGGGGAACAGCCGCCGGCTGTCGGTGCTCGTAGGGGGCAACCCCCGACGCCGCGCTTGTTGCCGCTCACGCCAGCTTCCAAAATGAGGGGTGGTTTTTTTAAGGACACTCAGAACGGGCACCGTGACTTACTGAGGCGCCGGTTTCGCGCACTCGGGCGTGTCTTTTCAGCGCGGCGTTCCGTCCGCGGCATGACTTACCGTCGTGCGCGGTGC
>JBELAG010000619.1:0-2505 GCA_049509055.1 Solirubrobacteraceae bacterium
CGGTCAAACGGCGGCAGCGTCGGCAGCGCGTCGATCGGCGAGCCCTGCTCCCGGATCTGTGCCAGCAGCGCGCGCATCGCTCCGGTGGCCGCCAGCAGCGTCCCGATCGGGAAGATCACGAGTTTGAAGCCGAGCTCGCGCAGCAGGGTGTGCGTGACCGGCGGCGTCCTGCCCCCCTCGGCGTAGTTGAACAACAGCGGCACGTCGCTCAGGCCGGCGGCGATCGCCTCGATCTCCGCCACTGACTGGGGCGCTTCGACGAACAGCATGTCCGCCCCCGCGTCGAAGTAGCGCCGCGCGCGCTCCAGCGCCGCCCCCAGCCCCTCGACCGCGCGCGCGTCGGTGCGGGCGATGATCAGGAACTCGTCGCGCTGGCGCGCGGCCACCGCCGCGCGCACTTTCGCGACCATCTCGCCCGCGGTGACGACGTGCTTGCCGTCCATGTGCCCGCACTTCTTGGGCATCACCTGATCCTCGATGTGGATCGCCGCGACGCCGGCGGACTCGTACTCCTGCACCGTGCGGATCACGTTGATCGCGTTGCCGTAGCCGGTGTCGGCGTCGGCGATCACCGGGATCGACACCGCCGCCGCGATCCGGCGGGCGTTGTCCACCATCTCGGGCATCGTCATCAGGCCGATGTCGGGACGCCCCAGGCGCGAGGCGGCGCTGCCGAACCCGGTCATGTACGCCGCCGCGAAGCCGGCCTCCTCCACCAGCCTCGCCCCCAGCGCGTCGTAGCAGCCGGGCGCGAGCAGCATCTCCTCGCGCCCCAGCAGCGACCGCAGCGTCGGTGCGCAACCGGCACGATCGCCGAGCAAATCCGCCATCCACACCACTCCGTCGTCGACCGACAGCCTGCCGTGGCTGGCAGGTTACCGCCCGCGGTCAGCGGACCAGCGAACTGCTCGGGCCGAGGATCGAGATGTCGGTGATCTCCGGGCCGGCATAGTCCGCCAGCCCCGTGCGATACGACGTGCTGTAGAACTGGATCGTCGTCGACGTCGAAGTGGTGGTGAACGCGACCGTCTTGTAGTCGAAGTCGACCGTGGGGTAGGGGGTGTTCTGGTGAGTGAACGGGGTCAGCGTGCCGTTGATGTCGACGTCGCCGGTGAACGTGTAGCCATCGACGCCCTGGTAGGGGTTGCCCGACAGCTCGAAGGTCAGCTCGTAGTTCTCATCGGGCAGGGTCGAGATCGTCTGCTCGATCCCGCCCGGCAGAAAGCCGTTGAGGTCGACGACCTCGGCGCTGGTGTCGCCCGGCGGCAGGGTGCAGCCCTCCCCGGTGCCGCCGTCGCAGTCCTGGAGGTCGACGTTGCCGAAGGTGACCACCCACGGGCCCGTGCCGACGACGCCGGGGGCGACGTAGTTGCAGATGCCCGCGCATCCCTGGGGGCTGATGTCCCCGTCGGACACCAGCTCGGTGTCGTCCTCGACGGCGACCGCCGAGGCGCTGACCTTCGTCTCGTCGAGGCCGAAGATCTGTCCGAAGAACGTCGGCACGGTCTGGGTGACGTCGACCTCGGCCTCGTTGCTGTTGTCGTCGGCCGGGGTGGTGACGCTGACGGTGGCTCCCGGGTCATCGTCGGAGGCGTAGCTCGACCCGTCGCTGACGGCCGACACCGAATTGGCGGGCAGGTCCTGCGCGGCGGCGAGGGCGCCGGCGTCGGCGGCGGACTGGGCCTGGTACTCGGCCTGGCGGAAGCTCCCGGTGTCGATCGCGAGCGCGGCCATGCCCAGCAGCGCGACCATCAGCAGCGCGGTGAGCACGAGCACCACGCCGCGGTCGGCGCCGGCCCGCCGTCGCAACCTGGTGACCGCGTCGCCGAGCCTGATCGAGCGGCGATCGTGGTCGTGCGGAAGGACGGTCGGGTCGGTCATCGTGGGCACGGGCGCGCGTCCCCGCGCTCGCGCGCGGGAGCATCGGGAGTGCATCGGCGCGCGCCGGCCGGTTGATGGCCGTAGAAACCACGGTGGTGGCCGCGACGCGCGGTCGGCCCGACTGCTCAGCCGGTGCGCGCGTGCACGAGGTCCGTCGCCTTCTGGCCACGCCCCACCGGCGCCCGTTGGGCCCCTAGACTGCCCGCGTGCCGTTTGCGACGATCAGCGCCGAGCAGAACCGCGGCGCCGAATTCGGGGGATCGCCGGTTCGATGACGCCGCGGGTGACCAGCGAACTGCTGCTCGTCGGCAGCCTTCCGGCGGAATCGACCGACGCCGCGTTGCGCGCCGGCGCCGAGCTGTTCGGCGACATGGTGTTTGCGCTGCCCGACGGCGAGACCGGCCCCCGGGCCGCATGGGTCGGATACGAGCGCGAGCGGCTGGCCCGGCCCCACCCCGATGTGGTGGTCGTGGCGGAGACCGAGTCGCCGACCGGCCGGCCGCGGCACGCGTACGAGACGCCGGTGTTCGGGATCGCGCCGGGCGTGACCGAGCTGCGCTTCGACTCGTGGCCCCGCATCGACGACGCGATCGACGGTTACCGGCGGTTCCGGTCGCTGCGCGA